>CAZFBN010000018.1:0-55208 GCA_964517145.1 uncultured Saprospiraceae bacterium
TCACACGATTCAAAGTAAACCTATTCTAAATTTTAAATCGAAATGCGCACAACTTATTTTTCATTTTGCTTTATTCTCAACCTTATTTTTATTGCGACCGGCACTTTTGCTCAGACCATCAATTTTGACGAAACCTGGAAGGAGTTTTTGGAAAATAACAAGATTTCCAACATGAGCGAGTTGGTCAAGCCCAACAAGGTGTATGAGCAGGAGGATTACGCCAAGTATTTGTTGATGAATACCAACACAGATTTTTGCCAAAGCGATGTGGACAACGCTGAAAAACTGATGGCAGAAGTGCAAGCAATAGACCCCGAAGTGCATAAGGCGATTCCGGGATTTGTGAAAAAAATGGAAGACCTGGACGCTAAAATCAAAGCTTATCAAAGCATGGACGAGCTTTGGACAAGATTTTTGAAAACGAAAGCTGTCACGCTGGATGAATTGGAAGCCATCACTGCCGCTAAAACGAGCTGTGAGAAAAAAACGCTGGCGAAGTATTCCTTCATGATGGCTTACGCGCATTACTGCGAGGGAAATGTGCCGAGGGCAAAGGAGGTTTTTGAAAATCGCACGCTCCAACTCACAGAAAAAACCACCCTGCGTGTGCGGGATGTCGAAGGCTTAGCAAAAGAAGTGGCTGATATGAAATCCATGTTTCAGGACATGGCTAAATTGGACGTTGCGTGGAAGAAATTCATTGATACCGGCGTTTCTCCTGGGTTTAACATTGAGCTGCCCTTTTTTCCCTGCAATCCCATTCCCAACATGAAGGTATTGCTTTTGAATGGTGCGTTGGATGTGTGCGAAGCTGCCCCGGAAGCGTTGGAGGAAATCCAGCAATTGCAAGTCAAAAGCGGCGTAGCCCCCAATCGGGAGGTGGAGAAAAAAATAACGGAACTGGAAACTGCCATTCAGGAAAAGAATGGCGATTTGGCGGTGTTGAATGAGGCGTGGGAAGCCTTTCTTCCTGACAATAAAGTGAAACACCTGGGTAAATATGGGTATGAATATTGCAGTAAAGAGGCAGTCATTCGAGCTTACATCATGGATGGATTCGCTTATACGTGCGACTTGGCGGAAGACATGCTGGATAAAATTGACTCCCTGCAAAGGGTAGAGCCGGCAAAATTGGACAAAATTACCATGACCAAAATCAATGAATTGTCTGCCTTAATTGAAAAATATGCCGCCAATGGCGTGAAAATTGAAAAGCTGTGGAGCAAGTTTGTGGCACAAGGCGACAAGCTCAACGAAGACTTTCTGTCAACGGAAATGTATTGTGATAATATCTATCAGGTCAAGGATTGGACCATGAAAGGCTTTGCTGCCAGCTGCGAAGAGGGACTTCAATACCTGGAGCAAATTGAAGCATTTCAACAAACATTTGAATTCAAATTCACCAAAGAACTGGAGTGCCGCGTGCAGCGCTTGCGCCTCAAAGTTTGGGAATGCCGCTACCAGGCACTACAGCAGCTTGCCCGCGTAGAAGCGCCCAATGCGTATGAAAAAAGGCTGGAAGAATTGATGAAAGAATATGAAATGGGCGCCCGCCCACAAGCTTGTTTAAATAAATAAACCTGTATTAATCAGCACCCTTTGGATCATTTGGCTTTTGATAATTGGGATCAATATGCTGCGAAAAAAATTGATTGACGAAAATAAGACAAAAGAATATCATAAGCTATTGTCAAAATAGGGGCTGAAAGAAGTATATTTTAAATAGAAAAAATTTCAAAATAATCAGCATCTTCATTTTCCAGAAATGATTCAATTGCAACCATTTGATGGATTAGTAGCTCTGCCAAAAGCCGCGTTTTTGAATTGCCGGTGCGCATTTGGATCACTTTGGGTGGCATATTGAAAGTACGAAGCAATTTTAAAAAGTCGTCATCTTGCGCAATAATCGCGTCGAAGTTATTGCTTCGGGCATACATAAAGATCTCATAATCATTCGCATCTTTAAGCCCTACTTCCCGAACCTGAACGATTTCCTGGTAATATCCTGTTAAGTAAGGCACGATGCGATGTGATAGATTCTGGGCAATTAAAATTTTCATGCAGCCGCGTATTGAATCCGTTTCATTTGCTCCGCTGAAAACTCAAATGCCGTAAACACATCTTCCCGCGTGAGATCCGGAAAATCCTCCAAAATTTCGTCAATGGTCATAGCCGAAGCCAGCCAGCGCAGGATGTCCTCTACCGTAATGCGTAAGCCCCGAATACAAGGCTTTCCACTGCGCTTACCCGTCTCTACGGTGATAATATCTTTATAAATATACATGAATGGTCGTTATTTCTTATAAAAATACCAGAAAGCAACGCTTTTTGCAAGCTGCATGCGACAATTTACAAAAGTAAATACCAATCAAATTAAAAAATAACACTACTTTTTCTTGCATCCTCTGTTACTTTACTTTATATTTGGATGTAATAAGAGAGACTATCCGTTTACAGGCAGGAATGAGGCTTGTGGGCGGATTTTTGTAAGTATAATAATCAAAACAATAAGGTTTACAAAATAAGTAAATATACTCGTCCCCGAACTCGCTAAATAAAATGTAAAATATTTCAGTATAGTAGTTATCACTTATAAACCAGACAGAAAAAAAACCAAAAAAAACTTCGTTAATCAGCATGAACTCAATTGCATTTATTGATACCGAGGTTGAGCCCAAAAGCCAAAAAATTCTTGACATTGGCAGCATCAAGGGGAATGGAAGCACATTTCACAAAACTTCGATTGCCGAATTTATTCAGTTTTTAAATGGAACGAAATTCATTTGTGGGCACAATATTTTCAATCACGATATAAAATATATCGGCAAAGCACTTACTGATGCAGGAGTAAATTCTGCAAATATCATTGACACTTTATTCCTTTCGCCGCTCCTTTTTCCAACCAACCCATATCATTCCTTATTAAAGGATGATAAGCTACAATCTGATGATACAAACAATCCTTTGAATGATTCAATAAAAGCAAAAGATTTATTTAATGACGAAATTGCCGCCTTTAAACAAGCTGATGAAAATTTAAAGCAAATTTTCTATTTACTATTGAATGACAAAAAAGAGTTTCAAGCCTTTTTTCGTTTTATTGCATATACAAGTGCAGATACAAATCCTGAAAAAATTATTCGCCAAAAGTTTGAATTAGAAATTTGTGAGCATGCAGACCTGACGAAAATAATATTAGAGCACCCAATTGAATTAGCGTATTGCCTATCGCTGATAAATGCAAATAGCCGATATTCCATTACACCTCCTTGGGTGCTAAAAAACTATCCCGAAATTGAAAGGATAATGTTTCGCTTGCGAAACAAACCTTGCATTAGTGGTTGCTTATATTGCAACAAGGCATTGGACATACACAGAGGATTGAAACGCTTTTTTGGTTTTGACGCATTCAGAACTTATGCAGGAGAACCATTGCAAGAAAACGCAGTAAAAGCAGCCATTGACAACAAATCAATTTTAGCCGTATTCCCAACCGGTGGAGGCAAGTCCATTACTTTTCAAGTTCCTGCATTAATGAGTGGAGAAAGTGCCAAAGGTTTGACAGTTGTAATTTCTCCGTTGCAATCATTGATGAAAGATCAAGTTGATAATCTTGAAAGAGTTGGAATCACAGAAGCAGTAACCATAAATGGTTTGCTTGACCCAATTGAAAGAGCAAAATCATTCGAGAGAGTCGAAGATGGTTCAGCAGCTATCCTTTATATCTCACCTGAATCATTACGTTCAAGAACAATTGAACGATTGCTTTTAGGCAGAAAGATTGTTCGTTTTGTTATTGACGAAGCACACTGCTTTTCTTCATGGGGACAAGATTTCAGAGTGGACTATTTATACATTGGTGATTTCATTAAGTCAATTCAGGAGAAGAAAAATCTTGAAGACAGTATTCCAGTTTCTTGCTTTACAGCAACAGCGAAACAGAAAGTGATTGAAGATATTTGTGACTACTTTAAAGAAAAACTTTCGCTTGAGTTAGAGCTATTCACTTCAAAAGCATCGCGGACAAATCTTCACTACAAGGTTTTTGAGAAAGGAGATGAAGAAGAAAAATACCAGAAAGTTAGAGATTTAATAGAGGCGAAAAATTGCCCGACAATCATTTATGTATCAAGAACTTTAAAAGCATTTAAACTTGCATCTAGATTAAATAAAGATGGGTTTAAAGCATTGCATTATCATGGTAAAATGGATGTACAGGAGCGGATAGCCAACCAAAATGCTTTTATATCAGGTGAGGTTCCGATCATGGTTGCGACTTCTGCTTTCGGCATGGGAGTTGACAAGAAAGATGTTGGCATGGTGATTCACTATGAGATTTCCGATTCACTTGAAAACTACATCCAGGAAGCAGGGAGAGCAGGACGAGATGAAAATATTGTTGCCGATTGCTTCGTGTTGTTTAATGAGGAAGACCTCAGCAAGCATTTTATCTTATTGAATCAAACCAAACTATCCATCAAAGAGATACAGCAGATTTGGAAAGCAATAAAAGATATTACAAAATTCCGCTCAACGGTTTCAAACTCTGCATTAGAGATTGCACGAAAAGCAGGTTGGGATGATAATGTTGTTGAGATTGAAACAAGAGTAACGACTGCAATTGCAGCTTTGGAGGATGCTGGTTATTTGAAGCGAGGACAAAATATGCCAAGAGTTTTTGCAAATAGTATTCTTTCTAAGAATGCACAAGAAGCCATTGAAAAAATTAATGTTTCGGAAAGATTTGAGGAGAAGCAAAAAGAAAAGGGAATTAGAATTATCAAGAAACTTTTTTCAAGTAAAAGCAGAAAACAATCAAACGATGAAGCGGCAGAATCTAGAATAGACTATATTTCTGACCATTTGGGAATTGTAAAAGAAGAAGTCATCAATATTGTAAATCTGCTGCGAGAAGAAAAGATTTTGGCGGACGCAAAAGACCTGACTGCATTCATAAAAAAAGGGGAAAAAGTAAACCGTTCCCTCCAGATTGTTGAGACATTCAGCAAACTCGAAGATTTTCTTTTGCCGGTTTTTGAAGAACATGAAAAATCCTTTGATATAAAGAAGTTAAATGAAGCAGCAGAAGAAAAAGGTTGTAGAGAAGTAAATCCACATAAAATTAAAACCATTCTCAATTTTTGGGCAATCAAGAATTGGATTAAACGAAAAAATTCCGAGTATTCCAAAAATCATGTGGTTGTGCTTTGTACACAGCCGAAGGATTCTTTAAAAGAAAAGTTAGCAAAACGACATGAGATAGCAAAATTCCTCGTTGAATTCTTTTATGAAAAAAGCAATTTAGGAGCTGCAGAAGTTGAAAAAGAAGAAGTGTTGATTGAGTTTTCAGTTCACGAATTAAAAAATGCTTTTGAGAAAAGACCGCAGCTTTTTGAAGTTAAGGTTTCCATTGAAGAAATAGAGGATGCACTTTTTTATCTTTCACGAATTGAAGCAATAAAAATTGAGGGTGGGTTTCTGGTTGTGTACAATCGGCTGACCATTGACAGGGTGGAACAAGACAACCGAATACAATACAAAAAAGAGGATTACCAAAGATTGAATCAGTTTTATGAAAATAAGATTCAGCAAATTCACATCGTGGGTGAATATGCTAAAAAGATGATCGATAACTATAAAGAGGCTCTACAATTTGTGGACGACTATTTTCAATTAAATTACAACTCGTTTCTTAAAAAATATTTTCCAGGGAGTAAAGTGGACGACCTTAGACTCAAAATGACGCCTAATAAGTTCAAACAACTTTTTGGGGAACTTTCTCCAACGCAATTGAAAATTATAAACGATAATGAAGCAAAACACATTGCTGTCTTGGCTGGACCCGGGAGTGGTAAAACCAGAGTGTTGGTTCATAAACTTGCTTCGCTGCTTTTGATGGAAGATGTGAAACACGAGCAATTACTCATGGTCACTTTTTCTAGGGCAGCAGCAACAGAATTCAAGAAGCGATTGCTAAAACTCATCGGTAACGCAGCGAATTACATAGAAATAAAAACATTTCACTCTTATTGTTTTGATTTATTAGGTAAAGTGGGAAACCTGGAAAATGCCGACTTTATATTGAAAAAGACTATTGAGAAAATTAAGAACAAAGAAGTCGAACCAAGCAGAATTACAAAAACTGTTTTAGTAATTGACGAAGCACAGGATATAAACGAAGAGTCCTATGCTTTAATCAATGCTTTGATGGAACATAATGAAGATATGAGAGTAATTATGGTCGGTGATGACGACCAAACCATCTTTGAATTTAACAATGCAAGTTCAAAATATTTGGAACAATTCATGACAGAAAGGAGAGCTGCCAAACACGAACTCATAGAAAATTATAGAAGCAAAATTAATTTAGTTGAATTTACAAATTCATTTGTAAAAAAGATTTCCCATCGTCTGAAAGAGACGCCGATTATGGCTAATCAAAAGGATAATGGTAAAATAAAATTAGTAAAATACTATAATGGAAATCTTGTTGTTCCATTGGTGGAAGATATAATTTCGACAGGTCTTACAGGGACTACTTGTGTGCTGACAAAAACAAATGACGAGGCGTTACAGATTACCGGTTTGTTGTTGAAAAATAGAATGCCAGCCAAGTTAATTCAGCCTAATGATGGTTTTAATTTGTATAATCTTTCAGAGATTCGATTTTTCTTAAACGCACTAAAATTGGGAGACGATGTATTTGTTATTAGTGATGAAATTTGGACGGCTGCAAAAAAAGCTTTACAAAATAATTTTCATGACAGTTCAAAGTGGGAGCTATGCCAAAATATTATTAATGATTTTGAAGCGACTAATCCAAAAAAGAAATACAAGTCTGATCTGGAAGTTTTTATTCGTGAATCCAAAATAGAAGATTTTTTTAACGAAAACGGTGAAACGATTTTTGTTTCAACCATTCATAAAGCAAAGGGCAAAGAGTTTGATAATGTTTTTGTTTTGCTTGAAAATTTCAATCCTTCAACCGATGAGGCGAAACGGCAATTGTATGTTGCCATGACAAGAGCAAAACGCAACTTAACTATTCACTTAAACAGAAGTTATCTCGATGACATTACAGCAGAAAATTTAGAGCGAGTAGAAGACCAAAAAATACACTTACCTCTGAATCAACTGGCGATGCACTTAACTTTAAAGGATGTTTGGTTGGATTATTTCATTACACGCCAAAATATTGTTTCACAATTAAAAAGTGGTGATTTGCTTAATATAAACGAAGATGAGTGCAGGAATGCCGATGGGCAACCCTTGTTAAAATTTTCAAGGAAGTTTTCCGATACCATTAAAACAATGAAGCAGAAAGGATTTCGTCTGACAAAAGCAAGAGTGAACTTTATTATTTATTGGAAAAAGGAAGATTTATCCCATGAGATAAAAATCATTTTACCGGTAGTGTATTTTGAAAAATAAAATGCAATTGAGTAAATAAGCGAGATTAAATTGTAAAACTTATAATAAACAGTGTTAGTAGAGACGAAGAATTTATTTGAGACTGTTCAATAAAGTAAAATGTAATAGTCACGATGAACTTAGTTTGATTATTTAAAATGTGGTAACTCTAATGTAACCAAACTGTCAGATTTTGTCTTGTCTACTTATTCCCTTTTGAGCGATATTTTCGTATAAAATTTTATTAAAAACACGCTGGAAATCAACTGATTAACATCTGTAAAATATACGATTCTATCAACCTAAAGGGAATAACATTTCAGCAATAACCGGTTTATCGGAAGCCGAAATTCAGGCACTATAAGATGCCTACTCTACACTCCAAAAGCTTCGCTTCCCAACTATAATGGCATACCACTAAAATCTGAATAAAAGAGCGATCAAACTCAAATCCAATGCTACCTGAAACATAGTTTGGGGGGGTGCAAACCTTAATTGGGGGTATCTCAAAGATGAATTCAATTATGTTTCGGGAGGGGGTGAATTGTATTTCGATACCCCCCTAATTATGTCTGAAATAGAATTTGGGGGGGTACAAACCTAAATTAGGGGTATCTCAAAAGTGAACTGAATTATACTTCGAGAGGGGGGCAGTTATATCTGAAACATAACTGAGGGAGGTGCAAAACTAAACCTGTTTATATTTGGAAGTAAATTAGGTTATGTTTGAGGAGGGGGTCAATTATGTTTTACTACTCCCCCCATTATACTTGAAACATCATTAGCATTGAGATTGAAGTGATTTGAATTGTATCTTACAAGCTGCTTTTAAAAAACTTTCGGCAATTGAGTACATTCTCGTTACCTTTGTGGGTATGGAGGTGAAAAGTGCCGAATATAAAGGAAGTTTTCCCAGCGAGACGCTGGCTCCGCGCGACGGGCTGCCCGAATATGCCTTTATTGGGCGCTCCAATGTGGGTAAATCTTCGCTTATCAATATGCTGTGCCAGCGCAAAGACCTCGCGCATACTTCGGGCAAACCAGGCAAAACGCAGGCGCTGAATTATTACCTGATTAATGCAGCGTGGTATTTGGTGGACTTGCCGGGCTATGGTTACGCAAAAATTTCAAAGACAAAACGTAGGCAATGGGAAAGAATGATTCAAGGGTACTTGTCTAATCGGGCAACCATGCAATGTGCCTTTGTGCTCATTGATGCCAATGTGCTGCCTCAGGCGAATGATATTGAATTTATTAATCAACTGGGCGAAATGCAGATTCCGTTTGTTATTTGTTATACTAAAACGGACCGCCTAAAAGAGGAGGAACGCCAGCATAATATAGAGGCTTTTCAGCAAGCATTGTTGGAATACTGGAATGAGCTGCCGCAACAGTTTGTTACTTCTTCTAATCGGGGCTGGGGGAGAGAAGAGATACTGGCGTTTATAGATGGGGTGAATAGGCAGTTGTAGAAAATCGATAGTCAGTAGTCAGTAGTCATTAGTCGATAGTCGATAGTTGTTAGGCAGAAGTTAATAGTTGAATTTTGAGAATACCTCTGGAGTGGTGTGATGGTATAGAAAGAATGTCCAATACAAATCGTACAAACTAAAAACATGAGCGAAAAAAGTAAAATTTATCCACACGTTTTGCCGGATATTGAAGATTGGCCCATCTATAAGCTGAGTGAAAATCGGCGGGAGTTTGTGACAGCACTGGAAAATTATACGCTTCGTCATTATAGTCAAAAACCGAATACGCAGGTGACGGACATCATCGCGAAGACGATGTACATGGAGCGTATTCGCATTAAAGAAGAGCCTTGGAAAGTGGATCCGCCCAATGAACGGCAATTTTGGAATCGCATTCAAAGCAGGATTTTAAATGCTTCGCCAGATAAAGAAAGCGAGGCTGCTGCAAAAAATAATCAGGAAATTCTTCGTCAGATTGTCAACCGCTATGCTGAAGAGATCGTCGGTACGTTTAAAATTTCTACTTTTTTATTTGCCCGCAAATTTTTGACGCTGTTTTTTACGCGCTTGCTTAACACGGCTGCCGGTAAGAGCATTTTTGGTAGCAAGTATCGACTCAGTGACCGAATGCTGGTAAAGGGGCAGGTCGAAACCGTGCGTAGTTTGTTTGAAAAGGGAACAGTGGTGATAGTGCCAACACATTTTAGCAATCTGGATTCGATTCTGGTGGGTTATGCCCTTGATACTTTTGCCGGGCTGCCTTCATTTGCATACGGCGCTGGACTGAATTTATACAATACCGGTATCGCTGCCTATTTTATGAATCGCCTGGGCGCTTATCGGGTGGATCGGCGCAAAAAAAATCCGATATACCTGGAAACGTTGAAAAATATGTCCACGCTTTCCATTTTGCGGGGTGTAAATAGCTTGTTTTTTCCAGGCGGTACGCGTTCGCGAGCGGGGTCGCTAGAGACGAAACTAAAATTAGGATTGTTGGGCACGGTGGTGGAGGCGCAGCGGGCTTTGTACCAGCGCGGCGAAGATCGCAAGGTTTTTGTGGTGCCGCTGGTATTGGGGTATCATTTTGTGCTGGAAGCGCCGTTTTTGATCGAGCAGCAATTGCGAATCATTGGCAAGGAGCGATATATTAAATCGAAAGATGATTTTAAAAGTCCCTGGAAAGTACTCAAGTTTGCTTGGAAATTCTTTGCCGAAAGCAACGATATTACCGTCACCTTCGGGCAACCGCTGGATGTAATGGGCAATCATGTGGATGCCAATGGGGATAGTTATGATAAGTATGGTAATAAAATTGATACCAAATCTTACTTTATTAGCAATGGGCAAGTAGTTGAAAATGAGCAACGTGAAGGGGAATACACCAAAATATTGGCAGAAAAAATTGTGGAGCGATATCATAAAGATAATGTGGTGCTGAGTAGCCATTTAGTTGCATTTGCTGCTTTTGAAATTTTAAAAAATGAAAACAGTAAATTGGACTTGTACGGGGTGTTGCGTTTGCCAACGGAAGACTATGTTTTTTCATTGCCGACCTTATACGAGGTAATCAATCAACTGAAAATGGTGTTCGTTGATATGGCGCAACACGGTGATATTCAATTATCTGAACAGATTCATTGGGACACCGAACGCCTGGTCAAAGATGGTATCAAACGCATGGGGAATTATCATTTGAAAAAGCCATTGTATTTTAATAAAGCCAAGGAATTGGTCAGCGGCAATTTTAAATTATTATATTATTATCATAATCGCTTAGAAAATTATAATTTAGATCAGAAAATTCAGTGGAAAAAGCCGATGATGGAGCAACCGGTTGCTGTAAATCTGCCTGCTGAAAATCTGGATGAATTCATGGATTGATCCGCCCATTCCACCCATCAAATTTTATGAAATGAAAGCTCTTCTACTACCCGAAAAAGGCGCAGTGCTAGCCTACACCGATGTACTCGACCCCAAGGCGGGCGAAGGCGAAGTAGTGGTAAAGCTGAAGACTGCTGCTTTAAATCATCGAGACATTTTCATTACACAGGATTTATATCCAGGTGTAAAATTTCCCTGTGTATTGGGATCGGATGGGGCAGGAACGTATCAGGATCGAGCGGTTATTATTAATCCAAATAATGATTGGGGAGAAAATGTAGTATTTCAATCCAAAGCATATCATATTCTTGGCGCGCAGAAGTGGGGTACCTTTGCGCAGTACCTTGCCGTAACGACTAAAAAATTGGCGGATAAACCCGCGCATCTTTCCTGGGAGCAAGCTGCTGCGCTTCCGCTGGCAGGCATGACGGCGTATCGGGCATTATTTACCAAAGGGCAAGTAAAATCTGTCGATACGGTGCTAGTGACGGGCATCGGTGGGGGAGTGGCGCTTTTTTTGCTACAATTTGCGAAAGCGGTTGGTGCACATGTGTTTGTGACATCTGGCTCCGATGAAAAACTGGAAAAAGCGGTTGCTTTAGGCGCGGACGGTGGTGTTAATTATCAGGATGCCGATTGGGACAAACAATTGTTGCAACAAACGGAAGGATTTGATGTGATTTTGGATAGCGCTGGCGGTGAGGGTTTTGCAGCTTTTCCAAAACTGTGTAAACCCGGCGGGCGCATTGTAACCTACGGCGGCACGCTGGGAAAAATTCCAAATCTGAGTCCACAGATGATATTTTGGAAACAATTGTCCATCATAGGCAGCACGATGGCTACGGATGACGAATTTTTGCAAATGGTGGCATTTGTACAGGAACATCAAATTGTGCCGGTGGTTGATTCCGTGCACGACTTGAAAGATGCGCACGTGGCATTTGAACGAATGCGCCAAGGACAGCAATTTGGGAAAATTGTATTTAGAATAGAATGATGGTAAATTTGATATTTGCGACGTAAAATTTGAATATTACACGATAAATATTCATTATGACACGCATCGGGCTGCTTTCTGATACGCATAGTTTTTTGGATTCGGCTGTTTTTCAATACTTTGCAGAATGCGATGAGGTGTGGCATGCCGGCGACATCGGCAATGTGGAAGTGGCGGATGCGTTGGAAAACTTTAAACCATTTCGAGCTGTGTACGGCAATATTGACGGCGCTTCTTTGCGTGTGCGCTACCCGCTCGATCTGCGGTTTGAGCAGGATGGGGTGGACGTTTTTATGACGCATATTGGTGGTTATCCAGGGAAATACCAAAAACGGGTGCGCGATATTTTTTTACAAAATACGCCAAAACTCTTTATTTGCGGGCATTCTCATATTTTAAAAGTCATATTCGATCCCAAATTTCAATTGTTGCATATCAATCCGGGTGCCTGTGGCAATGAGGGATTTCATAAAGTGAAGACGCTGGTGCGTTTTACATTGCACGAAAGCAACATTAAAGAGCTGGAAGTCATTGAATTAGGCAATAGAGGTTTGTAAAATATAAAAGCGGCACCAATAGAATTTGATACCGCTTTTATGATTAAAAATAAGTTACGATTACAAAGTATCCGCATCATTTTTCCGGGCTTCTTCTACTTTTTTCTCCATCAGGAAATAGTAGCCCACTAAACCAACGCCCCCCATGAGCAAAATCATAGAGCCGTAAGCCGCTTCTTCCATCATACCCAGACCGTCAAGCATATTGCCCATAAAAATACCGATGCCAACCATCACTGCCACGATGCCATACTTCAGCGTTTTGTTGCTTTCTCGCTTCTGCGGGTCAAACACATTGGCATCTTTGCCGTATTCCAGCAGTGCCATGCGCTCCTTGTAGCGCGAAGAGTAGTGCATATATACCCATACGATGATGGAGGCGAAAAATCCGCTGATTGCCAGTAATGGAATTAAAACCTCAGGACCGTGCATATTCTGTTTATTTAGTTTTTTAATGTCTTCAATTTGAAACCTATGACGAGAGCATTGAACATTCGGTTGCAAATTTTGTCAATTTTTTATAAAATTGAAGCAACTGAGAGATGTGACACATTTCAAAAATGTGCCACATCTAAAAAAAAATATCAAAATAAATTATACCTATGCTACTGAAAATCAACTCAGATAATCCTGAAGGAAGAAAAATCCAGCAAGTGGCGGAAGCATTGCGCAATGGTGGAATTATCATTTA
Source organism: uncultured Saprospiraceae bacterium (assembly GCA_964517145.1). Classification (GTDB taxonomy): domain Bacteria; phylum Bacteroidota; class Bacteroidia; order Chitinophagales; family Saprospiraceae; genus JADJNW01. The sequence goes on from CAZFBN010000018.1 coordinate 13,009, forward strand.
TCCGACCGATACGGTGTATGGTTTGGGCTGTGATATTAATAATAATGATGCAGTGGAAAAAATTTGCCGCCTGCGTGGTTTAGAGCCAGAAAAAGCAAGGTTATCCTTCATTTGCAAAGACATCAGTCAGATTACGGATTATACTTTACCGATTGATAACCAGGTTTTTAGAATGATGCGCAAGAATTTACCAGGACCTTTTACCTTTGTACTCAAATCAAATAATACCGTGCCAAAAATGTTTAAAAACCGCAAACGCACGGTCGGGGTTCGCATTCCAAACCATACTATTCCGCTGGCAATTGTGGAAGAACTCGGACGCCCAATTTTGACAACTTCGCTGAAATCAGATGATGAAGTGACAGAATATTTTACCGACCCAATTGATATTTATGAAGATTTTAAAAAACTGGTGGACATTGTGATCGACGGCGGTATTTGTGGCAATGTGCCTTCAACGGTAGTGGATTGTACTGGCAGTCAACCAGAAATTATTCGGGAAGGGGCTGGTGAATTGGTAGTTTGAGTTGATGGAATATTGGAATCATGGAATATTGGAGTGATGGAATATAGGAATGGTGGATTGTTGGTAAACGACAAAGAAAAGTATTTTAATTGCGGGCAAAGAGGCTATATTTGTGCGATTTTTAACAATGTAGAAAGTCACCTGCACAATGAAACCAAATTTACTTTTCTTTTTTCTGATTTTTATTTGTTTTAGCAATATAATAATTGCTCAAAATGCCATTGTGCGTGGCAACGTATATGACCAGGAAACCGGTGAACCCATCATTTATGGCAATGTTCGTCTGAAAGGCACCAATCTGGGAAGCATCACGGATGTCAATGGTTTTTTTAGTATCGCCGACGTACCTGCCGGTGATTATACTTTGATTGCCAGCTACTTAGGTTATGATAGCACGGCAGTACAAATTTCTGTGAAAGCGGGAGGCATTGTTTATCAACGAATTAACTTGTCGGAAAGCTCCATCGAGCTAAGCGAAGTACAAGTCTCAGGCACACGCGAGCAAGCCCGCTCGGACGTGCAGGTATCCAAATTACAAGTCACAGCGCAACAAATCCGCTCGTTGCCTTCCACGGGCGGCGAGGCAGATATCGCGCAGTATTTACCGGTGTTGCCGGGGATTATCTCCTCTGGCGATCAGGGCGGTCAGCTTTACATCCGAGGTGGCTCACCGATTCAAAATAAAATTTTGCTGGATGGGATGACGATTTACAATCCATTCCATTCCATTGGTTTTTTCTCGGTTTTTGAGACAGAAACGATTCGCAGCGTCGATGTGTTAACGGGTGGATTCAATGCGGAATATGGCGGTCGGATTTCGGCGGTGGTTGACATCAAAACCCGCGAGGGCGACAAGAAAAAATTCAGCGGCTTGGTCTCTGCCAGCCCTTTCCAATCCAAGGTTTTACTGGAAGGTCCGATTAAAAAATTAAAAGCAGAAGGCGGCGGAAGTACATCGTTTTTATTGACTGCCAAGCATTCTTATTTGAACGAAACTTCTAAAATTTTCTACGATTACGCCACCGATACCTCGTTTTATTCGTTTGCAGCAGGTGATACCAGTTTGGCGGACATTGGCGAGATCGGCTTGCCTTATAATTATACGGATATTTATGGAAAAGTCTCTTTTGTTGGTGGAAACGGCAGTAAATTAAACCTTTTCGGCTTCAATTTTACCGACGAATTTAATTTTGTCAGTCTGGCTCGTGTGAATTGGGATGCTTCCGGCGGGGGGGCAAATTTTACATTGATTCCCGCTAATTCCAATACAATCATCGATGGCGCTGTTTCTGTAACCAATTATGAAATTGGTTTGCAGGAATCGGATAATGTGCCGCGCACCAGCAGCATCGGAAGTTATACGGCTGCCATGAATTTTACTTATTTCGGCGGAGATAATGAAATTAAATACGGCTTTGATTTTACGGGCTTTAATACCGATTTTCAATTCCGAAATTTTGTCGGTATTACATTCCAGCAAAAAGATTTTACAAGTGAACTCGCCGGTTATGTAAAATATAAACAAAAAATCGGCAATTTGATAGTAGAACCCGGCTTTCGCTTACATTATTATGCATCTCAATCCAAAATGTCGTTTGAACCTCGTTTTGGTCTAAAATATAATATTACAGATGATTTGCGATTCAAAGCAGCGGGCGGCTTGTATTCTCAAAATGTGTTAAGCACTGTAAATGAGTTAGATATCGTCAATTTCTTTGTCGGATTTTTGGCTGGACCTGAGCAAACCTTATTCAAACCTGGCACGCGCGAAGCCACAAACGACCGCCTGCAACATGCTTTTCACGGCATTGCTGGTTTTGAGTTGGATGTTGCTAAAAATATTACATTGAATGTGGAACCTTATTATAAAGGTTTTACCCAATTAATAAGTGTAAATCGGAATAAATTAAGCGAACAAGACCCTGATTTTCAGGTAGAAACGGGCGAAGCATATGGCATCGATTTTTCTTTCAAACGCGAAACCCGTCAGACTTATTTATGGGCAACGTATTCTTATGCTTATGTCAATCGCGACGATGGCGACCAGGTGTATCCGACCGTTTTTGATCGCCGACACAATGTCAATTTATTGGCAACGTATAATTTTGGTAAAGATCTGACTTGGGAGTTCGGCGTGCGCTGGAATTATGGCTCTGGCTTCCCTTTCACGCAAACGCAAGGCTTTTATCAGGAAATTGACTTAACAAATATTGCAGTAACTGATATTTTAACTGGAAATTATAATCTCGGTACGATTTTGTCTGACAAACGCAATGGTGGCAGGCTTTCCGACTATCATCGCCTGGACATTTCACTCAAAAAGACCTTTGAATTTTCAAAAAACAGCAAACTGGAAGTGCTTGCCAGTGTAACGAATGCTTACAATCGGGAAAATATTTTTTATGTAGATCGTGTGACGAATAATCGCGTGAATCAATTGCCGATATTGCCAAGTCTGGGGTTGACGTTTGGGTTTTAATAAGCAACTAAATGAATTCGATTTGATTTATCATGTCTTCTGAATCCAGAACTTCATGAAGGAGCAATAAAATGCTAATCATTTCACCAATTGTTAATGGGTTGGAAGCAAATGTAATTCCTGCGTGTTGAATACCATTGGCATGAAGTTTTAAAAAATCATTATCATATGTAATAATCACTCGATTTTCTCGAGTTGCAAAAGCAAGTTGAACTTCATCACTTGCCGCAATCATTTTAGCTTCCGCACAACTTATAGCATCGATACCTCTGCTACGAAGCCCTTTTATAACAGCTTTGGCAATGTGCTCGTCAGCATAAACCTTTATTTTAGCCATTGCTACGCAAGCGTTGTTGCAGTCTAGAAGGATATTGTTTTTTTAGCGCATCCACCAATTTTTCATCCTCACGCCACTGCGCTTGTAATGTTTCAATATTGGCATGATAATAAGCGAGTGCTGCAAAAATATCAGCTAAATTTAAATCATAATTAATGGAGATTTCATCTGCACTCATGCCCAAATATTCATACCACATCACCACGTCTTTTACGCGTATGCGATGTCCGGCAATGTATGGTGCCTCGTCCGGTGCATGAATTATTCGTTCATCTAGAGTGGCTGCTGGCATAACGAAAATTTTAAGCTAATGTAATGATTTTAATAATCTAAAGCAAATTTATTTCCCACACGCTTCCAGTCGCTCTTTCACCTCCACATACCCTACATATCCATAATCATTGCCCCAGGCTTGATTGATGTAATTAATAATGTTGGTAATTTCAAAAGCGGAAATTTTATTTTCCGGTATGCCGGGCATGGGCTGGTTGTAGGTCGTATCATTCACAACGACTGTGCCTTCCATTCCATATCGAACAATACAAGCCGCGCGCAGCGGGTCTTCTTTGAGATAATCGGCACCTTTCAGCGGAGGAATAATGCCGGGCAAACCAGTGCCGTCTTCCATGTGGCAGTTGGCGCAAAAATAATTATATAAACCTTGACTTTGTTCGTATGGGTTTGATTGACAGTCGCTTAGAAAAAAAGCTATTCCGGTAAGAAAAATAAAAATTGGCATTGAAAACTTCATCAGGAAAAATTTTCTTGTAAACCCGATTCTATAAGAGAAAGTTGAATTAGGAAGCAGAAAAAGAAAGGTCATCGTCGTTGCGGGAGATGACCTTTCGGCGGGCGGCTTTCTTTTCGCCAGTTTTTTTCTTTTCGGCAAGGCGTTTGCGCTTATCTGCCGTGTAAACTTTGACTTCGGCGCGTTCTTTTACAGGTTGTAATGCTTTGAAAATCAGTTGATTGAATTTTTTAATTGCCAAATTTTTATTTTGCAACTGCGAACGGCTGGCTTCGGATGCAATTTGTAAAATGCCTTCCTGGGTAATTCGATTTGCCAGACGTTCTAAAATTAATGCCTTTTGATCTTCATTTAGCTCTTTTGAATTGACCACATCAAACAACAATTCTACTTTGGTCGCAACTTTGTTGACGTTTTGCCCACCGCTGCCGGAACTTCGCGCTGTCCTGAATTTTAATTCTTTGTGTAATGATTCCATGATCTGCTAAAAATAACCTGATTTACCAATTGATAATCAATGTTTTATTGAAAATTATAATTTTATTATCACATGTTTAACATTTAAGAAAAAAAATAAGTTCACCGAATTGTCAAATCTGCGCGAATGTTAGAAATTCACACGAATTTTTTAGAACTAAGCTATAACTTCAGTGTTGTACTTTCAAATTATTCTGAAAGTTTAAAATTACACGGCTATGCATATACACAGAAAACGCGCCATTGTGTGGTTTCGGCAGGACTTGCGCCTGCACGACAATGAGGCACTATCAGATGCGCTCAAAGCAGTAGAAGAGGTCGTGCCGGTGTATGTGTTTGATGAGCGGATGTTTTTGGGAAAAACCAGTTATGGCTTTCCTAAAATTGGTAAATATCGGGCACAGTTTATTATAGAAAGTATTCATGATTTGCGTCAATCATTACGTAAATTGGGTTCTGATTTGATTGTGCGTGTCGGAAAACCTGAAGATATTATATTCGATATTGCAAAAGAAATAAAAACCAGTTGGGTATTTTGTAACAGAGAGCGTACGCAGGAGGAAGTGCGCGTGCAGGATGCACTCGAAAAACGCCTCTGGTCATTGGGGCAGGAAATTCTTTACACGCGTGGTAAAATGTTATATCATACCGGCGATTTGCCTTTTCCCGTGCAGCATACGCCCGATGTGTTCACGCAGTTTCGCAAGGAAGTAGAACGCTATGTGCCTGTGCGTGAGCCACTTGTGTCGCCTACTAAATTATTTAATCCCTGGACGATCAAGCTGGAAGCAGGCGATATTCCTACCATTGAAAATTTTGGACATAAAGCCATCGAACAAGACGCTCGTGCCGTTTTGCCTTTTAAAGGAGGGGAATCGGAAGGTTTGAAACGATTGCGTTATTATTTGTGGGAAAGCAATCATGTAAAGAATTATAAAGAAACGCGTAATGAAATGATTGGAGGGGATTATTCCTCCAAATTTTCTGCCTGGTTGGCGCAGGGTTGCTTGTCGCCGAAGCAAATTTATTATGAACTCAAACGCTATGAAGCCGAACAAGGTGGGAATGAATCTACTTACTGGTTGTTTTTTGAATTATTGTGGCGCGATTTTTTCCGGTTTATGGCAAAAAAACACGGGAATAAAATTTTCTATAAAGGTGGCACACGCGGCGAGGCAGACCTCAACCTGCGAGATGACTGGCGCTTATTCAATCAATGGGCAGCAGGTAATACCGGTGTTCCGTTTATTGATGCCAACATGCGCGAATTGAATGCAACGGGATTTATGTCGAATCGCGGTCGGCAAAATGTGGCAAGTTTTCTGGTGAAAGATTTGCAGGTCAACTGGCAAATGGGCGCTGAATATTTTGAGTCTTTATTAATCGATTATGATGTAACGAGTAATTGGGGCAACTGGAATTATATAGCCGGTGTAGGCAGTGATCCGCGTGAAAATCGGTATTTTAATATCCTTACCCAGGCGCGTCATTATGATCCGAATGGGGATTATGTAAAATTGTGGTTGCCAGAATTGGCGGACGTTCCAGCAGAAAAAGTGCACCAACCGGATCAATTATCATATGATGAGCAGGAAGCGCTGCATGTAAAGATCGGCGCGGATTATCCGAAGGCGATTGTGAATACGAGGAAGTGGGCGTCGTAATTTATTCGGCGCTACACACTTTCAATAACTCTTGCACTTCCCGCGCTTTTGTTTTCGCCGCTTCCACAGTCTCTCCCAGCACCGTCACATGCCCCATTTTCCGAAAAGGCTTAGTCGTCGCTTTGCCGTATAAATGAATATTCACGCCTTCGATTGCTAAACATTCATGTAATCCTTGATATATAACATCCCCAGAATGACCCGGTTCTCCCAATAAATTCACCATGACAGACGCCGATTTGAGTCGGGTGCTGCCGAGGGGAAAATTCAAAATGCTGCGTAAATGTTGTTCAAACTGGGAGGTGTAACAACTGTCAATCGTATGATGTCCGCTATTGTGTGGACGCGGCGCTACTTCGTTGATTAACAATTGATTATCTTTAGTTAAAAACAATTCTACCGCCAATAATCCGCAAATATCAAATGCTTCAATCACCGATTTTGCTAGGTCTTCCGCCGCTTGCTCGATGGCAGGATCAATTTGTGCCGGACAAAATAAGAATTCCACCAGATTTGCCTCTGGATTAAAATCCATTTCAACCGTCGGAAAGGCGACCACCTCGCCATTTTCATTGCGGGCAACGATGACCGCCAGTTCTTTCTGAATATCAACGAGTTGTTCTATTAAACAAGCATCGGGTAATAGTTTTGTTTTTAAATCGTCTTTTGAACGCAAGATCGAAACGCCGCGACCATCATAGCCTGCTGTTCTGCTTTTTTGTACAAATGGAAATTTAATTTCTTGATTTTCAATAGCTTGTGTAAAGTCTTTTTCGGAATCAAACAACTGAAAATCAGAAGTTGGCAATTGATGGTCAATGTAAAATTGCTTTTGCAAACCTTTATCTTTGATAATATTAAGTGCCGAAGGTTTGGGATGGATTTTTATACCTTCTTTTTCTAATTGTAATAAAGCATCCGTATTAACATGCTCAATTTCAATCGTTAATACATCAACCGTTTTTCCAAAATTATATACTGCATCATAATCTTTAAAAGAACCTTCCGTGAATCCGGTGGCAAAAGGTCCGGCTGGAAAATCTTTGGATTCGTCCAGAAAATAAAGGGGCAAATGCCAATTACCGGCAGCCAGCGCCAGCATTTTTCCTAATTGTCCGCCGCCGAGCACGCCCACTTTTGTCAGCAAAATATTATTGGTAGAATTCATTTTCAGCCGTATTTTGTCGAGCCGCAAAGCTAAGCACTAAACGCCAATTTTTTAAAAGCAAAAATGATGAATATGAAAACCATTCTGATTAAAAATGCATATATCATAAATCGTGGAAAAATTACATCCGGTGATATTTTTATTAAAAAAGGCTTTATAGAACAGGTTGATAATCAAATTGATAGACAAGCCGATATTGAATTAAATGCGGAAGGTAAATATGTAATACCTGGCATCATAGATGATCAGGTGCACTTTCGAGAACCGGGATTGACGCATAAAGCCGACCTATATACCGAGCCGCGTGCCGCTGTTGCTGGGGGCGTCACTTCTTTTATGGAAATGCCGAACACAAAGCCGCCGACACTCACGCAGACCTTATTACAAGAAAAATATGATATCGCTGCGCAAAAATCTTTAGCAAATTATTCTTTTTTTATGGGCACTTCCAATGATAATCTGGAAGAAGTTTTAAAAACAAATCCTAAAAATGTTTGCGGCATCAAAGTTTTTATGGGTTCCAGTACAGGCAATATGCTTGTAGATGAACCTTCTACGTTGGAGAAATTATTTGCAAGTGCGCCGATGCTCATTGCCACTCATTGCGAAGATGAAGCGACGATACGTGCAAATGAAGTTATTTACCGCGAAAAATATGGCGAAGACGTACCCATCGAGATGCATCCGCTCATCAGAAGTGCGGAGGCTTGTTATAAATCATCCAGTTTAGCCGTAGAATTAGCCAAAAAACATAATACTCGACTGCATATTTTACATATTTCTACCAAAGATGAAGTCAATTTATTTAGAAATGATATTCCATTAGAGCAAAAGCGCATTACATCGGAAGTTTGTGTACATCATTTATTTTTTAATGCGGATGATTATAATCGTTTAGGAACAAAAATTAAATGGAATCCAGCGGTGAAAAGCAAAGAGCATCAGTCGGCGCTGCTTCCCGCGCTGTTAGACAATCACTTAGATATTATAGCTACCGATCATGCACCGCATACCTGGGATGAAAAACAAAATACCTATTTCAATGCGCCTTCGGGCGGACCCTTGGTACAGCATGCATTAAATGTAATGTTGAAATTTTATCATGATGGGCTTATTACATTAGAAAAAATAGTGGAGAAAATGTGTCACGCTCCGGCAGTTTGTTTTCAAATGGATCGGCGCGGATTTTTAGAAGAAGGTTATTGGGCAGATATTGTCATAGTGGATGTAAATAAGACTTTTACAGTTGATAAAAATAACTTATATTATAAATGTGGCTGGTCGCCGTTAGAAGGACAAACATTTACCGGACAAGTGGAAAGCACGATTGTAAGTGGACATTTAGCGTATCATAACGGGCAATTTTTTGAAGATAAAAAAGGGGAGAGGTTGATGTTTAATCGATCCTGATTGATGCTAACTGATTGATAATGTTGATACTATGGATGCTCGCTGCGCGATACTATCGCATCTACAGTGTCTATAAATATCATCTTTTAGCAAACCTTTTTTTCAATTGCCGATCTAACAGAACAAAAAATAAATAACTAAAAGAAATAATTGCCAAAGTAGTAAATACAGAGACTGGCGTATTATATAATTGTGTAATTAAATTTTCACCGGGAATGTTGCTACTCGTAGAACCCTCAAAAGTAGCGGCAAAGCCAAATAATCCTACTACAAAAACAACCAAACCGCCTAAAAAAGCCTTCACCCATTTTGGATTCACCAATGGCTCAATGGATTTTTTGTATAATATTGGCAAGCGATCCATTACATTTATTACAAAACGCATAGACGGCTGCTCGGCATCCATTTGTTGGAGGGCATGATTGAGTTGTTGACGCGATTGCAACTCACTTTTAAATGCAGCATCTTCCGTCAGGCGACGCTGCACCCAGGTGCGCTCCTGCTCATTTGCCTCGCCGTCGAGGTACTTCCACATCAGTTTATCGTCCTGCGGATTCATAAAAAATCTTGAATTTCAGCTTTTAAATGTTCGCTCAGGTATTCCCGAAGGATTTCCCTGGTGCGATGCAATTTCGTTTTTATATTTGTTTCCGTCAAGCCTGTAATTTCCGAAATTTCTTTAACGGTTTTTTCATTCAAATAAAATAGCGTGATCAAAGCCGCGTCATCTGGTCGTAACTGATTGATTACGAACTGCAATTGTGTTTGTAAATCACCATGCTGCACTTCCTGCAAGGGATTATCTTCGGCGTCTTCAATTTGCAAAAAATGGGCATCATCATCAATCGAGTCGGTTAATAATTGCTTTTTTCTTGCAATGTCAATCGCCGTTCGGTACGTCACGGTGTATAACCAAGTACTAAACTTGGATTTTTGTTCGTAACTATTCAACGTTTTATATACTTTCACAAACACATCCTGTGCTGCTTCCTCGGCTTCCTCGCGCGACCGTAAAATTTTAAAAGCAATGGTAAAAACATAATGCTGGTAGCGTTCCACCAATTGCTGAAAAGCCGGTCGACTTCCTTTGAGCGTCGCCTCAATCAATCTAATGTCTTCGTCTGTTCGTAGCATCGTCGAGTGCTTCTCATTTAAAATGCTACAATTTAAAGCATTCTTCCACGAAGCACCTCGTATTTTCGACCTTTGACGATTGGAAATTGGATGAGGTTACAAAAAATGGGGATTAAGATGGTTGTTTGTTATTGGTTATTAGTTATCGGTTATTCGGGGTAGCGAGACCAAATAACCAATAACAATTAACAACATACCAATCATCAATTAAAATCATCTTCATCAAACATGGTATCTTCGTTCAACATATTAGCCAATAAATCGCGGAAATTCAGACTAGATTCCATCATTTCTTTGTTAATCACGTTGAATTCTGCCAAGCCATGTAGCGCCAATTCCATGTAAGTATAACGTTCATCGCCACCAACGTTGGGCAGCGAATCTTCGATCAGTTTGCGCAAACCCGCCACGCCATCGAGCGCTTTGCGATACTCTTTATCGCTGGCGTCAGACATGATTTCTATTGTGTTACCACCTGAAAACCAAGCACGTATGGTGCCGTATGGATCGCGTTCGCGTCCTTTTTTGAGCTTATCAGGATTGGGAAAATGATTCAAAAACATTTTTTTAATCGCCGCATTCAACAGTGCCAAAGCCACAATTTGCGGACCTTCCTGTTCGCCTTCATACACCAATTCCACCTTTCCGGTAATGGCAGGAACCACGCCGCTAAAGTCCGTCACCCGCGCTGTCGTCTTGGATTCGCCGTTAATGAGCATGCGACGCTCCGCCGTGCTCACCAGGTTTTCGTAGCCAGAAATACTCAAACGCGCCGAAACGCCACTTTTTTCATCTACAAATTCGCTCACTCTTGCTTCAAACGATACCATTTCCAACAGAATTTCTAAAACATCGGGCACCGTCACCGCATGGCGTTGTTCTTCTGCCAAAAGTGCTTCCTGTCGGGTGATTTGCAGTGCCGTTTCAATCGTTTTAGGATAGTGCGTCAAAATTTGACTTTCAATCCGGTCTTTCAAGGGTGTAATAATACTGCCTCGATTGGTATAATCTTCTGGATTGGCAGTAAATAAAAATTCAATATCCAGGGGCAACCGCAATTTAAAACCACGAATTTGAATATCACCTTCTTGTAATATGTTAAACAAAGATACCTGAATACGCGCTTGCAAATCGGGTAACTCATTGATAACGAAGATGCTACGATGCGCCCTTGGCACCAATCCGAAGTGAATTACCCGTTCGTCCGCATACGATAACTTTTGAGTAGCAGCTTTAATCGGGTCCACATCCCCAATCAAATCCGCCACGCTCACGTCTGGCGTTGCCAGTTTTTCCACATAGCGTTCACTGCGATGCACCCATTCAATAGGAGTACTGTCGCCGCATTGTTCAATCATATCCTTCGCATACCGGGAAATCGGATGCATTGGATCGTCGTTCAGTTCGCTATCTTTCACTATGGGCATGTACTCGTCCAGCAAATGTACCAACAAGCGCGCGATTCTTGTTTTTGCCTGACCGCGCAAGCCCAGCAGTAAAATATTGTGCCGCGACAAAATCGCCCGCTCAATATCCGGCAGTACCGTTTGGTCAAAACCTATGATGCCTTCAAAAACTTTTTCCTTACGTTTTAGCTTCTGAATCAAGTTGTTACGCAGCTCTTCTTTAATTGACTTGGGGCGGTAACCACTGGCTTTAAGTTCGCCTAATGTCTTTGCTTTATTCATCATATTTGTAATTGGAATAATAGATTAGGGGAAGATTGGAATGATAGAGTATTGGAAAGAACATTGGAATGCGGGTGCTTTCCATTTTCCAAAATTCCAGTTTTCCATATCAAAATAAAACATTGAAACGTCCAAAAAACAAGATAGTTTTAAGAAATTTTGGATTAATTCCGCTAATAACCCATTTCGGTATTCTTAAAACCATTACTTTTGGAGGAAATAAGCAATTTTAAATCCATTTGAACATGAAAAAAATCCTCGTTTTGTTGTTGGGTGCAAGCTTAACTCTGCTGACCAGTTGTTTTGATATTGTGGAAGAAGTTTTTTTGAATAAAGATGGTTCCGGCAAATATCATATTACAATGGATATGAGTGGGTTATTCACCGATCCTCTTATGAAGGGTATGATGGAAGAGGCGCTGAAGCAACAAGCTGGCGCGGATGAATTGGGCGCGCTAGAAAAAGACTCAATCATTTATTTCAAAGACCTGCCGGAAGCTGCTGATTTGTCTGCCGATGAAAAGAAAACTTTAGAAAATATGCTAATGCGTATGACCATGAGCGAAAGCAAAAAACAAATGTTGGTGCGCATTGAGTATAATTTTAAAAAAGTAGATGATATTAACAAAATGAGTAAGGTATTGGCAAAAGTCGGTGCCGATCAGCAATTGGGGGGCGGTATGCCTGGTGGCGGTTTGATGAGTGGCGAATCGGCAAATTTCTCCTGGAAAAAAGGCGCTCTCAAGCGCTTGCCAATGGCGATAAAGGCTCCTGCGGAAATGGACGAAAATATGGAAATGATGAAGATGTTCCTTGGCTCTGCTTCTTACAAAACCATTTACCACCTGCCAGGCAAAGCGAAAAAAGTGACCATTCCCAATGCTACACTTGATGGCTCAACGGTGACGATTGAAAATAAAATGTTGGATGTAATGGACGGCAAGGTCAAAATGGATGGAGAGATAAAGTTTAAATAATGCCTTACAATTTGATTACCAGGATTTTAAAATCTAATTTTAAAATCCTGGTAATTGATCGAGCAGCCTTTTTTATAAAAAAATCATACAACAACTCTTATTTCAATCTTTCTGTTTAAAAAAAATTCAACATTAACTCCTTTTCGTCAGCCATTAGCATTCGGTTTTTTCTTCATGCACAAAAACGAATTATGCTTGTTGACTGTGTAAATTTTTTAACCAAAAACTCAACACATGTTACAAGCATTAGTAAAAAAGCACACCCTTCTTACCATTGTTGTATTGGCATTATTTGCCACTTTTTCTTTTACGTCATGCGATGAAGATGACGATGACGATGCTGCACAAGCGCGTGTACAGGTCGTTCACGCTTCACCCGATGCACCCGGCGTTGATATTCTGGTGGATAATAACAAAGTGAATTCCAGCGCTTTAGTGTTTCCCAACAACACAGCATATTTGAATGTAGAAGCTGGAACGCGCAATATTAAAGTAAATGCTGCCGGTACTTCCACTTCTGTCATCAATGGGGACGTGGAGTTTACGGCTGACAAAAATTACTCCGTATTTGCCATCAATCCTCTGGCGAGTATCGAGCCATTTATTTTGGAAGATGATTTGACGGCTCCAGCAAGTGGCAAAGCCCACGTGCGTTTCATACACTTGAGTCCTGACGCGCCTGCTGTGGACATTACGACCAACACTGGTGCGGTTGTATTTGGCAATCGTTCGTTTAAATCAGCTACTGCGTTCACGCCATTGGATGCAGGTATCGTCAACCTTCAAGTGCGCGTGGCAGGCACAAGCACGGTGGCATTGAGCCTACAAGCGATTACATTAGAAGCGGGAAAAATTTATACCATTTTTGCCAGAGGTTTTCTTACACCTCCTACTGGTAATACGAATACGCTTGGTGCTCAAATCATTGTGAATAACTAATTTATTGCATGGGTTAATCTGGCGAGCTGAAAAAAAAGGTTCGCCAGATTATTATATAAATTTCCTCAAAATCTGCCGCACCGACTGCACGTACCCGCCGCCAAATAAATTGACATGCACCAGTAAATAATACAATTGATAGATTTCCATGCGCGCTTCCCAGCCAGGGAGTAGGGGATAGGCATAGCGGTAAGCTTGATAAAAACTTTCGTCAAAACCGCCAAAAAGCAGCGACATTGCCAAATCCATTTCTCGCGAAGCATAGCAAACGGCAGGATCAATCAGCACAGGCGCGCCGTTTTCATCCGTCAGGAAATTGCCATTCCACAAGTCCCCGTGTATCAAAGCGGATGCTTCTTGGGGTATAATATTGATTAATTTTTTATATAAAATTTCAAAGTTTTGTAAGTCGTTGCTGTTTAAGCGATTTGAAGAGGCGGCTAATGCAATTTGCGGAGTCAAACGTTGTTGAATGTAAAATTCTACCCAGTTATGATAAATGTTGTTATATTGTGGTAAGCTACCGATGAAATTATCAAAATCCAAGCCAATATAAGATGCACAAGTACGGTGTAACGCCGCTAACCCTTCGCCAAGGCGCTGCCAAAAGTCGGGGCGACGGTAACCAGTTTCAATGTATTCCAGCAGCAAAAATCCAGAACCCTCGTCTTCCGATTGGCTAAAGCCAATGACTTGCGGAATGCGAAGGGTGTGCGTTTGAGCGAGTAAATTCAAGCCTTTTGCTTCGGCGGCGAACATTTGCTGGGCCTGCGCAGCGGAATTCATTTTCAGAAAAAAGCTTCCAGCAGCAGTTTCCAATTGCCGCGCTTCGTTGATATCCCCACCGCTGATGCGAAAAGCAGCTTGAATAGAAGTGCCCAAAAGCGTTTCGCAGCGTGCGCGTACACTGTCGGGCAAAGACATTACAAACGATTTTTATTAATCATTTCCAGCAGTTCATCGCGATAATTTTTACCAACAGGTAAATGTTTTGCCTGCCCTTTTTCCAGCACTTCTACCATATTGCCAACGATGGCGCTGATTTTACCAATATTTACAATGTAAGAACGGTGAATGCGCTTGAACATGCCTATGGGGAGCTTGTCTTCCAGACTTTTCATGGTTTGCAGCGTGATAACGCGCGTATTTTCCAAACGGATGATAACATAATCTTTTAAGCCCTCGATGTAAATAATTTCGTCAAAATTAACTTTGACCAATTTTTTATCCGCTTTCACAAAAATATAATCCGGACCTTCTTCCTCTGCAGGCGCGTGGGAGGTGTACACGGCTGCAAGAGGCGCTTCCTTGCGTTGCAATTCGATTTGATCCACCGCTTTGTTGACCGCTTTCATAAAACGTTCGAGCGAAATAGGCTTGAGCAAGTAATCGAGCGCATTCAACTCAAAACCTTCAATTGCGTAATTTGAATAGGCAGTCGTAAAGATTACCAATGGCGGTTTGGACAGTGTTTTCAAGAAATCAATACCGGTGAGCTGCGGCATTTGTATATCAAGAAACATCAGATCAATCTGATTCTGTTTCAGCGCTTCATTGGCTTCAAAAGCGTTATTGCATTTTCTGACCAGATTTAACTCAGGCACTTTCTCAATGTATGTTTCCAAAACGTCCTGAGCCAATGGCTCGTCGTCAACAATGATTACGTTAACCATAGTAGAAGATTTGAGTAAAGTTGGTTAAATTTTTTGAAAAAAAAGCGTTTACACCTCCAAATTTATCAACAAGATGTTACAATACGCTGCAAAATAGTCGCTTATAAAAATTTGGTGATAAGAAAAGGCATTTTTTTGCCTTTCTGTTGCAATTATTTTCCACCGACCAAATCTAAGCATAAAGTGACAGCATAGGTATGCGGGGTGTCATCTATTTTTAAAGAATAATGTCCGGGATACAAAATGTCCAGTCGGCGTCGCACATTCACCAAGCCAATGCCTCCGCTGCGCCGGTGCTCCTGCAGGGGCAAGGCCTCCCCTTTGCTGTTTTTACAAATAAATTCTATTCGTTGTTCGTTGACAATAAGGTGTATGTGTACAAATGCTTCAGCAATATTGTTGTGCAAACCGTGCTTAAAACTATTCTCAATAAAGGGAATAAACATCAGGGGCGCTATTTTCTGATCGCTGATGTACCCACTGACTTCAAACTGAATGTCCACATTTTGCCCTTGGCGCAGTTTTTCCAAATCCAGATAGTTGCGGATGTAATGCACTTCATTGCTCAGCGGCACTTGTTTTTCATTGCATTCGTAGAGCATGTAGCGCATCATTTCTGAAAGTTTTATCACAATTTCCGGGGCTTTTTCTGATTTTTTCAAAGTCAACGCATACAAACTATTCAACGTATTGAATAAAAAATGCGGATTAATTTGCGATTTTAAAAAACGCAATTCGGTTTGCATTGTGCGGGTTTCCAGCTCTTGTTTTTCGCGTACCGAGCGCACCCAATCCGTAATAATTTTGACAACGGAAGACCCCGCTCCAAATAAAAACATGAATACAAAATACCAGTTTTGATTGCGAATCAGACTTGCTTGCGCTATTGGTTGAGTTTCAAATTTAAAGTAAAACACAATCATTTTCAAAGGCGTAAGTAAAATGGTTGCTATCAAGAGCAGACCGCAGTAAGTCAGAAATTTATTTTTTGATAAATAATGAGGCACCAAATATGCTGTGTTGAAATAAACAATCACCGCATAAAAACATACATTCACAACTTCGTTGGTCAAGGTAAAAAAGAAACTCTGGTCGTTGCTGCGGCTCTCCCATTCAATGGTGGTGAGCAATAACAACAAGCCTATCCAAAATAGCGAATGATACACCTCCCGTTTTGTAAAAAAGTGAATCAGCCTCGCTCGCCAACGATTATTCAGCAGCGCATCTGGGTTGTTTCCTATGGTGGTCAATGGCATCATCTTAATGGCAAAACAAGCTTTTTGTGCGTCAAAATAATAATAAATTCGATAAATGCCTTTATCTGATGGAACTATTGCAAACAAGGGTTAGTTCTCTTCATTTTAAAGATGACAAAAGTAGAAATTTTGCGTACTTTTGCGCCCAATTTCGGATAGCGCTTAGTAGTCGAAATGACCTGATTGTTGCCATTGGTTTCCGATTTCAATGATGAATTATGGTTTATTTAACAAGAAGAGAAACGTTCAATGCTGCGCACAAACTCTGGGTGGACGCCTGGAGCGAAGAGGAGAATTTGAGTTCTTTTGGTAAATGCGCCAATAAAAATTGGCATGGGCATAATTATCAATTGTTTGTAACGGTAAAAGGCAAGCCTGACCCTGTCACTGGCTTTGTAATGGATGTAAAAGAATTGAGTCTATTGATTAAAAAAGTAATAAAAGATCAGGTAGATCATAGCAATCTTAATCTGGACGTTGCTTTTATTCCAAAAGGCATGCAGCCAACCACGGAAAATCTAGCGATTTTATTCTGGCAACAACTCGAACCTCACCTGAAAGGTTGTCAATTGCATTGTATAAAATTGTGGGAAACGGAAAATATTTATGTGGAATATTATGGAGAAGGGTAAATGAAAGTTCAAATGTGGGGTGTGAAAGTTGAAATAGAGGATGTAAAATCTGGCTTTTTTAATAAAATTAAACTCAATTCTTTTCAAGCTGTTGTTCTTTCAAAACATTTCCGATGGCAAGTGTAACAACTGAAACGAAGGAAAATGAGGCGTTGGCGCAACTTACCAATCACTTCGATCATATATTGAAAAACATTGGTGAAGACCCGCAGCGTGAAGGTTTGCTCAAAACACCCGAGCGCGCTGCCAAAGCCATGCAATTTCTGACTCAAGGCTATACACAAGATGCAGATGCCATTCTTCGTTCCGCCATGTTTCAGGAGGAATACAGTGAAATGGTCATTGTAAAAGACATTGAATTGTACTCGATGTGTGAGCATCATATTCTGCCATTTTTTGGCAAAGCGCACGTAGCGTATATCCCAAATGGGTATATTGTGGGCTTGAGTAAGATTCCACGCGTCATTGACGTATTTGCGCGGCGTTTGCAGGTGCAAGAGCGATTGACACACGAAATTTTACATTGTATTCAAAATACGTTGAATCCACTCGGCGTGGCTGTGGTCATTGAGGCGCAGCACATGTGCATGATGATGCGAGGTGTGCAGAAACAAAACTCTTTAACGACCACCTCTGCATTTACAGGCGCCTTTCAACGTGTGGAAACTCGAAGCGAATTTTTAACATTGATCGGACATAAATTGCATTAGAGGGGTTTATAGGTTGAAAGGTTGAAAGGTTGAAAAGTTGATTGCATATCAACCTATCAAGTTTTCAACCTTTAAACCCTTCAACAAAAAAAACATCAACCTTATTAACTTTTCAACTTTACAATGAAAGCATACATTTTTCCGGGGCAGGGCTCCCAATTTGAAGGCATGGGCAAAGACCTCTACGATAGCTCCGAACTAGCGAAAAACCTGTTTGAACAAGCCAATGAAATCCTTGGTTTCCGAATTACAGACATCATGTTTGTGGGCACGATGGAAGATTTGAAACAAACAAAAGTAACGCAACCCGCGGTTTTCCTGCATTCCATCATCACAGCCAAAATGGCAGGGGATGCCTTCCAGCCTGATGCCGTAGCCGGGCACTCGCTGGGTGAATTTTCGGCGTTGGTAGCTGCCAATGCGCTGAGCTTTGAAGATGGATTGCAATTGGTTTACCAACGAGCATTGGCTATGCAGGAAGCTTGTGAAATGGAACCCAGTACCATGGCGGCTATCCTTGGGTTGGAAGATGAAGTGGTGGAAAAAATTACGAGCGAAATTACCGATGAAATTGTAATTCCTGCCAATTATAATTGTCCGGGGCAACTTGTCATTTCCGGCTCGGTGAAAGGTATTGAAAAAGCAGTGGAAAAATTGACTGCAGCAGGGGCAAAACGTGCAATTGTACTGGAAGTAGGCGGCGCTTTTCATTCGCCCCTGATGCAGCCAGCACAGGATAAATTGCAAAAAGCCATTGAAAATACGCCGATCAGTGCGCCAATCTGCGCTATCTATCAGAATGTCAATGCTTTACCAGAGCGTGATCCTGCAAAAATCAAGCAAAATCTGATTGCGCAATTAACAGCTCCAGTGCGTTGGACGCAAACCGTTGAAAATATGCTGAAAGATGGCATAACTGAATTTATTGAAGTGGGCGGAACAGGTAAAGTGTTACAAAGCTTAGTAAAAAAAGTAGATCGGAATGCTGCAACATCAGCATTGTAGCATGACATGAATAAGGCAAAATTATTAAAAATGAATAATGAAGAAGTTAATGATTCATTCCTTCATTATTCATTCTTTCATTTTTTAATTAAAATAAAAATCCAACGGAGAACGTCCAGCGCGATGGACGGTCATCGAAGTTAAACTGCTGATTGCCAAAGCGAATGTGATCGCCGAATTTATTGAAGCTGCCTTCATAACGCACATCAAGCATCAAGCTCCAAAGATCAAGACCAACACCACCTAACCAGCTGAGTGTCATGCTTTTAAATTTTTCATCATAATTGTCAAAATCAGTCAGTTCAGAGGAATTGTTAATGAAAATATGTCCCTCCGGACCTGCCATCAATCGCAGTGGACCAAATTTATACCCTAACAATACTGGAATGTCCAGGTATTGAAATTTTTCTTCTTTGATTTGACCGATGATATTATTGGTAAAATCATCCACTTTGTAATCCACGCTGTTGGAATTGAATAATACTTCGGGTTGCAATAAAAATTGACCGATCTGAGCCCGAATCACCAAACCGCCGTGAATACCAAAATTGACCTCATCCAAAGCAACATCCAAATCGTCACCAACCTGAATATCGCTGGCGTCAATGCTGGTGCTGCTGCCTCCTACTTTCAATCCGAGTTTTAATTGACTGAAGGCGGGGACTGCAAAAAATAAGCAAAGGGCTAACAATAAAAGCGCGTTTTTCCGTAACATAGTTTTGAGTGTTTAAATGTTTAAGAATGCAGATTGTTATGTAAAAGGTTCAAAATCAAGGGGTACTATTTTTGTGCTAAACTTTTCTATCGCAGAATAGAACGTTATTAAGATGCTCAGGTTACATGGCTACCTAAGAAAAAAAAATTTATTAACACAAATTTAACGACTAAAAGTAGGAAAAGCAGCCTTTATTTTTGTCCGTCAAGAACGGCTTGATAAACGAAGTAGATTATTTTAAAATTGAATATATTAGAAAGATATACTTGAAGTGACCATTGACATTTAAGCTGGTAAATATTTCTAATTTTTATTATGAAAAATAAAATACCCTTACTCTTGACTGCCTGGCAAGCAAGAACAACTACAAAAAATCACCTGGATTTTGCTATTAGTACAGCTAAAACCTTCTGCACGGCATCAACCACCGTTCATAACTGACTTATTTAACCTCAAGTTTCAATGTTAATTCAGCTTTTAGCTGCAGCGAGTGTCATTTCATAGTGCTTGATGAGCTTAGCCTGGTGTTCCGCGATTTTATTCAGCACTCTTAGCTCTTCATACATGGTTGCTTGTTCTTCGCGGGCGTTTTGCACATAAGGCAAGGCTTTTTTCTTTCGGTTAATTTCTAAGATTTTTTGAATCGTTTGATTTAGGGTGATTCGTGCTCTCAAGAGCCTCCTCTTCATTGATCTGGTTATCATACCCTTTTAATTTGGTTAGGGAAAGTAGTATGCCAAAAAAACAATACGAATGTACACACTTTATACAACAAGGTGTACTACTCGGTTCGAATTTTTGTCTAAAAAAATGATAAATTATCAACTACAATCTTTAAAAAAGAACTTTTTGCAAAATATAATTTTCCCAATCTTATAAAACAGGCTTTTCTACAATAGAAAAACCTGCCACTTGCAAAAAACGAACAGGTGACAGGTTTGTTGAATTTAGATGCTTTTTTAACACACGAAAATTATGATAGCAAACAGAACAATCGTAATCAGGCTATTTCAGGTTGCAATGCTTTACACTTGGCAAGCGCGCAAGACTCTAAATCCAAGCCTCTACATGACATGTAATTCTCCTAAAATCCTTCTACGCCATTTACCGTAGTATATTTGAAACTCAATTTTTTTTCTGGATGAATGTATTTGAATGCCGACTGGCACATCAACGTCGCTTCGTGGAAGCCGCACAAAATGAGCTTTAGCTTACCGTCGTAGTGGTTGATGTCGCCCACCGCGTAAATGCCTGGCACATTGGTGCTATAATCGAATGTGTTGACTACAATGCCATCTTTATTCAATTCCAAGCCCCAGTCTTGCAAGGGTCCGAGTTTCGGTGCCATGCCAAAAAGGGGCACAAAATGATCCGTCTGAACAATAAATTCGCCCTGTTTATCATGCTGAATGACGACTTCATGTAGGCTTCCATTGCCGTGTAAACCAACTACTTGTGCTTCTGTAATTAATTTAATGCGTCCTTTTTCGCTCAGATCCATCACTTTTTCGACACTGTCAGGTGCGCCTCTAAAACCTGTGCGACGGTGCACCAAATAAACCTCATCCGCTACATCCGCAAGATAAATCGTCCAATCCAAGGCGCTGTCGCCCCCGCCTGCCAGCACCACGCGTTTTTTGCGATACATTTCGGGATCTTTAATAAAATATTCTACGCCATGATCCTCAAAATGTTCGATGTTGTCAATCGGCGGTTTGCGCGGTTCAAAACTACCCAACCCAGCGGCGATGCAAATCACAGGTGCGTTGATTTCGGTGCCACGATTGGTCGTGATTTTGAAGGAGTTATCTTCAAGGCGTTCTAGTTTTTCGGCGCGTTCGCCCAGCGTAAAGCCGGGTTTAAACGGTGCAATTTGTTCCATCAGATTTTTGATTAAATCCTCTGCTAAAACGGTCGGAAAACCAGGAATATCGTAAATGGGCTTTTTCGGATAGATTTCAGACAACTGCCCGCCCGGCTGCGGGAGCGCATCTACCAAGTGGCAATGTAATTTCAATAACCCTGCTTCAAACACTGTGAATAAGCCAACTGGACCCGCGCCGATGATTAAAATATCTGTTTTTATCATTTTACTTCTGAAAGTTGAGAAAGTTTAGAAAGTGGAGGAGGTTGAGTAGGGTGCATTGCCTAAACTTTTCAATCTACTCCCCTTCTAAACAGCTTGTTTAGATTCAATCAAAATAAACACAAAGGTATGTATTTTGGATGTACCAAAAGGTATGATTTTTTAGGTATAAATGTTGATTTTAATGACACATCGGTACGTCGTCCATATTTTCCCAAAAGCGCATTTCCAAAGGAGCGGCAAATTGCATGCCTCGCCAGATAAAAAACAGGGCAAATGCTGCCAAAAACACCGGAATCAACCGCCGAGCCCGACTGCGCCATTGAAGGGACACAAATTGCCCGGCAATCGCCGTTGACAGCATAAGTGGTATGGTTCCCAATCCAAACAAAGCCATGTAAAAAGCGCCATCTAAAATGCTTGGCATGGTCACTGCGCCTACAATTGCCATGTACACCAAGCCGCAGGGCAATAGCCCATTCAGCATGCCAATGAGAAATAAAGTACCTCGATTATTTTTTCTTAATAAAGTGCTCAATTGAATTTTTACCCAGTTATTTAGTTTTTGTAATAATGGAATCATCAACAAATGGCGTTCTAAATTAATCGAAAAAAGCGCGGCAATTAAAAGTAAAACGCCCAAACCAATTGAAAAATAAGCTTGTACACCCGCTAAAAACAACCCTTTTCCCAGTAAACCGATCACTGTTCCTAAAAGCGCATACGTAAATACGCGTCCCAAATTATACAACAAAACATTTGACGCCGCCCGCCAGCGACTGCCATTTTGATACGGCAACGCCAGCGCAATAGGTCCACACATGCCCACGCAGTGCAAACTTCCCACCAAACCCATTGTGAAGGCTGTCCAAAACATAGCGCATTATTATTGGTTATTCGGTATCTGTTCTGTTATTCGTTATTTGGAACTTGGTATACCCAAATAACAGAATAATAAATAAAAATAATTTAAAAAATAATCGCTTCTTCTTTATAATAATCTTTTCCGTTGGCTTGCCAATTTACTTTGATCTTCCAACGACCGGTTTTTAATTTTGAAATATCCACTTTTTGTAGTTGCTGTGTATCCGGGCTGATGGCGACTTTAAAATCCTGGCTGCTGTCGAATGGACAAAAGAATTGAATGTCACCCTGCGCTTTACCGACTTCTGTTGGAAATTGGAAGGTGATGTTTCCTTCTGATTTTACAATTTCTAAATCTTTTAATAAAGCCTGGCTGTTTTTTAATTTATTATAGTGTTGCTGATAAGCCAAATCATCGGCATAATAATGGTCAGAAACCAAACTATTATCATACGTCGTGGATTTAAACACCGCAAAAACCAGCACCGCTACAAACGTGCCATAAAACAGCGCGATTCCTGTGCCCCAATTGAACTTCATTGTTTTATTATTTTTTATTTGATGTTTAACATTTTCTCACATTTCAAAATTCAAATTTCCTAATTTTACTTAAATGGTCCTAAAAAGTTCGTTTTCACCTGATCCATCACTTTACCGTTCGAGAGTACTTCAATTTTCAAAGTCGTTTTGCGATCTAGCAATTTATTGCGATCCATGTCAATAAACATGACACCTTTGGTAGCCACCCCAGGTTTGGCGATTGGTGCTTCGCCCACCAATCGAATGCGACCGTCGGGCGTGGTAAGTCGAAATTCAATTGGTAGCTCTTCTGATGTTTTATTAATAACTTCGTAATTATATAAATTGCTGATATACGTTTCGTCCACTTCCTGAAACAACATACCTGGCGTGCGCAACATGAGTGTTTCCATGCTGCCGCGACTACTCAATAAAATGACATTTACTGCCAACAAGGCTGTTAAAAAGATCGAATACGCAATCACTCTGGGTGTAAAAATGCGGCGTTTTTGTTCGGCTATACCATTGTGGCTATCGTAGCGAATCAATCCGCGCGGACGGTCAATCTTGTCCATCACTTCATCACAAGCATCAATACAAGCCGTGCAATTGATACATTCCAGTTGTGTACCGTTGCGGATGTCAATGCCTGTTGGGCACACGTGAATACACAATTTGCAATCAATACAATCGCCTTGTTTTACAAAATCAATGCCGTTTTCGGCAGTAACGGCGCTGCCACCATTTGCAGTCGCCTGATCGACAAAAGCAGCAATATCTTGAACTGGATTTTGGGGCTGTTTTTTAATTTTTCCGCGTGGTTCGCCGCGAATGTAATCGTATGCAATCACAATCGAATTTTTATCGAGCAATACGCCTTGCAAACGTCCATACGGACAAATGGTAGTGCACACCTGTTCGCGTAGGTACGAAAAGACAAAATAAAATGCAAACGAAAATAAAATCATGGCGATGAAGCCGCCTAAGTGCAGAGAGACTGGCTCGGTAGCGATTTTTATCACTTCATCCAAGCCAATGATATACGCCAAAAATGTATTGGAAACCAATACGGCAATGGCGAAGAAAATGGCTTGTTTAAAGCTTTTTTTCAAAATTTTATCGGTTGTCCAGGGTGCAGCGTTGAGTTTGCGTTGGGCATTGGCATCGCCTTCTATCCAGTATTCAATTTTACGGTAAAGCATTTCCATAAAAATGGTCTGCGGACAAA
The DNA here is from genome assembly GCA_964517145.1 of uncultured Saprospiraceae bacterium. Lineage (GTDB taxonomy): Bacteria > Bacteroidota > Bacteroidia > Chitinophagales > Saprospiraceae > JADJNW01. The sequence continues at coordinate 37,244 of CAZFBN010000018.1, forward strand.
CCCAACCACAAAACAGGCGACCGAATACCACCGTGAATAAAATGATAAAAACCATTAAAGTGAGCATTGCCAAGCCAAACAAGTGAAAATCCTGCGGCAAAAAGACAATGCTAAAAAGAATAAACTTTCGTTCTAATACATTAAAAAGTAGAAAAGGCTCTCCATTTATTTTAATAAAAGGCACGCCGAATAAAAATGCCAGTAAAAACCAGCTTAGTATATTGCGCCAATTTGTGAAGCGACCTTTCGGTTTTTTGGGATAAATCCAGACCCGTTTGCCCTGCTGGTCAACCGTTGCAATTGAATCGCGGTAAGCTTCCGTATCGTTGATTTGGGAAGTAGTATTCATTTTGAAAAAAGTTGAAAAGTTGACTTGTTGAAAGGTTGATATTTTACATCAACCTTTCAACTTGTAAACTATATATTAATTCATTCCTATTGTTTGAGTTTGTTGCGTTGACGTTGTATCACTTGCGGATGGTGCTGCTTGCATTTTTTCGCCTTGTGGTTCCTTCGCGTTTGGCGGATTGGTACCTTGCAGTGTCAAGATGAAACTTGCTACCTTCTGCATATCAACTGGGCGAAGCTGCGCACTCCAGGCAATCATCCCTTTTTCAGGCACACCGTACTTGATGGTTTTGAAAATGTCATTAATGGTACCGCCGTGTAGCCAGTATTCATCTGCCATATTTGGACCAACGCCACCTTCACCACCTGCACCATGACATACCAAGCAGTTGGCATCCCAAATTGTTTTGCCTTGAGAAATTGCATCTGCATCTGTCAAAGCAATTACATTGGTTTCATCAACATTGTTAGCCTGCTTGGCTAAATAAGCTTCCACAGCTACCTGTGCTTTTTCAACTTCTATTGCGTATTCTTCATCAGAGCTTGGACCTGGACCTCCCCAGTGATAATAAACCATGTAAATACCAGAGAAAACAATGGTAATAACGAACAGCGCAACCCACCAAGGTGGAAGGCTATTGTCCAATTCCCGAATGCCATCATAGTCATGCTGCAAATCAATTTCTTCTTCGCGTTCTACGGGTACTGCCTTTGTCCAATTCTTGATGAGGCGATCCCAGAAGCTGGAAGTTTCCGTTTTTTTCACTTCTTCCAGGTAGGTTTGCAAACCTTGCTCCTGGTAAATGCGAATTTGCTGCACTTTAACCATCACATTGAGCAAGTAAACCAATGTAGCCAACGCACCCAGGATCACTGCCGCTGCGGCGATTAGCGTGATGTTGGAAAAAAGGGATTCGTAAAAATTAGCATTGCTTGCCGGAGCGGCGGTTGCAGCAGCATCCTGAGCAGCGGCACCGAGCGCCAAAAAACCGAAGGCAGTTGCTAAGCCGGCTATTCTCCAAATTTTATTTTTCATAACGGTCATTATTCAGGTTTAACAGGTTTAGCGTCTTCCAGCGGCAGATGCGCCATTTTCTCGGTGTAATTTTTATTGCGACCTAAGATGACGAATGTGCTGATGAGGAAGACGAGAAAGAATGTCACCAGCGCAAAAATTGCCATCCAGTTGATATTGCTACCTTCTAAAATATATTTGAACATGATTTTTTGATTTTAATGCTGTTGATACTATGGATACTGTTGATGCTACGGATGCTTTTGTATCGCGTAGCTAGCATCCAAAGTATCGCACAGCTAGTGCTTATTGTGTTGCTTGTGGTTTCGGCTTGATATCTGTACCTAATCTTTGCAAGTAAGCGATCATCGCAATGATTTCCTTTTTCTCCAATCCTTCTTGTTTGATACCGTCTTTTTGCAAGTTTTCAGCAATAGATTTTGCTTGCTTTTGCAAGTCAGCCACTGCGTCATAATCTGCTGCATAAGGCGTACCCAGTGTGCGTAAAGTTTTGATTTTAGCTGCGGTGTACTGCGTGTTCAGGTCGTGACGCAACAACCAAGGGTAGCGGGGCATGATAGAACCTGGCGACATACTTGTTGGATCGAGCATGTGATTGTAGTGCCAGCTATCAGGGTACTTGCCGCCTTCGCGTTGCAGGTCAGGACCGGTACGTTTAGAACCCCACAAGAACGGACGGTCGTAGATGTATTCGCCTGATTTGGAATATTCTCCATAACGTTCTGTTTCTGAACGGAATGGACGTACCATTTGAGAGTGGCAACCCAAGCAACCTTCGCGGATGTAAATATCGCGCCCTTCTAATTCCAATGCCGTGTAAGGCTTCACGGATTCAATTTTTGGTACATTGCTATCAATCAATGCCATCGGGAAGATTTCAACGATACCACCAATAAGGATTGCAATGGTGCTTGCCAATAAGAATTGGATTGGACGACGCTCAATCCATTTGTGCCAGTATTCACCTTTATGTGCAACTGGTATCACACGTGCTGGCGCTTCTGCTGCTTCATATGCCACAAAGGAGCCTTGACCTGCCGTTTTCATCAAGTTGTACACCATCATGAATACGCCTACAAAATACATCGTACCGCCTAGCGCGCGCATCGCGTACATTGGAATAAGCTGTGTGACGGTTTCCAGGAAGTTTGGATAAGCCAGGAAGCCATCTGGTGTAAATTGTTTCCACATCAAAGCTTGTGTCCAACCTGACCAATACAATGGGATGGCATAAAACAGAATACCTAATGTACCAATCCAGAAGTGAGAATTTGCCAGTTTGGTAGAATATAGATTTGTCTGATACATTCTCGGAATCAACCAGTATAGTACACCAAAGGTGAGGAAGCCATTCCAACCCAGCGCGCCCACGTGTACGTGACCAATGGTCCAGTCCGTAAAGTGGCTGATCGCGTTTACCGATTTCACTGAAAGCATAGGACCCTCAAACGTAGCCATACCGTAAGCCGTCACAGCTACCACCATGAATTTCAAAACTGGGTCTTGACGCACGCTATCCCATGCGCCGCGCAAGGTCAACAAACCATTTAACATACCACCCCAGGATGGTGCAATCAACATCACAGAGAACACTGTACCCAATGACTGTGCCCAGTCAGGCAGCGAAGAATAAAGCAAATGGTGTGGACCCGCCCAGATGTAAATGAAAATCAGCGCCCAGAAGTGAATAATGGACAATTTGTAAGAATAAACCGGTCGGTTGGCAGCTTTTGGCATGAAGTAATACATCAAGCCCAGGTATGGTGTGGTTAAGAAGAATGCTACGGCATTATGACCATACCACCATTGTACCAAAGCATCTTGCACACCTGCAAACACTGGATAACTTTTCCAAAGGTGAACCGGCAATTCCAAGTTATTACCAATGTGTAGCACCGTTACTGTAATCCAGGTTGCAATGTAAAACCAGATTGCAACATACAAGTGATTTTCACGCCGTTTTAAAATTGTACCAAACATGTTGATACCAAAAGCAACCCAAACCACTGCAATGGCAAGGTCAATGGGCCATTCCAATTCTGCGTATTCATGCGAACTGGTAATACCCAGCGGGAGCGTCACTGCTGCCGACAAAATGATGGCTTGCCAGCCCCAAAAGTGAAATTCGCTCAAGAATTTACTAAACATCGGCGCTTTTACAAGACGTTGCAACGAATAGTACACGCCCATAAAAATACCGTTACCCACAAATGCAAAAATCACCGCATTGGTGTGCAGTGGGCGAATGCGTCCGAATGTGGTATAAGGCAAATCTAAATTGAGCGCCGGAAAAACCAACTGCAACGCAGCCAGCAAACCTACCAGCATCCCAATTACGCCAAACACCACTGATGCAATGGCGAACTTGCGCACGATCGCATTATCGTAACTGAATTTCTCTACAACAGGTGTCATTGATTACGAATTTTTGTTTTCTGTTTGCTTATCATCAAATAAAATTCTAACCGAAGGAGTGTAATCATCGTCGTACTGACCGCTCTTCACCGCCCACAGGAAGGCACCTAAGAACCCCAAAGCGACCACCAAACTGACGAGAATTAAAACAAATATGATCTTCATGGTCAATTGCGTATTGAGTGTTAATCTTTTAGTGATTATAGTTTATTGGCTTCAATTTCAAGTATTTAAGCGCAACTGTCATCACATTGTAATAATGGTGCAAGTTAGACCTGGTGTGATCCTTACCACATGAGGAAAGTCAGAGACAGGGGGTGATTTTTGTCACCCTAATCAAGATTCGTTGAAGATTATGATGGATTTTATTTAAAATATTAAACAAAATGAAAAATTAAACTTGTCTGGTTAAATATTTGAAAAAAACAAATAGCCGTTCTCCTGAACGCGCGCCGTGCCATTGGCTGGGAACCTGTAATTTATTGAGCATTTTTTATTAATAATTTTTACGAGGAGGCGCAAAGAAGCAGCGCGTCGATAATCAAAATTTACAATTTCCTCCGCACTGTGCGAAAATTCTTTTTGCAAAAAAAAGTTATAATACATTGATAATCAGGTGATTTAATAAGATCGACGTAATCGAATGTTAAACCAGAAAGATCAAAAAATAGAGAAGCCACCCTGAGTTTTGCGGAAAGCGAAAATTTCAAGATGGCTGCTGTACGGAAGGCTCATTATTTAGATGCGTGCTTGAGAATGTCTGCTTCACTGACTTGCCGGAATGAAAATTTATAGCCTTCATACACCGCAATGCCGTAAAACAGCAAATCCATAACGCTGAACGTTTCTGTCATAAGCTGTGGCACCATGCCGAAATTGATGCGCGACAGCGTATCAAAATAGCCCAGCCCTTCCGCTTCTGAGATGAAACCAACGATGCTGAAAAAGTTGCCCAATACGCAACCCAGCAAGGCGAGCGCTCCGCCCGCAATACCGAAGGAATTGTCTAAACCTTTGCCGGCATACCGTACTGCATAACCGACAAAAAAGCCAACAGCCAATGCCATGTATCCGATCTGATAGCCTGTTAAGACGGTAATTACTGCCCAAAGCGCAGCACTGAGAATGGCAGCGCCGAGCCCTGCTGCAATGCCGTTGGAGAGATTTTGTTCGAGTTTTAGTTGTTCAAGGTAACGTTTTAGCTTGTTCTGGTCGATGGTTACTTCTTCTTCTGGTTGGAGCGACTCCTGATTTAGTTCTTGGTTCGTTTCCATTTTGTTTGGTTTAGTGATGAAAGTATAAAGGTAATATTAATTCGATTATAATTTCTGTATAATAGTTAAAATTTAAAACAAAAAGAAGCCACTGATTACCAATGACTTCCTTTTATTTTAAAATATCATGTTTTCAACTTTCAAATATAAATCCCTCTCACTGCCGTCCGCCCTGGCTGCCATTGGTGCCTTGTTGTACACGGCGCTGTTGCTGCATAGGGTTTTCGCCCTGGCTTTGACCACGCGCACCTCTAAAACGGGATTTGAACAATTCAAAACGCGATGGCATGGCTTGACGCGGGAAGTAGTTGTTTTCAGTGTCAACATCTGCCGTTTCCAGGTAAGGATCAAGGACGATCTGGCTTACGGGTTTGCCAAAAGCGAATACTTTGCTGATTTGATCATTATTGTAACGCCAGATTTCCGCTGGAATGCGCTGCAATTCCTTGGTGCCATCTTCAAATTGGAATTCGAGAATCAAAGGCATCACCAAGCCACCTTTGTTAGAAAAATCCAACTGGTAGAAATACTGCTTCTTTTCTAAAAATGCCCGTTCTTCCGGCGAGAGCGTTGCCAGGTATTTTTGATACGCATCGCGGTCGCCAGGCGTGGCAGTGTTTGGGTTATAGCTATTGTAAAAATCCTTGAGTGCCGGATTGCGCTCTACGGCAGTTTGAGGCAGATCGCGCTTGTTGTTTTGGTACGTAATGTCATTTTCCATTGCCATTTTAGCTTTTTCAGCCAGCACCGGTTTTTCTACCTCCGGGTTTTTACTATCTAAATTAAAGGCGGTGACATTGTCAATGGAGATATCAACATTATCAGTGGTGTAGAACCAACCGTGCCAGAACCAATCCAAATCTACGCCCGATGCATCTTCCATGGTGCGGAAGAAATCGGATGGTGTTGGATGCTTGAACGCCCAACGCTGCGAATAGGTTTTGAATGCAAAATCAAAAAGTTCGCGTCCCATTACTGTTTCACGCAATACGTTCAACGCTGCTGCTGGTTTACCATAGGCATTGTTGCCCAATTGGTGCACGGATTCGGAATTCGTCATGATTGGATTTTGCACGCTCTTATCCGCTTTCATATAATCCACAATATTCCTTGCAGGACCCCGCCGGAAAGGGTAGTCACGTTCCCATTCTTGTTCTGTCAAAAATTGTACAAAAGAATTCAAACCTTCGTCCATCCAGGTCCATTGGCGCTCGTCGGAGTTGACGATCATTGGGAAAAAATTGTGCCCCACTTCATGAATGATAACCCCAATTGCACCGTATTTAGTGCCTTTTGGATAGGTGCCATCCTTGTCGGGGCGACCAAAGTTGAAACAAATCATCGGATATTCCATGCCATTCGACGCTTCTACCGAAATAGCGACCGGATAAGGGTAAGCAATGGTGTATTTAGAGTACGTGCGCAGCGTGTGAGCAACAACTTCCGTCGAGTATTGCCCATAAAGAGGATTCGCCTCCTTTGGATAGTAAGACATTGCCATAATGGTTTTCAAAGGGCTGCCTTCTATGCTTACACCCATTGCATCCCAAATGAATTTGCGCGAGCTGCCAAATGCAAAATCCCGCACATTATCCGCTTTGTAAACCCAGGTCTTCTTGGCGGTTGATTTGCTCTTTTCTTTAGCAGTGGCTTCTTCCTGCGTTACAATAACGACGGGCTTTGTAGCGGTTTTTGCCTGCTCAAAACGCTTGATTTGCTCTGCCGTCAGTACGTCCTTGGCATTTTGCAATTCACCCGTTGAAGCGACGATGTGGTCTGCTGGAACGGTAATCGCCACAGTGTAATTACCAAAAGGCAGCGTAAACTCTCCAGAACCCAGGAACTGCTTGTGTTGCCAGCCATTGTAATCGTCATAGACCGCCATGCGCGGGAACCACTGCGTGATGGTGTATAGCGAGTTGCCATCTTGCGGAAATAGCTCGTAGCCGCCGCGTCCATTTTTGGTGCGAGGGTCCAAACGATTGGCAATATTGTAATTCCAACCAATATTAATAACCACTTTACCAACCTTGGGTGTCAGCTGCTGTGGCAAGTCCACACGCATCATCGTATTGTTGATGGTATATTTCAAGGCTTTGCCGTTGGCATCGCGCACATATTGAATTTTATGACCACCATCCACCGAGCGATCCAGCATTTTATTCAATTGACCCAGCGTCATATGTTCGTCGAGTTTGCCCGTTTCGGTCAAGCGAGTCGTTGAATTTGGGCTTTCAATATTCTGATCCAATTGAATCCAAAGGTAAGTCAAAGGATTTGGAGAGAAATTGTGATACGTAATCGTCTCTTCGCCAATTATTTTGTTATTGGCTTCGTCCAATTCTACTTTAATGTTGTAATCTGCTCGTTGTTGCCAGTACTCGTGCCCTGGTGCGCCAGAAGCCGTGCGAAAATTGTTGGGTGTGGGTAGTTCTGTACCCAATTGCCGAAATTTACTGTTGTCTGTGTTATTTTGTCCTGTTAAAATAAGACTCCAACACAGCATTCCAGCAAAAATTAGAGAAAGTCGCTTCATGTTTATCAATACTTTAAAAAATGGAATGATTGACTTTAGACAAAACAAAAGTCATTTTTAACGATCAAACGATTAAAATTGCTTGATTAAGCTTGTCAAATGTTAGAAAATCCACTTGGCTTGGACAATGGTCAGCGCTACTCCTGCAATGATACCTGACATCACCAAAATCCATTCGCGGCGTTGTATTTTTAACCATTCAACCAATAAATAACCGATGAATAAGGCAGTGGTGACAATCACCAATTGACCGATTTCTAAACCAAGGTTGAATGCTAATAAGGGTTTCCAAATAGTGACATCGCGGGGTAAAATGCTGCGCAAAAAGTTGGAAAAGCCCAAGCCATGTATTAAGCCGAAAATGGCAGCTAAAACGTAACGCTGTGCAGTTTTTCTTCGATGAATAGGTGCTGAAAGTTCTGGTTGATTGGTAAAGTTAAGCAAACAAGTGGAAATAATGGTAATTGGAATTAAAAATTCGATCCAGTCGCTAGGCACATTTATCATTCGGAAGGTGGCGAGCGCCAGCGTCAGGCTATGCCCGATGGTAAAAGCAGTGACGAGCCATGCCACTTGTTTCCACTCACGAAAGGTATAAACTACGCAGAGCGCCAGCACAAAAAGGATGTGGTCGTACCCGTTAGGGTCGAGGATGTGCTGTATGCCAAGCTGAAAATTGAACCAAAAATCGGGCAATGGTAAGGTTTTGTTAAATGTTAGTAATCCAAAGGAATCGGCTGTACCTTTGTGCAAAGGTAGTAATTTTTGAAAATTTAAATGAGCAGTTCTAATGTTTAAAATTGATTATCTGTTTTTCCTTTCCATGTTTTTGTTGTGGAGCGGCTTTATGCCATTGCATCCGATCCACATTTCCATCAGCGAAGTGAATTATTCTGAAAAGGATAAAGCCTTGCAGGTGATGCACAAAATTTTTTATGATGATTTGGAAAATGACATCGAACGCATTGAAAAAGCGGCGGGGCGGACGGTAAATCTGCGTTTGGGTTTGGAAACAGAACACCCGGATGCGGATGTGTACATTCGCCGATATGTGGAAAGTCATTTTAAAATAGTGGTTGACGGCAAAACTTATACTGGTACTTACTTGGGTAAAGAATTTGAAACAGATGCGGTATGGATTTACATCGAAATTGAAAAGTTAAAAGTGCCCAAAAAAATGGAGCTGAGCGATACGATTTTAATGAATTTTCACGCGGATCAAAGCAATTTTGTGCATTTTAACATTGGCAATCACAAAAAAAGCCTACGTTTTCAAAAAGGCAGCGAACGCCAGCAGGTACAATTTTAAAAGAGCCCTGCTTGCAATTAAAAACAAGGCTCTTCCATCCTGCTTATGATTGCTCTACGGCATAGCCGCTACACATTATTTTGATGGTTTCTACCTCTTCAAAATTGTAAGGCGTACCATCCGAACGGAAAATATCGTGAAACCAAAGGGGCGGCTCATCCGCGTAGGTGCGATCCCAACTGTCCCAGGGGTACTTGGTTTGGGTTTTGCCGTCTACAAAGCCCCAATTATACATCCCAACCTTGTATTTACGTGCCACTTTGAGCTTATCCGCAAAGGTACTTTGGCTTGGGCGTGCCATATATTCGGTACAAAGCAGCGGGCGCTCGTACTGCATGAGCCAATGGATGCGCTTTTCGAATTCGTGTGCGCCTTCGTAATTGTGAAAAGAAAGAATGTCTGATTCAGAAACCTGAACCTGCTGAATAGGCGTCAGATTTTTGAAAGTGGACCAGTTGCCAATCCACAAGCCAGCGGTCAAAGGCTGACTCGGATGCACCAAACGTGCCCATTCAAATACTTTTGGTAACAAATGTAAGACGTAATCCAATTTATTTGGACATTCTACGTTTCCGTAAGAACCCCCATTTTCATTATCGGGTTCGTTCCAAACATCCCAACCTAAAATGCGTTCGTCGTTTGCAAAAGTGGCAATTACGTGTTTCACATAGCGTTCAAGGCGTGCGTACTGTGACTCATCTTGCAAAGCACAAAAACCTGGACTTTGCACCCAACCGGAGTTGTGTACATGTGGTTTGGGGTCAGGTTGTTTTCCAAGCTTCGGAAATGGATCCCAGCAAGAATCAAACAATACAAAAAGCGTTTTTACCCGATGCTTTTGAGCGATCAAAAGATAGGTCTCCATGCGATCCAAAAAACCTTCTGGGTCTTGCTCGAAGAGCAAATCGTGTAAGAAAACACGCGCAGTATTCATGCCCAGGGAAGCTTTCCAGCTCAATTCCCGATCAATGGCCGCAACGTCAAAAGTAGCGGCTTGCCACATTTCCAATTGGTTGATCGCCGTACTTGGAATGAAATTGCTACCTACCAGCCAATCCTGCTCGGCATACCAAGCATTGGCTTGAGCAACTGACCATTTGTCACGTCCAATACCGACTGCGTCTGGCGGAAGAACGTCAGATAATTGCAAATGGACTTTCGGGTCCAATTTGATAAAATTCATCGCTAAAGTTTTTTACCAAAATTTCATTTCGCTGGAAAGGTAACGCCTTGTTAGAAAAGTAAGGTTCCGAAGTTTGAACTTTAACAAAGATTTATATACTCAGATGACAATTTCTTAAAATTTATATAAAACAAGCGAGCAAATTTTAATTTTTTATTTTGTAAAAATCAAAATTTTAATTTTAACAATATGCTGACACACAAGATTAATAAGGGGTTTGAACTTTAAAGGTTTTAAAACTTGCGTACCTATTGTTATTCAAAAGTATAGCCATTCAGAAAGGCAACCGCATCCATCCGTTTGCGCCCTTGCAACTGCAATTCATGCACTTGTACGAATCCATCTAAAGTGCTGATTTTCAATGATTTTTTATTGTCAGAAACAAATTTGCCAGGTTCGAAATGATGCGCAGCAATTTCCTGAGTTGTCTTCAAAATCTTGAGTTCCAAGCCGTCGAGTGTCGTCCAGGCAGCAGGGTAGGGGCTCAGCCCACGAATGAAGTTGTGTACTTGTTGGGTTGGCTGATTGAAATTGATTTCGCAGGTTTCATGAAAAATTTTAGGTGCGTGCGTCGCTTCTACATCACTTTGTTGTTGCAATATAATATTACCTTTTTCAATCATTTGTACGGTTTGCAGCACCGTTGCAGCGCCAAGCAGCATCATCCGGTCGTGTACCTCGCCGGCAGTTTCATTTTTATCGATGGGCATTTTGGCTTGCAAAATTACATCACCAGTGTCAATTTCGTGTTGCAAAAAGAACGTCGTCACGCCCGTCTCTGACTCCCCGTTGATGATTGCCCAATTGATTGGCGCTGCGCCCCGGTACTTGGGTAGCAGCGACCCATGCAGATTGAAGGTGCCTTTTGGCGGCATTGCCCACACGACCTCAGGCAGCATGCGAAATGCCACAACAATCTGTAAATCAGCCTGTAAGCTACGCAATTCTTCCAGGAACGCTGGATTTTTCAACTTTTCAGGTTGTAAAACTTTGATGCCATGCTCCACTGCGTATTTTTTCACCGCCGATTCGATTAGTTGCTTACCGCCGCGACCGCCCCATTTGTCCGTTGCTGTTACCACGCCGACCACATCGTAGCCATTTTTTACCAAAATATCCAAAGAAGGCACCGCAAATTCTGGCGTACCCATAAAAACAATCCGTACACTCATCGAAAATTTGATTTTTTAACAAAAAAGTCACAACGAAAACCATTTTTCATCGTATGCAAAAATAGTGCGACCATTCTTGAAAGTTCAAATATGATTTTTTAATCTTTTAAAATGTATCCCTATGACAAACATTTCCAAATTTATTCTGTCAGCAGTCTGCCTACTATGGTTGAACGCTACCATGGCGCAAAGCGAAAGCTTTGATCGTTTTTCAAATGTCCGCCAGGCAAGTGATCAGTTAGAAGCCAAAAATACACAGCGGGTTAGAGCTGGCACGGCATACGCCGAAATTAAAATTGCTAAACCAGATGGCTACCCTGCAAAAGATATTCCGCAAGGATACGAAGGTTTTCGTATTGAAATTACGGTAGCTGATTCGCTGTTGGCACCGGATCATGAAATGTTTTTTCGACATGGCAATATCATGTTAGAACCGCTAAGTAGCAATCAATTTTCTTATACCATCGGCGATTTCAACGAAGAAGCCGCTGCTGCTGATTTTATGCAGCAATTCATTTTGCCTACGTACAAGGCAGCGCGGGTGGTGCGCTATCAAAATGGCAAACGCAATTGATTATTACACCCTGATTTCTGGTTTGAAGTTTGAATTTTTTACTATTTTCAACTTTATGGACGCATAAAATATTTGTAATGCTTTTATTTTCAGGCGTTTTTATAAATTCATTTTAAAACGACATCAAATCTCAGACCAGAAATTTTCAAACCTTTCCAATATAATTATGTGGTGTAAAATTTTTTAATTCGGATTTAATTTCGCTCGAAACCTCCAAATCATCAATAAACTTGTGAATTTCCATTTTAGAAATACTAGATTTGCCGCGGGTCAGGGCTTTTAATGCTTCGTAAGGCTGCGGATAATTCTCGCGGCGAAGCACACTTTGAATGGCTTCAGCAATCACCATCCAATTGGCTTCCAGATCATCATATAGTTTGGTTTTATTTAATACCAATTTGTCTAACCCTTTTGAAATGGATTTGAAAGCAATGATCGTGTGGGCAATCGGCACGCCAATATTGCGCAAAACCGTGCTATCGGTAAGGTCGCGCTGCAAGCGAGAAACTGGTAATTTTTCGGCTAAATGATTAAAAATAGCATTTGCAAAACCCAGGTTTCCTTCGGCATTTTCAAAATCAATTGGATTCACTTTATGCGGCATAGCAGAGCTACCGACCTCGTTTTCAACTACTTTTTGTGTGAAATATTCCATTGATATGTACGTCCACACATCTCGGCAGAAGTCAATTAGAATGGTATTAATACGACTCATATTTTGAAATAAAGCGGCGATATTATCATAATGTTCAATTTGAGTAGTGGGATTGGAGCGTTCTAATCCTAAATACTGCCGGACAAAAAAGTTGGCAAAATTTTGCCAGTCAATATCCGGATAAGCCGCATAGTGCGCATTGAGATTGCCCGTAGCACCGCCGAACTTTGCGCTATCGGGTATGTTTTTTAATTGTTCGATCTGTAAATCAAGCCGTTGTACAAATACTTTCAGCTCTTTCCCAACCGTTGTGGGCGACGCGGGCTGCCCGTGGGTACGCGCGAGCATGGGCACATCGCGCCAGGTAGTCGCTAATTCGTCGAGGCGCTGGCGCAAGTGTTGCAACAAAGGTTGATACACCTGTCGCATCGCATTTTTTAATAACAATGGAATTGCGGTGTTATTTATGTCTTGAGAAGTTAATCCGAAGTGAATGAATTCTTTATAATGACTAATATGGAGTTGGTCAAATTTCTTTTTTATAAAATATTCGACGGCTTTTACATCATGGTTGGTAATGCGCTCAATATTTTTAATCTCGGCGGCATCATCCAAATCAAATACCTCGCACCATTGATTCAACTGCGTGAAAAGATTTTTATCAAAATCCATCAGTTGCGGCACCGGTAATTCGCAAAGTGCGATAAAATATTGAATTTCAACAAAAACGCGATACTTAATGAGGGCATATTCGGAAAAATATTCCGAGAGTTCGGCGACTTTGTCATGATAACGCCCGTCAATCGGGGAAATAGCGGTGAGCATGGTTGCGTGATTTTTATTGGCAAAAGTACCAAGTTTTGTCATTTGTGCCCTGCGGTTTTGAGGGTAATTTCGTGCCAAATTTAAAATCATTGAAAATCAAAGACTTACAAGGCTATTTGCCGGAGTTCGTGTATGGCGGCATGGACGGCAGCGTGACCACCTTTGCAGTAGTAGCGGGTGCGGCGGGCGCCGGACTGGAGAGTTCGGTGGTGATTATTTTGGGCTTTGCCAATTTAATTGCAGATGGTTTTTCCATGTCTGTGGGTAGTTATTTATCAAACAAATCGGATTTGCACAACTACGAAAAGCACCGGCGGCGCGAAGTATGGGAGGTACATTATAACCCCGAAGAGGGAAAAGAAGAGGTGCGAGCGATTTTTAAAAAGAAAGGGTTGGAGGGGGAATTGCTGGAGAAAGTGGTGGATTGTATCACTGCTGATAAAGAAATCTGGGTGGATACCATGATGAAGGAAGAGCTGGAGATGTTACCAACCGGAAAGTCGCCATTTTCAATGGGATTGACCACCTTTTGTTCTTTTGTTTTGATAGGAATAGTTCCGCTGGCAGTGTATGTAGTGGATTATCTTAAACCTTTGACAATCAATTTATTCCTGTGGTCTTCTGCGCTCACCTTGCTGGCGTTCGTATTGATTGGGGTGCTCAAAAGCTATGTGACCGAGCGAAGCATCGCACGAGGGGTGCTGGAAACTTTCCTGCTAGGCGCGGCGGCAGCAGCGTTGGCTTACTGGACAGGCTATTGGTTGGATCATTTGTTTTGAAAAAAGTATGAAAGCAAGCTTAAATTTAAAAGCTCTCATTTTTGAAATTAAACTTTTTTTAAAAGGCAGTGCAAGAACCATTGTCTGAAAAAATAAACTTTTTTTGAACAGCAATGTTTAAAATGAAACTTCCAACAACATGTCGTATGTCAATGTAGAATCGGAGCTGCTAGCGCAAATGGTTGCCAATACTGGAGCGACATTGCAGGAAATGTCGTACCAACAACCGATTATGTTGGTTTTTCTTCGACAGTTTGGTTGCACCTTTTGCCGAGAGGCGCTTTCGGATATTTCCAAAAAGCGCGAAGAGATCGAAGGCATGGGCATGCAGATTGTATTTGTGCATATGACTGCGAACGAAATTGCAGAGCGTTATTTTCAACGATATGAATTAGAAGGTGTTACGCATATCAGCGATCCTGAATGTAAATATTATGCAGGGTTTGGTCTTGTAAAAAATAATATTACACAATTATTTGGTTTACAGTTTTTTATCAGAGGATTTCAGGCGGCAGTGTTGGAAGGGCACGTGCCCGGACCCTCCATGGGCGATGATTTTCAAATGCCGGGGGTGTTTATTATTCAAGATGGTGAAATTCGCGAAAGCTTTATTCATAAACTCGCCTACGACCGTCCTGACTATATGGAACTGGCGAAGTGTTGCTCGATTGCATAAAAAAGAGTCCCGTTTTCAAGCATATTTTCCTCCGCTTACCTTGAACTATTTTCAAGACGATTTTATTTTAATAAAAAAATTAACTGTTAAAGCACACCGAGTCCACTTATTTTACTTGCTCTTTTCGTTCAAAATGAATATATTTCGTTTAAAATTATAGTGCGCTAAGTGAACTTAGTGTTAAAAATAAAAGAATGATTGGATTTCGTTTTTCCCAATATGTGCCCGGAATGGAAGGAGACACACCTTTCGAACGGCTTTTCAAAGTTTTTCAGGAACTTTTGATTTATACCTCCGGCGATGTGAGCGAGGCACTGTCGTGGCTCACCGAATTGGATAAAGAATACAACCTGACGGATGAAAACTATGGCATGGCTGATTTTATTCAGGATTTGATTGATAAAGGCTACATCCAACAAGGGCAAGAAGGGCAGGCAGGCATGGTGCCTTCGTCGAAGCTGGAAATTGCGCTGCGCCGCAAAGCGCTGGAAGATATTTTTGGACAACTGAAAAAAACGCGTCGTGGCAATCACAACACCAAACAAACCGGGCGTGGTGATGAGTCCACTGCGGAATTGCGTCCGTTTGAATTTGGCGATCAACTCGACAATCTGGCAGTCTCTGAATCGTTGCGCAATGCACAAATCAATCACGGTATCGAAGAATTTCAACTGACCCAGGAAGACCTCGAAGTACACGAGACGTTTTACCAAAGTCAAATGAGTACGGTTTTGATGATTGACATTTCGCATTCCATGATTTTGTATGGCGAAGATCGCATCACTCCAGCGAAAAAAGTGGCGATGGCGCTATCGGAGTTGATTACAACGCGCTATCCAAAAGATACGCTGGACATTATTGTTTTTGGCGATGATGCTCGGCAGATTGAAATCAAAGATTTGCCTTACCTGGAGGTCGGTCCTTACCACACGAATACTGTTGCTGGCTTAGAATTGGCGATGGATTTGCTGCGCCGACGCAAAAATCCTAATAAGCAAATTTTTATGATTACCGATGGCAAGCCAACTTGTATCAAGAAAGGTAAAAAATATTATAAAAATAGTTTTGGATTGGATCGTAAAATTGTGAGTCGTACCCTAGGGTTAGCAACGCAATGTCGCAAACTGCAAATTCCAATTACCACCTTTATGATTGCGCGCGACCCTTATTTGGTGCGCTTTGTAGATCAATTTACCCGTGCCAACAATGGGAAGGCATTTTACAGCACGCTGCAAGGCTTGGGCGAATTTATTTTTATGGATTATAAAAATAATAAATCCAGAAGGCATAAATAATTGAATTGTAATTGCTGATTGTCAATTGATTAATGAACCCGACTGTTGACCGCACTTCGATTGCCGTCAGCAGTTCGATTTTATCCACTTGTTCTATCCACTACCTACAATTTATAACGCTATTTAATCGTTACTCAAACAAATTAGAAGGAAACAATTATGAAAATCTGGGGTGTAATAATCGGTTCATTTTTATGCGTTTATGCTAATCTTGCTGCCCAAAGCAAAGCCATTTTATCAGCGGAAGCTTTAACGCAACTGAAATTGTCAGAAGATACACTTGGCATTCTTGGTTACGCGGTAGTGAATGACTCTTTAGAAAACAATCGTTTTGCGGCTTGTCATGCCATGATTCCGGCACTGGTGCGCGCACTCAAAACGCCGAATTCTTTCCATTATAAATTTGATCGGCTCAAAAATATTTCTATTCAATACCCGCAGGATAGTTCGTTTCGAATATTTACCTGGCAGTTATATGTTAGTAAAGATGAATATAAATACTACGGTGCTATTCAAATGAATACGGCTGAGCTAAAATTATATCCGTTGGTAGATCGCTCTACTAATGTTTTAAATGTAGAACAGGAAAGTCTCAAACCCGATCAGTGGTATGGAGCTGTTTATTACAATTTGCGGGAGTGCAAAGGTTCGCAAGGTAAATATTATTTGCTATTTGGATTTGACGGATATGAATTTTTTCGCAAGCGTAAAGTAATTGATGTTCTGACATTTGGCAAAGACGGGCAACCGACTTTTGGCGCACCCGTATTTGTAGAAGAAAATAAAGACAAACCAACCAAAACTAAAAAACGCATTTTATTGGAATATTCTGCTGCTTCGAGTGTGCGGCTAAACTATGATGAAGCGCTGGAAATGATCGTGTTTGACCATTTGATTCCGATGGCAGGGCAATACAATGAAGGCATGGTGATGGTGCCAGATGGCAGTTACCAGGCGTACCAATTTGAAAAAGGCGTATGGAAATACCAGCCAATGGTGCTGCACACCATCATGGACGAAGCGCCGCGCCCAAGCCCAGTGCTCGATGCACGCGAAAAAAATATTTTGGGAAAGAAGAATAACAATTGATGCTGTGGTTGATAAGTTGAATGGTTGGTTTATTTTCGCAGTTTATTGACCATTCAATTGATTCACATGATTATTAGCCATACCATTTCCATTACAAAAACGGCGCACTATTACACCATTGGCACACCTGGAAAACACATACAATACTGCTGGATTGTCTGTCATGGTTATGGTCAACTTGCTCAGTATTTTATACGTAAATTTGATGTTATTGCAAACGCCGACACGCTCATTATAGCGCCGGAAGGCTTGTCGCGTTTTTACACCGAAGGATTTAGCGGTAAAGTGGGTGCCTCTTGGATGACCAAAGAAGACCGCTTGATTGAAATCGACGATTATTCCAATTATCTCGCTACGCTTTACAATCAATTTACGGCGCAACTGGCTGATAATGTTCAAATTATATTCTTAGGTTTTTCGCAAGGCTGTGCGACACAACTGCGTTGGATTTTGCAAAAGTTTCCAAGATTTGATCATTTGATTCTGTGGGCGGGATTATTGCCAGAGGATTTGGATTATTTATCACATCAGGATTATTTTACCGATAAAAAATTACACTTTGTTTATGGTACAAACGATTCGTTTATTACACCCGAGCGCTTGCAGCAACATGAGCAATTGATTGAAAATCAACACTTAAAACTAAATGTTTTGAGTTTTGAAGGTGCGCACACGATTGACCGCCCCACGCTGCAAACCCTGACAACACATATTTATTACCCTTGATAAAATAAAATAAAGTTTTATCTTTGTCAATAATTTTAACGAACGCCGCTGATTACTTTATTTTTTCATTCAT
>CAZFBN010000019.1:0-52653 GCA_964517145.1 uncultured Saprospiraceae bacterium
TCGCTAATTTAACCTTTCTTTTTTCCCTAGCATTACTTGTTTAGTTCTACCAAAATATTATAATTGCCTACTGCTAAGAATAGAAATTGATTTCTGATTCTTGGCTCTTTAAGCGAATTATTTATGAAGAAAAATGTTAATAATTTACTTTTACTTTCCGGTGAATTTACTGCTTTACTAGCTCTAATTTGGTGGTATAATAAGGAAGGTAGTTATGAATCGTTTGCAGTATTAGTTGGAACAAGTGCAGTTTTTTTAGCAACTCTATTAGGCTTAGTAATTTCATCAGTAACCAAAAATAGAAATCCAATGGAGACTCGTGATTTTGAAAAACTTTTACGGCGTCTAACGGAAATACAGTTTGGGCGCTTTCTAATCGCTATTGCTCGGGATAATGGCAATAGAGAGGTTCATGCTAACGTAGTAGAAAATGCACCTATTGATGCGAAAGTCAACCAATTATTAAATTGGGCTGAAAGTCCTAATGGACCTGGTTTAGATAAATTAAAGGAAATTTATCAACAAGAATTCGGCGGAAATTTTTAGATGGCCCTCCTGTTCTTAAAGAGACTGAATTGGAGGGCTCTGTTAAGTTACGTATTTTTTTTTCAGGCTGGAGTCCACATGTATATAAGTTAGTTCCATCATGGTTGTATAAGTTAGAAATTGGATTTGATGAACACATTTTAGGTTATGCAACTTTAAAAGATGGTTTTGATTTTTCTACAAATACGACAGTTGGAAAACATAGAATAACAATTCGATTTATGGCAAATCTTGCAACTGTTTCTAAATTAATAGAAATACCTCCTATAAGAGGGGGTGAATATGAGGCGAAAATAAAGTATAATTTTTGGGGCTGGGAAGATGAAAAATTTAGAGTTGAGTTATTTGAAATAATCAAGATTTGATCTTTCAAACACCTGTCTTTAGTCAAAAGCGAATATGACAGATGTTCTTGTGAGCATTCTCTTTTCTAAACCCTCTTAGGCGCTCAACGGAGGGTTTGGAAAAGAGAATGCGAATTGTAAGAAATTATCAACGTTCAATTCAACCAAATTGTAAGAGCAAGTACTGGCTATTACAAGTTATTATACATTTCTTTTCAAGATAGGCTATCGAGACTTTACCGATATCGAAACTGAAAAATGCCACTTAACAATGTCTTCGTCATAACCCCACGCTGGTTTGCAACCAGTGCCAATCTATCTAACTAATCCTACTCCACACCTTCGCTTCCTTTTTTATTCTCTTCCAGATGGCGTTTCAGCGGCAGGTGTTCTGGGCGTTGTGTGAACTTTTACATTTTGTATTTCGCGGTTTTACATTTTGCGGTTTAAAAAATCGGGAACCGCAAAACCGCAAAATTTTAAATGTAAAATGTAAAGGTTTGCCGAGACTAACTAATTCGGCTCCATATTTTTGCCTGTTTTTTATCCATATCAAGATAGTGCTTGAGCGGCTGGTGTTCCGGGCGCTGTAGGGCGGGGTCGTCGTCCAGGATGCGCGTAGCGACTTCGCGGGCGGCTTGGAGGATGCGACCGTCTTTGGCGAGGTCGGCGAGGCGGAGGTTGATGATGCCGCTTTGCTGGGTGCCTTCGATGTTGCCGGGTCCGCGCAGCTTGAGGTCGGCTTCGGCGATGTCAAAGCCGTTGTTGGTGCGCACCATGGTTTGGATGCGCTCGCGCCCGTCGGTACTGAGTTTGAAGCTGGACATCAGGATGCAGTAGGATTGCTCGGCGCCGCGCCCCACGCGCCCGCGTAGCTGGTGCAGTTGCGACAATCCAAAGCGCTCGGTATTTTCGATGACCATCACGGAGGCGTTGGGCACGTTCACGCCCACTTCGATGACGGTGGTGGCAACCATGATATGCGTCTCGCCGCGCACAAAGCGCTGCATTTCAAACTCTTTGTCGGCAGCTTTCATCCTGCCGTGTACGATGCTGATTTGATAATCGGGCATAGGGAAGTCGCGCAGCAGGGCTTCGTAGCCCGCTTCGAGCGCCAGCAAATCCAGCTTTTCCGACTCTTCGATGAGGGGATACACGACGTAGATTTGGCGACCTTTTTCAATCTCGGTGCGCAGGAATTGTACGACTTGGTCGCGGTGGTTTTCGGTTTTATGCAGGGTGGTGATCGGCTTGCGTCCAGGGGGCAGTTCATCAATCACCGACACGTCGAGGTCACCGTAGAGCGTCATAGCGAGGGTACGCGGAATGGGCGTCGCGGTCATCACGAGCACGTGCGGTGGGTGGGGATTGCTTTTTTTCCACAACTGCGCGCGCTGCGCCACGCCGAAGCGGTGTTGCTCGTCAATGACGGCGAGACCGAGGTTTTTGAATTCGACCCAATCTTCAATCAAAGCGTGCGTGCCGATGAGGATATGAATGTCGCCTTCTTTTAATAATTTCAATAATTGCTCGCGCTTTTTGCCTTTGATGGTGCCCGAAAGGAATGCCACGCGAATGCCCAAGCCTTTGGCATATTCACTGATCGAAATATAATGTTGCTGCGCGAGGATTTCTGTAGGCGCCATCAGGCAAGTCTGGAAGCCATTATCCAAGGCGATGAGCATACAGAGGAAAGCGACCATGGTTTTGCCGCTGCCCACGTCGCCTTGCACGAGGCGGTTCATCTGTTTGCCTGCGCGGAGGTCTTGCCGGATTTCTTTGATGACGCGCTTTTGGGCGTTGGTGAGTTCAAAGGGCAGTTTTTCATTGTAATACCGATTAAAATATTCACCGATTTTATCAAAAACAAAACCTTTTACAGTATCATGTCGGCGGCGCTTGAGTTGTAATAAACGGAGTTGCAGAAAAAATAATTCTTCAAATTTTAAGCGATTGCGGGCAGATTCTAATTCGTTCTGGTCTTTTGGTAAATGAATTTGCTTCAACGCATCATATCTCGACGGAAAACGTAGTTTTTGCAATAAATAATCTGGTAAATTTTCAGGAAGATCGGTTGGTAATAACTTTTCGAAAATATTTTGAATCAAACGGCGGCGGGATTTTACATCCAATCCGCGATTATTGAGTTTATCGGTACTGGAATAAACCGGCGCATACGTCTGAGCGGTTTGCGTCGCATCAGGTGTGACGTGCTCCATTTCGGGGTGGGCGATGTTCAGATTATTGCCAAAAGCATTGACTTTACCAAACACCACATATTCTCGACCGATGACCAATTCTTTTTGCAACCAATGCAAACCCGTGAACCAAACCAATTCAATGACACCCGTTTCATCGCGCAATTTACCGACCAAGCGTTTCTTCTTGCCTTCGCCTGCCGTGACCAATTGTCGCAGCACGCCTTTTAACAATACCTGCCCACTTTCCTCGCTCAGTTCGCCAATATTATAAAAAGTCGTTTTATCAATATAGCGATACGGATATTGCAATAACAAATCGCCGATGGTGAAGACACTCAGTTCCAGCTTTAGCAAATCGGCTTTTTGCGGACCGACGCCTTTCAAATACTCTACAGGTGTTTGTAATATGTTTTGCCCTTGATTCATTGTTGGTGTTATAGTGTTTTGGTGTTATAGTGTTTTGGCGCAAGTTGTAAAGAGACTTAAACACAAAAACACCATCGTACAAAAACACCCGTTACACAATTTGTTTCACAAAAATAAATATTTTGGTCGGAGAAAATTCCTAAAAAAGGAACTATTACCGGCAAGGTTTGTTTTATTCAAATTATTTACGCATTTTGACGCAAGAATTTGACGCCCATGGAAACCGTACGACAAAAGCAAGTAGCCGAACTCATCAAGCGCAATTTTAGCCTGGTTTTGCAAGGAGAAGGCAGTTACATTTATGGTCCCAGCGTGCTGGTGACGGTGACGAGTGTAAAAATGACGCCCGATTTTAATCTCGCCAAGATTTATCTCAGCGTTTTTAATACCGAACATAAGCAGGAAACCATGCTCGAAATGGAGCATGAATTGCCGCGTCTCAAGCAGTCGCTGGCTGCGCGCATTCGCAAACAGATTCGCCGGATGCCCGATATTCAACTCTTTCTCGATGATACCGTGGACGAAATGTACCGCGTGAATGCCATGTTTGATAAGCTCTACGAGGAAAATCAAATGGGCGAGGGGAGAACGGATGAGACGGAATGACCAGTAAGCGTTGATGGGTGTAAGGTTTGAAAGGTTGATTTTAATAAGCTTGCATTAAATTGATTATCAAGTGATTAAAAAAATCAAACATAGATTAAGCCATTTTTAGGTGAAATAACACATAAAATACTACCTTTTTATGGCGCTTTGAAGTCAACAATTGGTTCAAATTACACGCTCCTTGCTCCAGACTTACTCCATTTAATTGCTCGTAATTCCTTTTGAACAAATCTACTAATTGTTCAAATTTTACCTGCGCTAATCCAATGGTCGCTCGCCATTATCTATCTTATGGCTTTCTAATTTAGACTCATTTCCTTTTTTAATACAAATGTAATAGCGTTGATTTTCAGCTGTTTATACGGACACAACTCTAGTGATTTTCATACAAAAGGGCGTTAGTTTATATAAAGTTAGAATCGCAATTTTTAAATCTCAAATCTTTTGTCAAAGTCCCCTTGGAGGGATTTAGGGGCTTCCCACCGCGCCACCGGTGCCACTTCCTGCCCGACAAATTCTTCTTTCAAAAATTTATAATAACCTGTAATTCCAATCATTGCAGCATTGTCTGTGCAGAATTCAAATTTGGGAATGTAGGTATGCCAGCCTTCTTTTGCGCCAAGTTCGGTTAGCCCTTTGCGTAAGCCGGAATTTGCGGAAACGCCCCCGGCAATCGCAATCTCCCGAACGCCCGTTTCCCGCGCGGCTTTTTTGAGTTTTTTTAATAAAATGCTGACAATACGTGCCTGCACGGAAGCGCAGATGTCGGCGAGATTTTCGGAAATAAAATTTGGATTGCTTTCTAATTCTTTTTTTAAAAAATAGAGGATCGAAGTTTTCAAACCGCTGAAACTGAAGTCCAAATTCGGGATTTGTGGCTCTGGAAATTCAAAACGAGGTGTGCCCTGCTGCGCGAGTCGGTCAATCAAAGGTCCGGCAGGATAGTCTAATCCCAGCAATTTTCCGGTTTTATCAAAGGCTTCACCCGCTGCGTCGTCAATAGTTTGTCCGAGCACTTCCATATTGTAATAGTCGCGCACGAGCACGATCTGCGTATGCCCGCCGGATACGGTCAAGCATAAAAAAGGAAATTTCGGCTTCGGGTCTTCCGCAAAATGCGCCAGCACGTGCGCCTGCATGTGGTGCACTTCGATGAGCGGTAGCTTTAAACTCATAGCAAAAGCTTTGGCAAAAGAAACACCGACGAGCAGCGAGCCGATCAAACCCGGTCCGCGGGTGAAGGCGATGGCATCGAGTTCCTCTTTGCTGACACCCGCCTGTTGCAGCGCCACTTCCACCACCGGCACGATGTGCACCTGATGCGCACGCGAAGCCACCTCAGGCACCACGCCGCCGTAGCGTTTGTGCACGTCTTGATTAGCGACGATATTACTCAACACTTTGCCGTTTTGGACAACAGCTGCTGAAGTGTCGTCGCAAGATGATTCAATTGCTAAAATAGTAACATTCCTATTGCGTAAGTCCATAAAATTGTGCTATTTTTACCGCGCTATCTCGCCAAATCACAAATCATAAGTGGCTTGTTCATTCAATGCCAATTGATTATAATTTTGAAAACTGCCGCTTTCACATTTTTGTAAACACAAAACACTCTAAAATATGTCAATGTTGGATACAAAGGCAAAGCCAAAAACCGAGGCTCCAGTTGCTAAAAATGGTACACCGAACTCTAGCTCCGCCAACTGTGTGGTAGCAAAGGGTACAAAAATAGAAGGAAATTTTCGCTCGCCGGAAAATATTCGAATGGATGGAGCCATCGTAGGAGAAGTGCGCTGCGACAAAAAGCTGGTCATGGGCGAGGATAGCCTGGTGGAAGGAAAGGTATTTGCGCAGGATGCCGTAGTGATGGGAACCTTGCGAGGAGACATTAACGTGACAGAAACCCTTCATTTACAAAGCACTGCAAAAATTCAAGGCAATATCATCACCAAGTACCTGATAGTGGACGAAGGCGCAATTTTCAATGGCGATTGCAAAGTTTCAGGTTAAGGAAAAAAATATTTTTTGATTTATCCGCCAAGTGCTGTGTTTTTTGCATCTTTACAACTAATCAAATGCCCCTTTGCCGTTTTGTCAAAAGGTAAAATTGCATTTGGATTATTCAGAAGTTTTTGAATAAAAAACCTTATAATTGCGCCAAAACAAAACAGAAAAATGAAACTCGTTATCAACCTTGTTTTAGCTGTCGTTATAGTCGGATTGCTTTATGTACTGATACAGAGCATTCGCGAACCTATCGCTTTCAAAGCAGAACGCTCCAGAAGAGAGCTGGCGGTGATTGAAAAACTGATGGAAATTCGCAAAGCGCAGGAAGCTTATCGAGATATTACTGGTGAATTTGCGCCTAGTTTTGATAAGCTCAAAGATGTGCTGACGAATGGTAAATTTATGATTGTTCAGGTGTTTGGTGACCCGGATGATCCTACTTTTACCGGCAAAATTGAATATGACACGATGTACACGCCTGCTATTGATTCCATTCAGGCTATGGGTATCAATCTGGACTCCTTGCGGTTTGTGCCATTTGGAGGCGGCGCTGCCTTTGACATTGCAGCCGATACGATTACTTATCAAAGCACTGTGGTGAATGTAGTCGAAGTTGGGGTGAAACGCAAAGTGTTTATGGGAAAATTTGCCGATCCACGCTATGCAAAGTACGATCGTTCTTATGATCCGAATAGTATTATTAAATTTGGTAATATGACTGCACCAAACCTTTCAGGGAATTGGGAAAGAAAATAAATTTTGAAATAATTGAGGATCAATTTGTTCGGCAAATTTCGCCGCAAAATGAACTGTCCATCCTGCTTGGGGTGGACAGTTTGTCGTATATGATTACGAACCCTCAGCGTCAGGTATTGCTGTTGCGGGATTTTCAATTGACCAATGGGCAGCAAGATTTTTTTGATGCCGTCGCTCAAGATGAATACCTCCATGCCGCTTATCAAAAGGTGCGCATTGCTGCGGTTTCTTCTATTTTTACATTGGTGCCGGAGCGCCTCTACAATTCAGCCGAAAATCGGGTTTACTTGCAAGATATGGTGAATGTGTCTTATGAAAAAGACATTCGCGCTGATCAGATGCGAGCGGCTCAGGTTCAAATTGTCTATGCTTTGCCACAAGAGATCACCGCTTTAGTACAAAAGCAACTGATGGGCGGGCAGCTCTATCACGCTGTAACGGCTTATCTCGCTGGGGTGTTAAAACTCCAATCTGCCCCGGCTACGCCTACGCTGTATCTTCAGATATATCCGGGCTGGTTGTTATTGGCTTTGGTAGAGGGAAATAAGTTGCTGTTTGTCAATGCTTTTCATTATAAAGATGCAAAAGATTTTTTATATTATGTACTGCTGGTGCTTGACCAATATAAATTGACGCCTGAAGTAACGCCTACCTTTATCACCGGGCAATTGATCGAGCAATCCGAAATTTATCCTTTGTTGCGCCGCTACCTCCGCACACTTCAATTTTTGCCATCACCCAATTTCCTTCAATTTGGTACAAAATGGCAGCAACAGCCAACGTATTTCCACTTTAATTTGTTTAGTCTTACACAAATTTGATTGTTGGAATAAAAATGTTTTACCCTTCAATTATCAATTATCAAATTTCAAATCTTACATCTCATATTTATTATGCGTATTATTTCAGGAAAATTCAAAGGGCGTAAATTTCATCCGCCTGCGGACAGTTGGCCCACGCGCCCCACCACCGATTATGCAAAAGAAGGCTTGTTCAATATTTTAAATAATCAACTTGATTTTGAGGCGATTAAAGTGCTCGATTTATTCGGCGGCACAGGCAATCACAGTTATGAATTCATTTCTCGTGGTTGCCAGGATGTTACGTATGTGGACAAATTTCCGCCGGCAGTGGCTTTTGTAAAAAAAATGGCGGAAACCTTGGAAGTAGCGCCTTTTTTGAAAATTTTTCGCGCCGATGTTTTTAAATTTATCGAAGCTTGCACGCAGCAATACGATTACGTTTTTGCAGGTCCGCCTTACGCTTTGCCAACTATTGATAAAATTCCAGATTTGATATTTGAATATAAGTTATTACATCAGGAAGGCTTATTTGTGTTAGAACATGATCCGACGCATGTTTTTAAAAAACATCCAAATTTTACTCAAGAGCGAAACTATGGCAAGACGCATTTCAGTTTTTTTGTTGTGCAGCCTTCAGGCTGATTTCGTAACCAACCTTTTGGTTGAAAAATCAAAAAAAACTTACATCGACACAACACCCCATGTAAAAACCAGTTTTTAAAGTAAAATGTTGAAAATGAGAATATTCTTATTTTGCCTAATTTGCAGCTGCACGTTGACGATCGCTTTGGCACAAAAAAGCACCAGCCCAAGCGTCACGGGCTATTGGAAAGGCAAAATCACCCAGGATAAAGGCGGCATCCGCCCGGAATATGGCATGGAAATTTACCTCACCCAAAAAGGAACCAAGGTAACCGGGCGTTCTTTCGTCTATTTTGATAAAGTGTATGCTGAAATGGCGCTCGAAGGCGAGTTTAAAGATGGAAAAACGCTGGTGTTCAAAGAAACGAAAATTACGGCTGCCAAACGAATCGACGGGATGGAATGGTGCCTCAAAGGTGCCATACTCAATCTGGTCAAATCAGGGAACGCCTGGCGCCTCGAGGGTCCTTGGAATGGGAATACCTCCTTTGGTCCCTGCATTCCAGGCAAAATATTATTAAAAAAATCTATACCTAGGGTGTGAATTGAAATTTGAGGTTTGAAATAAGAAAAATTCCCGCATCTCAAATTTCACATCTCATATTTACCTTACCTTTGCCGTATCATCCATTTTTAATAAAAGATATAATGGTTCTTACAACAGCACATATTACAACGATTATTCAAGAGAATGTCATTGAGGCATTGCAAAAATTGTACGGGCAGTCGGTGCCAGCGGCGCAAGTGCAAATAGCACCTACCCGCAAGGAATTTGAAGGCGATTATACCATTGTTACTTTTCCATTTACAAAGATATCGGGTAAAAAACCGGAAGAACTCGGCGCGGAACTCGGCGCCTACCTGGTAGAGCAAGTGGCTGAAATTCAGGCTTTTAATGTCATAAAAGGGTTTCTAAATTTATCTGTAAGCGATCAATTTTGGATTCATTTTCTGGAAAATATTTACTCGGAATATAATTTTGGACAACATCCTGCTAATGGCGAAAAAGTGCTGGTAGAATTTTCTTCTCCCAACACCAACAAGCCTTTACACTTAGGGCATATTCGTAATATTTTGCTAGGCTGGTCTTGTTATAAAATTTTACAAGCGGCAGGCTGTGATGTAAAACGGGTGCAAATTGTAAATGATCGCGGTATTGCGATTTGTAAAAGCATGCTTGCTTGGCAAAAATTTGGCAACGGCGCTACGCCTGCATCGATGGGTGTAAAAAGCGACCATTTTGTAGGCGATTATTATGTGCTGTTTGAGCAAAAATTTCAGGAAGAATACAAAGCCTGGCAACAAACAACAGAAGCTCAAGCCATCTTTGAAAATCGAAAAAAGAAGGAACTTGCTGATTCTGAATTTTTTAAAGAATATAAAAATACTTATTTCAATGAATCTAGCTCGCTTGGAAAAGAAGCGCGTGAAATGTTGTTGCGTTGGGAAGCGGGCGAGGCAGAAACGGTTGCTTTGTGGAAACAAATGAATGGCTGGGTCTATCATGGTTTTGAAGAAACATATCATAAATTGGGCGTCGAATTTGATAAATTATATTATGAATCCGACACTTATTTACTTGGCAAAGATATTGTAGAAGATGGTTTGGAGCGGGGCGTGTTTTATCGCAAGCCCGACAGCTCAGTCTGGATTGATCTTACAGATGCTAAACTCGATCATAAATTGGTGTTGCGCAGCGATGGTACTTCGGTTTACATGACGCAAGATCTTGGTACAGCTAGGCTTAGGTATGAAGATTTTTTAATGGATAAAGCGGTGTATGTCGTAGCAGATGAGCAAAATTATCATTTCCAGGTATTATTTGAAATATTAAAACGCTTGGGCGAACCTTATGCTGCGGGCTTGCACCATTTATCTTATGGCATGGTGGATTTGCCGACGGGCAAAATGAAATCGCGCGAGGGCACGGTGGTGGATGCGGATGATTTGATTGCCGAAGTAATCGAAGAAGCCCGCGAAAACTCAAAAGAGCGCGATACGCTGTCTGATTTGTCCGCAGGGGAACAAGAGAATATTTTAAGAAAAATCGGCTTGGCGGCGCTGAAATTCTTTATCATAAAAGTCACACCGCAAAAGCGCATGATTTTTGATCCGAAGGAATCTGTTGATTTACAAGGACAAACGGGACCCTACGTGCAAAATGCGTATGTGCGCATTCAATCGGTTTTGCGCAAAGGCGAAATGGAAGGCTGGGATAATGACCGTCTGTCGGTGAGCGCTGCCTATCAAAAACTGGAAACGGATGAAAAAGATTTAGTTGCGCAATTATATGCCTTTCCAGGTATCATAAAAGAGGCGGCGGCAAGTTATGATCCTTCTGCTATTGCAAATTTTTGTTATAGTTTAGCAAAATCTTATCATAAATTTTATCATGATTTTTCAATTTTAAGGGCTGAGACGGAAGAAGCCGTTGCGTTTCGATTAAAATTATGTCAGGCAATCGCCAATGTTTTAAGGTTTGGCATGGATTTGATTGGTATTGAAATGCCGGAAAAAATGTAAAAATGCTATTTGGTAAATAATAAATGTTAATTAGTAAATGATAGATGTAAATAAAATACCTTCGCCAGCTTATGTGCTGGAAATGAAGTGCTTAAAAGAAAATTTGTCATTGATAAAAAAAGTGCAGGACGAAGCGGGCGTTTCTATCATCCTGGCACTCAAGGGGTTTGCAATGTGGCGCGTATTTCCATTGGTAGCTCAGTATTTAAAAGGAGCGACTGCAAGTTCCTTGTGGGAGGCACGACTCATTGTTGAAGAAATGGGCGTCAAAGCGCACACGTACTCGCCGGCTTATTTACCAAAGGATTTTGCAGATATTATGCGCTACAGCAGCCATATTACATTCAATTCAATTAATGAATATCTTCGTTATAAAAATCAAGTACATGCTTATGCTGCGCCTATTTCTATGGGCATCCGTGTCAATCCTGAATATTCAGAAGTTGAAACCGATTTGTATAATCCTGCTGCACCGGGGTCGCGTTTAGGAGAAGTTGTTGAAAATTTTAATGGACAGTTGCCCCAGGGGGTAGAAGGTTTGCATTTTCATACACTTTGTGAATCAAGTTCTTACGAATTAGAAAAAGTATTGGAATCATTTGAAAATAAATTTTCTTCGTTTTTTTCTCAATTAAAATGGGTCAATTTCGGTGGCGGGCATTTAATGACACGGCAAGGATATAATATAGAACATTTAATTCAAGTGTTGCAGGGTTTTCGGCGGCGTTATCCGCATCTGGAAGTCATTCTGGAACCTGGAAGTGCCATCGCTTGGGAGACTGGAGTGCTGGTTTCCAGTATTTTAGATATTGTAGAAAATAAAGGAGTAAAAACGGCAATTTTGGATGTGTCTTTTACTGCGCACATGCCCGACACGCTGGAAATGCCTTATCGTCCGAGGATTGTGGGGGCTGACCGAGACCGAATACCTGGGAAACCGGCGTATCGCATGGGCGGCGTGAGCTGCTTGGCAGGTGATTATATGACGGAGTATTCGTTCGATCACAAATTGCAAGTGGGTGAAAAAATCATATTAGAAGATATGATACATTATACAATGGTGAAAACCACGATTTTCAATGGTGTAAGACATCCTGATATTGCCATCTGGCATGAAGATAACACCTTGGAAATCGTGCGGAAATTTGATTATGAAGATTATAAAAACAGATTATCCTAAAACGTTTTATATTATAATACTTATAATATGCTATAATATAAAGCTGCTTTAAACTTTATAAAGTTTTGCAAATAAAGGAGATATATCAAAATTTCGTGTCACAATTGAGCGAAGTATATGAGCCTGGTGAGGCACGGAGCATTGCGCGCATTGTATTTGAAGATGCCCTGCGTGTGTATGACTTGCAAAGCAAAGCGACGCTATTTAGCATTCAGGAAGAAGAATTGCATAAAATTCAAACGCGGTTATTACAAAAAGAACCGGTGCAATATATTTTAGGACAGGCAGATTTTTACGGATTAAAGTTTAAAGTAAATCAAAATGTATTGATTCCCAGGCAAGAAACAGAAGAATTAGTCTTTTGCTTGTTGGAAACCATTCAAAAAGAAATAAAAAATTCTACTTTAAAATTATTGGATGTTGGTACGGGAAGCGGCTGTATTCCTATTACATTAAAGAAAAAAGTACCGCAACTAAATATTGAAGCGCTTGATGTAAGCCAGGAAGCACTGGAAATAGCAATTTTTAATGCTAATTTTAATAAAACATTCATTCGTTTTTTTGAATGTGATATTTTGGATCGAGTGCAGTGGCAAATATGTGCTCAATATAATATTATAGTAAGTAACCCTCCTTACATTCCGCAGCGCGAGCGGGTGCTTATGCCTGCCTATGTAACTGATTTTGAGCCTGCTAAAGCGCTTTTTGTCAGCGATGAGCATCCATTGTTATTTTATGATGTCATAGCAGATTTTGCATCTTTACATTTAATATCCGATGGTTATTTATTTTTTGAATGTAATGAATTTAATGCACAGGAGGTTGTGCAATTGCTTGAAAACAAAGGATTTAAGCAAATTTTATTACAAAAAGATATGAATGGTAAAGATCGAATGATCCGCGCAAAAAAATAAAGCGCTATTAATTTTGTTCTAATTGATTGACCACGTCTAACAACCCGTACACAATTTTATTACTTGTTACATTTGCTTCCGACGAGGAAATGATGCCCATTGTTTCTTGGCGTTGTAGCTTATTCCACTGCTGCGAAAGCTGCACAACCTGCGTGTAAAGGTCTTCATCCTGACCATTGGTATGCTGAAGCAGTTGTTCCAGCGCTTGCTTGATTTTATTATTGCCAATTAATTTTCGAATGGCACCTGCCTGATCCGCATTAAAAGGTGTTTTCTGCTTAGAGGATTCACTTACAGTTTGTTGAATATTTATAATATCCCCTATGTGAATATTCCCACCTGCATTGATGGAAGAATTACTAACCGTATTTTTACTGTCCTGTATCGGATTATCGTGCTCCATTTAAAAATTGCATTTATAATTTGAACGGATTAAATCATTTAAATAGTACAATCTCAAGTAAAAATTAGTTTAATTTCGGTCGCCTAAATGAAAATCACCACTAACGGTATAATTACCTCCTGTTATTACATTTTTACTATCAATAATATTTATACTGTTGGTGACTCCTTTGCTTTCTGCTTCTTTCAACAATTCTTCCAATTCTAACTTCAATAATTCGTTGTTTTCCAATGCTTTGCGTAGTTTTTTTCGACTGCCCACTTTTACTTCTTCCTGCACATCAGCATCATCTGGGGCTTCTTCTAGTTCCTCCATCTCAGCGGCAATGAGCGGCTTTACTTTGTTCCAAAGCTTTAATGATGTTGCATCCACCGTTTGCAAAAAACCTGGAGTAGCTTTTACATCATTTTTTAATAATGGAAAAATCAAATCTAATACTTTGTTAATCAATTTTTTAGCATCCATTGCGTATATTTTCAAAGTTGAATAATCAAGATGATGTAATAACCCAAAGGTAAAAGCAGCTGCCTGAGCAGCGGCTAGATGGTGCGCGGCATCTGATTTCCCATCAAGTAAATCCGAAATGCCACGAATATTCATCATACGTAACGTTCGATGCGCAAAAGCAGCCTTGGCAAAACCAATGGACTCCATCTCCAAGGCAATGGTATCATTAAAATTTCGCTTTAATACCGCATATTCTGGTGATTTAGAGGAAGCTATGACCTTATCACTTGAAGCAATCGGACCAAAAATAACTTTATTTTCGCTATTCCAATTCGTAATATTTTGTTCCCATTTATCTTGACTTGTAATAAAACGAGCTTGCTCTATCAAATTTATATCATAAGGTATGGCATCGGGGCGAGCCGCTAAATGATCGTCTAATACTTTGCCTGCATCAAATCCGTACGCTTTAGTGCCCACTACCACATCTCCAGTTGTTACATCTTTTACGCCACCTGCGATTCCTACCAACATTATGATATCAGGCTTAAAACCAGTGATTGCTTTTTCCGTTGCCAGGGCAACATCTGCGATTTTTGGGCCGGTCTGGCGTATAATAACGCGGTAAGCATGATGTGCGCCATAATAATCGCCAACTTCATAAATTAAACCATTTACATCTTGGCGCTCGATGTTTTGTAAATAGCGCCGAACGGTTTTATATTCTACTTCAATGGGGCTTAATATAACGACTTTTATGTTCATTATATAGTAATGTTTATGCCGATAAATATAAAATTACAACCTATAAAGTTTAGAACTGACTTTCAGTTGAGTTCGAACAGGAGTTGTATTTTTGCGTAGTGCATTCCAAATACTGCGCGGAGAAAGGTTGAAACGATTTGCTAAAGTATTAACAATTTCTGTTTTTTGTTTTTCATTATCAATAAACAACTCATTAAATGTCTCATTAATGGCGTAATGTTTAATGGTGCTTGGTGGAATTATTTCTTGGTCAATCAAGTAAGTAACAAAATTTTCAATATTATTATATTGGCGATGCTCTTTACAAAATACTTCGAATTTCTCTCTCAGTTTTTCACTAAAAATATCCAGAATAAATTTTCGGCTGTATTTTTCCATTTTTTTGTATTAATGCAATTACAAAATGTAAAATCCTATAATTATCACTGAAATTCATTGATAATGCACAAATATCCTCTCCAGAATAGATATTTGCAATCACAAAAAAGCACCCTTTCCTTTCAAAAAAGCGCTCTTGATGAGTAAAAGGATTGTTAGTTAAAACCTTGATTGTGATTTTTTTATTGAAACACCAGACCTAGATAAGGCATCATTTTTTCCTTGTTTTTTGATATAAAAAAAGACATTTCCTCGCAAAAATGTTATCTTTGAATACTGCAATTGAAAAGAATTGTATTGCAGTGAATCCATGTAAATCATTAAACTATGGAAAACTCGAAATTAATTCAGGTATTAAAAACGCTGGATAAACAAGAGTTAAAAGCTTTTGATAAATATTTATCTAAATTATATAGCGACCATGCAGTGGCGATTGATCTTTTTCATTATTTAAAACCTTTTTATCCTGAATTTAAACACAAAAAGCTTGATTTAGAATATATTACATTTAAAACTTTTAAATTAGATAAAACCAAGCGCATCTCTAATGAAGCCAGCAAACTGTTGACCTGGCTGGAAGAGTTTTTATTACTAGAAAAAGTTAAAAGGCAATCAAATAGTTATGAAGTGAAAAAAATATTAATCGATCTTTATAAAGAGCGAAAACTGGATCATTTTTACTTTCGAGAGATCGATAAAGCAGAAGAAGAACTATTACAACATCGAAAAGATATTTGGCTTCCACTTCATCTCATGGAGCTGTATCATGCCCGTTATTACCATCCTTTTACTGAGAAGTTGGAACCAAATCAAGTTAACTTGGAAAAAAGCAGCTTGGAATTAGATGCGTTTTACAAGTTAAACCAACTAAAATTTCAGTGTGAGCTTCAAAGTCGGAATGCAATATTACAAATTGTTGATTTTGATAAAAATAAGTCCAATCATTTTGAAGCGCCTCAAAAAGCCGGTGTTTTGTATGAAATACTTTATAATTTGTATTCAAAAGCTTATAAATTTATTACATCTAAAAACGATGATATTTGTGATGAAGTATTGACAGATTTGATGAAATATGGGGATCAGATTTCTCCGGAGGATCATTTGATTTTGTTAGTGTATTTGATAAATTATAAAGCAAAGAAAATCAGAAATATAGAGCGAAATACCATACAAGAAGTATTCACGCTATATAAATATGGTATGGAAAAGCAACTATTAAAAGTTGGTGGATACATAACAGCAAGTAAATTTCAAAATATCATAAACGTAGCCTGTGAGTTGGGAGAAGTAGCATGGGCAGAAGCTTTTTACCAGGAGCATAAAGGTGCTTTGTGCGAAGAGGGGCGTGAGCACACATTGTCACTTGCGAAAGCACACCTTCTTTTTGCACATAAAGATTATAATAATGCGCTTAAATTATTGCGAACAGTGCAATTAAAAAATGATGCGTTAAACCTGAATGCTCGTATTTCAGAGTTGAAATGTTTTTATGAGCTTCGCCATGAGAACGAAGAACAACTGGAATATGGTATTAAAGCTTTCTATATCAATTTAAAACGTAATAAAACTTTGAATATGTCACTTCTTCATAGCGCACAGCATTTTTTGACTATGCTAAAGCTTATGATAAGTGGCAATCATGTTTCTGAGGAATTATTAGAAAAATTGAAAACATTAACACCCATTTTTGGCGGATATTGGCTGCTGACAAAGATCAAGGAATTGTCTTCTCCTGGAAGACAACTCCGGGTATAGCCTTTTTCTGAAAGGCTAATGGAATTTTAATCATTAAGGGATAATGATATCCTCAATGACAATAAGCAACAAATCTAAAAGTGTCATAGCATGTCTATTTAAAAGTGAATAAATAATGTACTGACCGTATGTGTAGTATCACATCGGAGCATCTGCAGCTACTCACCGTGAAGACATACCAAAATATGTAGGGCAATAGGGAAGTAATTGACTATCAAAGAGTTGATGTCATTTCTGTTAAAATAATTCCAATTAAAATTGTCGTAATAACCTTGTTATAAGAAGTGTGGATTTAGTTTCTTTGACTTCTTTTTATAATTACCTCGATTTTCATTACAAAAATGGAGGCTTTTTTTTAGTGTTCCAAATCTGGAGCAGCATTTATAAAAGTTTACATTAATTTATGTAAAATTCACAAGAATTTATGTAAATAAATAGGTGAGAAAAAGAAGGAGAGGGAACGTCAAATTAATTTTTTAGCATTAGAGATTAAACTTTGTAAAGATTGCCAGTAAAGTTGATACAAATCTGGCTCTGCAAATTTTGAAAATTCAATAACTGGGCAATCCGCGCGGTTAACGCCGTAAATATAATGAGAAATTAACATGCGACCAGCATCTGTGTCGCCGTCTGTAACAAGAAAATGATTATAAGGAATGTGCTGGTAAGAAAATATTTCAAATTGACCTGTATAATGATTGGCTTCAAAATTAGCTTTTACTTTCAAAAGTTGCTCTATTGCACGTTGCGTTTCTTCCACCGCGTGTCGCTCGTCGCTTTGTGCTTTTGCCCGGTCTTTAAAATACATTTCTGACTCCGAAGAGGCGGGGTCAAGTAAATAAACCTGCATATTTACACCTCGTTGTAATAATTTTTCGACAGGAATGCGGAATTCATGCTGATTTCGAGAGGTAAAATATTGAGAAAACGTTTTAAGCCGAATGCCGAATTCAATAATATCTTTCTGCGCTTTACTAATAAATTTTACTTTTTCCCCGATGGGGAGTCTTCCGTGTTTATGATATTTAAAATGGTAATTATCTGTAATAATTTCATCCGCAAATGATTGTGCAAGATTTTGTTTTACTGATTCGTTATCCGTTAAAGGGACAAACCTGCACTCGGAAGTGTCATACACCATACCAAATTCAGCTTTTATGAGCAACGCTATGCCAGAAGCCATGTGCCGCAATGCTTCCAGCCCTGCGCCTCGATCTTTGAGCATGTTGCTTAAAGAAGGGGTAGAAACCATTAAAGAGGGGTCTAAATACTTGATTTTTTTAATGATAAAAGCTTGATTATAAGCCTTTTCGTTTTTTAATAACTCCACTCCTTTTTTGATGGTGTTTATCCAATGCTGTTTTTGACTCATTGTGTTAAAATATGGAAAAAGGATTCAAGTAGTTGAGCATTCTTATTTGATTGATAATCAGTTTTTTGTTGAAAAATGCTGCTTGATACGGACTTAAATTTTATTTGAATTTAATATAGTAACAAATGTAAGTTATTCATCTTATTGATTCACAATTATCATTCATAAATAAATAAAAAATCATTCAACTTTTTGTGCAATTGTTGCTAAAATTCGACGGTGTACCAATCAGATTTTTTCTATATTTGGCGCATTGGGAAACTATTAACAGACAACATATGTATTTGCTGGGTTTTGACATTGGTAGCTCTTCCATAAAAGCGGCGCTCGTAGAGGCACAGACGGGGCGCACCGTGGGCGTAATGCACTATCCTGAAACAGAAATGGACATTCAGGCACCACAACCTAGCTGGGCAGAGCAAGCCCCAGAGCAGTGGTGGCAAAATCTTTGCACGGTGACTAAAAAACTTCTTTTACAAACAAAAATTCAATCGATTTCAATTCAGGCAATTGGTATCTCTTATCAAATGCATGGGTTGGTTTTGGTGGACAAAAACCAGGAGGTGCTGCGACCATCCATTATTTGGTGCGACAGCCGGGCAGTGGATATTGGTAATGAGGCATTTACGAAAATCGGAGTGGAGCGATCCTTGTCACATTTACTCAATTCTCCAGGAAATTTTACAGCGTCTAAACTAAAATGGGTAAAAGATCATGAACCGGCAATTTATGATAAGGCTTATAAAATGATGCTACCCGGCGATTACATCGCAATGAAGTTGACGGGAGAGATTGCTACTACTATTTCCGGGCTTTCCGAGGGTATTTTGTGGGATTTTCAGGAGAATAAAATTGCAGATTTGGTGCTGGATTATTATGATCTTCGTAAAGATTTGATTGCACCCATTGTACCGACTTTTTCTTTACAAGGTCAGTTAACGGAAGCGGCTGCCGAGGCAACAGGTTTGTGTGCGGGCATTCCGGTGACGTATCGAGCGGGCGATCAGCCCAATAACGCTTTGTCTCTCAACGTATTAAATCCTGGCGAGCTGGCAGCTACGGGCGGTACGTCGGGGGTTGTGTATGGCGTGGTGGATAAGCCGGTGTACGATATGCAGTCGCGCGTGAATGGATTTGCGCATGTGAACCACACGATCGAAGTGCCGCGCATTGGCGTTTTATTGTGCATAAATGGAGCGGGTATTCAATACAATTGGGTGCGTCAAAATGTAGCGAAAGACGGTATTTCTTACACAGAAATGGAGCAATTGGCAAAAACAATTCCCATTGGCGCAGACGGCTTGCGCATGTTGCCTTTTGGAAATGGAGCAGAACGGATGTTGTGCAATTTAAATCTTGGATCGCAAATTAAAAATTTACAATTCAATAGGCATACGCGGGTGCACTTGTATCGGGCAGCACTAGAAGGCATTGCATTTTCGTTTGTTTATGGCATTCAGATTTTAAAAGAAATGGATTTAGCGATCCATTCGATGCGTGTTGGAAATGATAATCTATTTCAATCGGATGTATTTAGCTCGACCATTGCAACTTTGATGAATTGTACGATTGAAGTTGTAAAAACCACAGGCGCTGTCGGTGCGGCAAAGGCTGCAGGTGTTGCAATTGGCATCTATCATTCTATTGAAGAAGCCATTGGCAGCGGCGATGTGGTGATGACGTATGAACCGCTTTCTGAATATGATAAATATGCAGAAGCTTATCAAATTTGGCAAAATGATTTACAACAATTAATTGAAAAAATAAGCATATGAATTCAACATTAGCAAGCCAAGCTTCCTCCTCCGTCGTCATGGGGGACCGGGAATATTTTGAAGGCATTTCAAAAATTGAATACGAAGGGCGGGATTCGAAAAATCCTTTGGCTTTTAAGTGGTACGAAGAAAACAGAATAGTAGGCGGCAAAACCATGAAGGAGCATTTTCGCTTCGCGGTAGCCTATTGGCATACCTTCTGCGGCACAGGCGGCGATCCATTTGGTCCTGGAACGAAAAATTTTCCTTGGATGACTGCCGCTGAACCCATTCAGCAAGCCAAGGATAAAATGGATGCAGCATTTGAATTTATTACAAAAATTGGCATTCCTTATTATTGTTTTCACGATTTTGATTTGATTCAGGAAGGGGAAAATCTGGCGGAATCCACCCAACGCTTGGAAGTAATCACGGATTATGCTTTGGAGAAGCAAAAAGCATCGGGCGTAAAATTGTTGTGGGGTACGGCAAACCTATTTTCCCATCCGCGTTATATGAATGGCGCAGCAACCAATCCCGATTTTGAGGTGGTGGCGTATGCGGCGGCGCAGGTAAAAAATGCGTTGGATGCAACTATTAAGTTGAGCGGCGAAAATTATGTATTTTGGGGCGGTCGCGAAGGGTACATGTCATTGCTGAACACCAACATGAAGCGGGAGGTGGAACATTTAGCAAAGTTTTTACATTTAGCTAAAGATTATGCTCGGAGCCAAGGTTTTAAAGGGACTTTCTTCATTGAACCCAAACCAATGGAGCCTTCCAAACATCAATATGATTTTGATGCGGCTACGGTAATCGGCTTTTTGCGGGAATATGATTTGTTAAATGATTTTAAACTAAATATTGAGGTAAATCATGCTACACTGGCGTTACATACCTTCCAGCATGAGCTACAGGTAGCAGCGAATGCCGGCGCGTTGGGTAGCATGGATGCAAATCGAGGTGACTATCAAAATGGTTGGGACACTGATCAGTTTCCAAATAATATTTATGAGTTGACCGAGGCGATGCTGATTATTCTGGAAGCCGGTGGATTTCAGGGCGGTGGTATCAATTTTGATGCCAAAACACGTAGAAATTCAACCGATTTGGTGGATATTTTTTACGCGCACATCGGCGGCATGGACGCATTCGCGCGGGCACTGCTGGTGGCAAATGATATTTTGGAACATTCTGATTATAAAAAAATGCGGCAGGCTCGGTATGCGTCTTTTGATACTGGCAATGGTGAAGCTTTTGAATCGGGTAAACTGACTTTGCAGGATTTAGCAAGTATTGCTGCACAACAAGGGGAGCCTCAACAGCTTAGTGGGCAGCAGGAATTGTATGAAAACATTATTAACCAATATATTTAACTAGTTGAACATTTTTAATACTGCTCGATTACTTAAATTAAAAATTGAATAATGGAAGCTTGGAATGGTGGAATAGCATACTTGAACCGGCAATTTCATTGTTCCAAAATTCCATTCTTCCATATAAAATAAGATGCAACGTTTTTGTTTGACTTTGGATTTAAAAGATGATCCGAATTTAATAGCGGAATACGAACGTTATCATCAGAAAATACCAGTATCTATAGAGCAAAGCATTCGGGATGCGGGCATTATAAATTTGCAAATTTATAGATATGATACGCGCATGTTCATGATTATAGAAGCAGGGGACGATTTTACATTTGCTAAAAAAGCAGAAATGGATGCTGCAAATCCTGCTGTACAGGAATGGGAAACGCTGATGTGGCAATTTCAGGCACCACTACCGCAGGCAGCGCCAGGAGAAAAGTGGCTGTTGATGCAGCAGATTTTTCAGTTGTAAATAGACTCAAAATCTATTAAAGTTATTTTGAACTGAATTATGCAAGCTTCGTTGCTTCCGTTGAATTGCTATCTAATTTTTACACCTCAAATATCAAGATTGTATGAAATTAATGAACCGGTTTCTTTGGCTTTCCAGCTTGTTGCTTACATTTGCCTGCAACAATTCAAACACACCAAAGCAAGAGACCTCACAACAGCCTGATAATGAAATACAAATGACATTTATGATTGAAAAAATGCCTTTTGGCAAGATTGGAGATGCGGACATTACTTTATATAAACTGACGAATCCCAATGGATTTTCGGTGCAGATCATGAATTATGGTGCAACCGTAGTGTCTATTCAAGCACCTGATAAACAGGGAAATATGGGCGATGTCATTTTAGGATATGATTCTTTATCCGGTTATTTACAACAGGGCAATCCTTATTTTGGCTGTATCGTGGGGCGCTACGCGAATCGCATTGCGAAAGCCCAATTTACGCTGGATGGGAAAAAATATCAGTTGAATGCCAATGATAATGGCAACACTTTGCATGGCGGTTTGAAAGGTTTTGACAAAGTCGTGTGGGATGCGGTGGAAGGCAAGAGCGATACAGGCGCAACGCTGACCTTGAACTACCTGAGCAAAGATGGCGAAGAAGGTTATCCAGGTAATTTGTCGGTCAAAGTTATTTACACTGTTACAAATGATAATGCGTTAAAAATTGATTACGAAGCTACTACTGATAAAACAACGCCAGTTAATATTACCAACCATGCTTATT
Organism: uncultured Saprospiraceae bacterium; assembly: GCA_964517145.1. GTDB lineage: Bacteria > Bacteroidota > Bacteroidia > Chitinophagales > Saprospiraceae > JADJNW01. Next base: position 22,432 of record CAZFBN010000019.1, read on the forward strand.
TCAACTTGAGCGCCGGGGAATCGCCTACGATTTTACAACATGAATTGATGCTGAATGCCGACCGTTACACGCCTGTGGATGCGCAGTTGATTCCAACCGGAAAAATGGAATCGGTGAAAGGCGGAGCGATGGATTTTACAAGCGCTAAGCCCATTGAAAAAGACCTTGCACAAGTAAAAGGCGGTTACGATCATAATTTTATTTTGAATAAATCGGGCAATGAATTAAGTGTAGCGGCGACGCTGTACGAGCCAAATTCTGGCAGATTTATGGAGATGTTAACTACCGAACCAGGGGTGCAGTTTTATTCTGGCAATTTTTTGAATGGCACATTGACCAATAAAAATGGCAATTCTATTCCAAAACATGGTGGATTATGCCTGGAAGCTCAGCATTTTCCAGATTCGCCAAATCAAAAAAATTTTCCTAATGTGTTTTTAAAACCAGGTGAAACATATACACAAACGACGATGTATCGTTTTTCAACGAAATAGAAGCTGACCATTTAAAACCGCAAAAATTGAACCTGACAGTGACCCAATACATCTTGAATGCTGTTGTAATATTTTATTCATTTGTTTATTTCTGATTTTAATCAATTATAATGGAAAACCAAACTACCGTTCATTCAGCAGTTGACATTTCGATGCGGGCAGCTGATAATATCCGCGTGCTATCAGCGGCAATGGTCGAAAAAGCCAAATCGGGGCACCCCGGCGGTCCGATGGGTGGCGCAGATTTTATTCACATTCTTTTTAGTGAATTTTTACAATATGATCCGAATGACATGCGCTGGACACTGCGCGACCGCTTCTTTCTGGATGCGGGACACATGTCGGCGATGTTGTATTCCGTTCAAACCCTGTTGGGCAATTATGAATTAGAAGATATTAAAAATTTCCGTCAGTGGCAGAGCAAAACGCCTGGTCACCCGGAAATTGCAGTGGAATATGGTATTGAGAATACTTCTGGTCCGCTAGGATTGGGGCATACGTTTGGCATTGGTTCTGCAATTGCCGAGCGCTTTTTTGTAGGGCGTTTCGGAGAAGCTGTGGCGCATAAAACCTACATTTATATTTCCGATGGCGGCGTGCAGGAAGAGATTTCGCAAGGGGCTGGGCGCATTGCGGGGCATTTGGGATTAGGAAATATCATCATGTTTTATGATGCGAATGACATTCAGTTATCTACGGAAGTTGATGATGTAACGGGCGAAGACACGGCTAAAAAATACGAAGCCTGGGGCTGGCATGTGCTGACCATTGATGGCAACGACCACGAAGCGATTCGCGGCGCTTTGAAACTGGCGATTGCAGAAGACACGCGTCCGAGCTTGATTATTGGTAAAACCGTGATGGGCAAAGGCGTGGTGCTGGAAGATGGCAACGTGTACGAAGGTCAGGTCGAATTGCACGGCAAACCACTGGGAGAATCCAAAGCTTCTTTTGCAAAAACGTTGGAAAGACTGGGCGCTGACCCTGCCAATCCTTTTGTGGTTTTCCCGGAAGTGGCGGAATATTATGCAAAAGTGGTAGAAGGCAAAGCCAAAGCGGCTGCCGAGCGCAAAGCGGTGTTCAAAAATTGGGAAAATGAAAATCCGGATTTAGCCCAAAAATTTAAACAATTTCATGATAAAACCTTGCCGGAACTCGACTGGGCAAGCATCAAGCAAGCTGCCAACGGCGCTACCCGCAATGCTTCGGCTGCCGTTTTATCTTATTTAGCGGATCATGTTGAGAATATGATTGTCGCTTCGGCGGACTTATCAAATAGTGATAAAACCGATGCGTTTTTGAAGAAAAAGAAGCAATTCAGAAAAGGCGATTTCTCCGGTGCGTTTTTACAAGCAGGCGTGTCGGAGTTAACAATGGCGGCACTTTCCACGGGTATGGCATTGCACGGTGGCGTGTTTCCGGCTTGTGCCACATTCTTTGCGTTTTCCGATTATATGAAACCCGCCATTCGCGTGTGCGCACTCATGGAGCAGCAGGTGATTTTCATCTGGACGCACGATGCGTTCCGGGTAGGGGAGGACGGACCGACGCACCAGCCGATTGAACAGGAAGCGCAAATTCGTTTGCTCGAGCAATTGCAAAATCACTCCGGTCATAATAGTCTGCTCGTGTTGCGCCCGGCGGATGGTATGGAAACGACGGCTGCCTGGAAATTGGCGCTGGAAAATCATGATACACCAACGGGATTAATTTTTTCTCGTCAGAATGTAAATGATATTCCAGGTAATAATTATGAAAAATCTTTACAAGTGGGAAAAGGGGCTTACATCATTCAGGATGATGGCGGTACGCCGGATGTAATTCTCGTTGGCAATGGCTCAGAAGTAGGTACTTTGGTCGCCGGTGCAGAGAAATTACGTGCCGATAAAGGCTTGAAAATCAGAATTGTATCTGCGCCAAGTGAAGGTTTATTTAGAAAGCAATCGGCTGAGTATCAGCAAGAAGTGTTGCCGACGGATGTGCCGACTTTTGGATTGACTGCCGGTTTGCCGGTTACGATGAAAGGCTTGGTGGGTCCGCACGGTAAAGTTTGGGGTTTGAATCATTTTGGCTTCTCAGCGCCTTATACTGTTTTAGATGAAAAATTCGGCTTCACCGCTGAAAATGTTTATAAACAGGTGATAGAATATTTAGGAAAGTAAATATAAAACTCCCGCAGAAAGTATAGTGTAGTGAAATCTGCGGGAGATTTTTATTTAGTTTTTAATGATTTTTAATGTTTGTATGATCTGTTCTTCCTTTGTAATTTTTATAAAATAAAGTCCTGCCGGAAGCGTCGCTAAACTCACTTGCGTTTGATTTCTAAAATTACCAGTTTTTAATACTTTTCCATTTGGATCAATTATTTGATAATCAAAGCTTTCTGTGGCTTCTTCTTCAATTTTGAACAAATCATTCGTTGGATTAGGATACGCTTTTAATCGCCAATTTTCCACTACATTTGTTACGGCAGTGGCACTTGGATGAATTACCTGAATCTGATCAAACCAGAATTTTACATGTTGTAAATTCCCATGCTCCGACACAATTTCCAGCCGGTCAATGGCTTTCCAGTCAAATTTGCCCCGCGGGTTGTACCAGGTATTGTTATCCCAGGAGCCTTGCTCGGTAAAGTTTTTTAGCGGAATACGAATCGAATGCCATTGATTGTCCCAATTGGCGCGGCCTTCGTCAATGGTGACGCGCATGCGCCAGGGGTGATCGTTCGGTTCGCTCGTTTTCGTGTCCACAAATCGAATATCAAATCGGGCATCAGGTGTGTTGCCCCGCACCCAAAAATCTAATACATAATCACTTGTAAATAAATAAGATAAATCTTTATTGGGTTTGAAATCAAAACTAATAGCATTATATTGATCGGCACCCGTCCAATACAGGCAGTGCTCACCGGCGGTTGGTTGCTCGGTGGAGTAAAAATCCAGCGTACCATTGCTGTAACTAGACTCAAATATCTGATTTTCAATATAATCGGTATAAATCGGAAAGCCGATGCTGTCGGGTCGCAATACGAACGGCGACTGCACCGGCACATTAAAACCCAGGGCACGCAGCAGGGGCACATTTAAATCATATTCAAATAAATCATTACCATCTTTATTAAAAATGCCGAAGCCGCCATGATAATCCCAACTCGTCCAGGCAATGCCTTTCTCCTCCAAATATTTACGCACCGTATCATACCAGAAAACGCGGTCTTCATTATTACTATTCGGAATGTAAACACCGAATTCTCCACAGAAAATCTTTACATTTCTGCTTTGTTTAAACTGTACGGCTATGTCAATCAATTGCTTCACTTTTGCAACCGTGCCGTCATTTTGATAATTATTAAACGCACTCTCTACCCAGGTACCGCGCAAAGACGCAGGAAATACAGGCATTTTATGCGCCGCATAAGGGAATGGCACATTTGCTAAAGGCTCCATTGAAGGATCACTCCAGCTTGCACCTTGATGCGTGAAGACAAACGGATCATAAAAATGAAACGTGTATATCAAGTTAGAATCTGTATAAGTAGGCATAAGGTACAAATTATTATAACTATTCCAACCTGCCGGACCTACTATAATGGTATGTTTTGTGTCAACAGTACGGATCGCATTTACAACAGATTGCTGAATGCTATTCCACAATGCGTCGGAAATGCCGTGTGGCTCATTTAAAATTTCATAATAAATATAATTCGAGCGATCTTTATAATGCTCTGCCATTTGCTTCCACACTTTTTCTAATATGATGCCGACATTTGGATCGGTATTTGCTGCCGGATCGAAAGTATGATTATCCAAAATCAAATGCATTTGCAATTCTTCCGCCCAATTCACCACCTGATCTAAAAATGTATAAAAAAGCGGATCGATATTATAATTTGGTGCACCGTCCGTCATAAAATGTAAATTAATCGGCAATCTTATTACATCGCAACCTAGACTTTTTATATTTTCAAAATCTTTCTTCGTATATTTTGTAAATTGAATCTGCCGCACATTGCCCGCCTGAAACCAATTCGTTAGGTTCACCCCGCGCCGGAAAGGCGTATCCTGCGCGCCAGCGCAAACAGAAGTGTTTATAATAATAATGGCGATAAGTAATTTTTTTATGTTCATCATAAATAAATTTATATTAGCAATGCGCTGGCTGTAAATAATTTTATGAATCGATTAAAATCAAAATGTGCTTAATTTAATTAAATTTCTTAAATCACTGATTTTCTATTAGTTGCGACGCGAATCCTCGTGGTTTTTGTATTTCATCGGGATTATCTTTTAATTTATCATACCAATTGACTTTTAATATCCAGGTACAAATGGCAATTACTACTATTGTAATAAAAAATTTATCATATTGCTGAATTACTAAAAATATGGGAGAAGCTGTAATAGCCGTTTGCCAAATGATGCCTACTCCTACATTGAGCATATCGCGCGGAAAATCTTTATTTGGTTGAATATCAGGATCTTGTTCGGAAAGTTTGTCGTGAATTGGTTTCCAAAAACCCCAGGGGCGCACTTTTTTATAAAAATTTATCAAAACCATTTCTTCATCTGGTTTGGTCGTTAAACTTCCAATGATGCTTCCAAGTAAAGATATTATAAAAATAATGGGGAAAGTGTAAATAATAGTCATAGCAGGAAATAAAATCGGCACGATCATCGCTGCCACAATACCGCCCACCATGCCCCAAAAATAGCCGTATCCATTGAAGCGCCACCAGTACCATTTGAGGAAGTTAGATGCTGTATAACCACCATATAATGCTGCAACGATCCACTGAATAATTTCATTTAGCGAAGTAACAAATAAGCCGATCAGCGTACCAATTAATACAAAAACGATTGAAATAATATAACTCCAACGTACATACACCTGCTGCGCTGCATTTGGATTAATAAAACGCTTGTAAATATCATTTACTAAATAAGCGGGCGCGGCATTTACCGTTGCTGCAAAAGTGGACATAAAAGCTGCCAACAAGCCTGCAATTAATAAGCCCAACAAACCGGCTGGCATAAAATTTTTCATTGCAAATGGCAGAATTAATTCAAAATCAATATCTTTACCCATTCCATTTAGTTCGTCCATAAAAAATACCAAAGCAAGCACTGTTAATCCCGTAACTAATAAATACCTTGGAAATAATAATACGACATTGACTACTCCACTCATTTTTGCTGCCTCACTCGGCGTTTTTGCAGATAAAACTCGCTGCATATCATAATTTGGCGCCGGACCCGCCATACTCTGTAATGTGCCTTTGAACAATAGCATCATCCAGAATACTCCGAAAATCGACCAGCCATCTGCGGCAATCTTTTCATTAGCAGCAGGTAATATATTCGACCAATCTAAATGTAATTTCCAGCCAAAGAAAATATTATTCCAATCATTCGGAATTACTTGTTGTAGCATCTGAGGTGAAACCTGCGTCATTGCAATTACAGCCACTACAATACACGCCAATGTCATAATAAAAAATTGCATCACTTCTGTAAAAACGACACTCATCATGCCTCCTTTTACAACGTATAATGTTGTGAGGGTAGTTATGATAATTCCATATAAAATTTCATTGGTGTGGACGTCAGAAGACAATTGCCAGGGTAAAAAAACTGCAGCAAATTTGCCAATTCCGATAAACCCGTATGCTAAAAACCCCAAAACATTTAGCAAAGCAAAAATAACGACAATAAAATGTGATAACATTGCGCCACGCGTATCACCGAATCTAAATTTTATCCACTCCGCACCCGTCATCACACCGGATCGTCGCAGCCAAATAGACAAAAATATCATTAAAAAAATTTGATTAAAAACGGGCCATAACCAAGGAATCCATACGCTTTTTAAGCCATAAATAAATAATAAATAAACCATCCACATAGTGCCGCTTATATCAAACATGCCCGAGGCATTGGAGATGCCAAGCATATACCAGGGAATTTGATTGCCGCCCAGGAAGTAATGATCCATGCTCTGCGACGCTCGTTTTGAAATCCAAAAACCAATGATGATACTCGCAGCGATATAAGCAAAAATAACGGCGATGTCAAGCCAGTTTAAATTCATGTTGTATTATTTAGTTGTGGGTACTTAGTATTTAGTTTACGTACTTTTGTCACTTGATTATTTTTTTATACATTTTTGGCAAACGATCTTTTAAAATGATGCGTGGATCGCGACTAAAATAAACAAAATTGGAGGCGCTAATCTGTCCTGGATATGGCGCAAAATAATGATTTTGACGCGCGTACGCATTACGCCAAACTAGCAAGTAAGCAATTTTACTCGAAGTTGGAGTGGCGTGTACCGATTTTAACAACGACTCTGTCCACCACAAACGTTCTGGAATGGATTCCAAACCTGTCTCAGTCAAAGCGGCAATTTTTCCGTGTGCCTCCGCCAATTGGACAATAATTTCCAATTTTTTTGTTAATTCTGCTCCTCGCGCAGTTGAGTTAGTCCAAAAATAATGATCCAATCCCATGATGTCCACATATTCATCGCCAGGATAAGTTTCTAAATATTCTTCCGGAGTTTGAAATGGATCAGGGGAGAAGGCATATAATAAATGATGAATGTTCTTTACATTTCGTAAATAATTCACAGTAAATTGCCAAAATTGCTTGTATTCTTCAGCCGTACAACTGCCCTTTCCCCACCAAAACCAAGCGCCGGTATTTTCATGCCAGGGTCGAAATATGATAGGAATGTAATGTTTAAATAGACCTTCGCTTTTCAAATCTGATACAAACGTAGCCAATAAATCCAGTTGCTCCAGCAATTTTATATGGTGCGTACCACCGGGCAATAACTGCCGAATCGCAGTGGTAGTGTCCCATGCATTGCCACCCGATACCAGATTATCCATGTGCCAACTGATGGTATTAACGCCGCCCATGGCATAAGCCTTTCGTATCCAGCGCTTTATATCTTCAAAATGAACCGTATCAATGTTATATGTCGCTCCTTTGGCGAGTTTTCCCAAATCCCAACCAAACACCGCCGGATAGTTGCCACACACCTCTTTGACATCGCTTCGATTGACCACCCGATTCCAACTTACTCCGTATGCCAGCGCGTCCTGATGTCCAAATAAAATGCCTTTGCCGCTGATGGCTCGCAGATTGTCAAACAACGCTCGTGTTTGTTTGGTCGCTTTAGGATCGGAAATATTGAATTGGATTTGAGCATTTACTCCATTGTAAAGTGCCACCCAGCATAAAAGGAGCATTGATAAGCTACGGAAAATAGATTGTTGTACGAACATAGCAGAAGGTTTTATTATACGAAATGCACTTCTACCAAACCTGCCTCTTTAGGGTGAAATTTAATGGCTTATTTGAAATTTTAATACAATTCTTACCTTTTTTTTAAAGTTTATTGCTACTGATTTTCAATATCTTTGGATTGTTTTACACAACAAAAGGCTGCAACGGGTTTCCTGCGGTTTAGCAATTTCTAATAGGCGAATGAGGTCAATGAATTCCTTGTTTTAATAAAACTAAACACTACGAATGATACTATTTTACAAAAATGCTACTCATGCTTCTTTTTTTGCGCAATATTTTTTAATTTATGCCATGTTTTTCAATGCACCACAAATTACTGCTCAGGCGCCTGTTATTCGCGCCGTCACGTCCCTATCCAACAGTGTGGAACAGTTCGGTAAATTTGAAATTATTATAGATTTGGCTGCTAATTATACAAATCCTTACGATTATGATAATATTCGAGTTTTTGCCACTTTTATAAGTCCTGATAATCAATCTTTTGATGTAGAAGGCTTTTTTATGCAGGACTTTCAATTTACCAGTTTACAAACGGGCTCTATTACATCGCTAAATAATGGGGTGTTTAAAATTCGCTTTTCGCCGAATAAAATTGGTAGCTGGCGTTTTGTGGTTTCCTGCACAACACCTGTTGGGACAGGCACTTTTCCTGAGCAGATTTTTCAATGTGTAACGCCTTCTGATTCAAAAAATAAGGGCTTCGTCAGAACCAGCGAGAGCAATTATTTACAATTTGATAATAATGAACAGTATATTCCTGTTGGCGAAAATATGGCTTGGCAGGTGAGCAATCCTTATGTGGATTATAAAAAATGGCTGGACAAATTAATTGATAATAAAGGTAATTTTTTCCGGCTCTGGCAGGCACACTGGGGCTTGGGCATTGAATGGCAAAATAATAACAATGGATTTCAGGGGCTGCGGCGTTATAAACAAAGTAATGGTTTTTATATGGATTGGCTGCTGGATTATTGTGCTGAAAAGGATATTTACATCATGTTATGCCTGCAACATCATGGTCAGGTTTCCACCCGTGTCAATCCGAATTGGAGCGAAAGCCCTTATAATGCTGCAAATGGTGGTCCGGCACAAAATACCTGGGATTTTTTTACGAATACGGATGCTAAAAATCATGTAAAGAATCGCCTTCGTTACATCATAGCGCGCTGGGGTTATTCACGAAATATCATGTCCTGGGAATTATTTAATGAAGTGGACTGGACGGATCAGTTTGAGCAGCGTAAAACCGATGTCGCCAACTGGCACGCCGAAATGGCAGCATTTTTAAAGGATAATGATCCTTACGAACATTTAGTGACCACCAGTTATGCCCATGATAATAATGATGCGGCGGTCTGGCATAATCTTGATATCGATTTTACACAAACGCACTATTATATTAATATTCCGAATCTGGAACGTGCCCTTTCCAGCGGTGTAAAGCGCTATTTAACTGATTATCAAAAACCTACGCTAACATCAGAATTTGGTTTGGGTGATTCTGGCAGCGGCTTGGGCACACTCGATCCCAACGGGATTCATATTCACAATGCACTGTGGGCGTCGTTATTTTCGGGGGGTATGGGCTCCGCCATGAGTTGGTGGTGGGATAATTATATTGATCCGCAAAATTTATATTATCATTTCGCGCCGGTGTCGGAAGTGGCACAAAATATTGATTTTAAAGACAATAAATTTGCCCCAATTTCTTCATTTGTTGCCGGCGCACCGTCTGATTTATCACTCTCGCCGAACACGCAGGGCTGGGGCGCTTTAGCCGACACGTTATTTACCATTGAAAATGGCGCAGTATCGCCGACCAACTCGGCATTAAGCTTCTTTCTCTATGGTTCTCAATGGAATACGCAATTCCGACGTCCGCCAATCTTTAAAGTAAATTACCCTGCAAATGGAAAATTCACGGTCAGAACGGCATCTCAAACCGGGAACAGCCCTAAAATTGCCATCTGGCTGGATGGGATTAAAAAACTGGAACAAAATGCCGCTGTAAATCAATCATTTACAATCGATATTCCCGCAGGTGTCCACACGATCAAGGTTGATAATACAGGCAAGGATTGGATTGGCATTGCCGCGTATTCATTTAGTGGATTGGGGGCTGCGGTGGATGCTTACACCTTAATGTCCGAGGATAAAAGTAAAGTGGCGGGCTGGGTACTAAATAATCGCTACAATCATGATTTTATTAAAAACAATGGCATTCCAACGGCTGCAAATGATGTTATTTTAAAAATAAATGCTGTAAAAGACGGAAATTATTTAGTAAAGTGGTTCGATTGTTTAAGTGGCGCAATGGTGAATACCACGCCGACAAATGTTGAAAATGGGTCATTAAATCTACTAATTCCCAGCTTATTATGGGATTTAGCGTTTATAATGGAAGATCAATCTGTAAATGTTGATAAAATAAAAACGGTATTTCCATTTACTTTATATCCAAATCCTGTTACAAGCGGATTCGTTAATATTACATTTGAATTAAAAATGGCATCACAGGTACAAATTATATTACTTGACGCGACTGGACGAATATTACAATTATTCTATAACGGCACTTTATTAGCAGGCGAACAACAATTACAAGCAAATTTATCCCCGAATCTCCCGGCAGGCATGTATTGGGTGAAGATAAGCACTGATAATCAATCAGCTACACAACCATTAGTACTTGTAAGACCATAATAGAAATGAGAAATAAGAAATTTGAGATTTGAAATAAATCACCTAATTCCCAAAAATGGAATTTCCGTCTTTTATTGATATAAATAGGATGTATCGAGACCGTGATTTTGAGTTTATTTCTATTTCGACCGATAAAATGTCTATGAAAGAGAAAGCGCTTGAACATTTAAAGAAAATGGAAGCTTCGAATCAAAATTCTATATTTTCTGGAGAAGATATTTACCAACTGATAGAAGTGGTGGACAAAAAATGGCAGGGTTCGCTCCCTTATACTGCACTGATTGCGCCAGGTGGCGAGGTATTGTATCGCGTGGAAGGAACGATTGATCCTCAGGAAGTAAAAACGAAAATTATTAATTATTTGGGTAGATATTATGTGGATAATAAATAAAAAGTGCTTTAGAGGTGTCATAAAAGTATTATAAGTATGATTTTGCAAAAAACGAAACTATCATGGATGCAATAATGCACGAAACAGCAACGAATTTTAAGCAACGTTTAACCGCGTTACAGCAACAATATGATGCCATCATTAATCGTGTGAACATCCCGGAAACATTGGGTAATGGCATTTACACGCGCTGGAAATCTCCAATTATTACACCTGCACATACGCCTTTATTTTGGCGTTATGATTTAAATGAAAAAACGAATCCATTTCTGATGGAGCGGCTAGGGGTGAATGCAACGTTTAATTCTGGTGCGATGTATTGGGAAGACAAGTATTTGTTGGTGGTTCGCGTAGAAGGGTGGGATCGGAAATCTTTTTTTGCGATTGCCGAAAGTCCAAATGGGGTGGATCATTTTACATTTTGGGACTATCCGATGGTGATGCCAGAAACTGAAAATCGGGATACAAATGTATATGATATGCGTCTTTGCCCGCATGAAGACGGCTGGATTTATGGGCTTTTTTGCACAGAACGCAAAGATAAAACGCGCCCTGACGATACCTCCGCTGCAGCAGCACAATGTGGCATTGCCAGAACAAAGGATTTGAAAAAGTGGGAACGCTTGCCAGATTTGATATCATATTCTGGTCAGCAGCGTAATGTGGTATTACATCCTGAATTTATACAAGGTAAATATGCATTATACACACGCCCTCAGGATGGATTTATTGAAGTGGGCAGCGGCGGTGGTATTGGCTGGGGCTTGACCGATACGATGACGCATGCAGAGGTGAAAGATGAAATAATAATGGATGGTAAAATATATCATACCATTAAAGAAGTGAAAAATGGACAAGGTCCGGCACCGATTAAAACTGCGGAAGGCTGGCTGCACCTGGCTCACGGAGTGCGAAATACGGCGGCAGGACTGCGGTATGTATTGTATTTATTTATGACAAAACTAAATAACCCCTGGGAAATTATTTACACACCAGGTGGATATTTTATAGCGCCAGAAGGTGAGGAGCGTGTGGGGGATGTGTCAAATGTAGTATTTAGTAATGGCTGGATTGTAAATGAAAAGAAGGAAGTTTTTATTTACTATGGTTCATCTGACACGCGGATGCATGTAGCAACGTCGACGATTGCACAATTGATTGATTATGTGAAAAATACGCCTTCAGATGGATTGCGTTCGGCTGCATCTGTGGAGCAAAGATGTAAATTGATTGAAAAAAATTTGAATTTGATAGGTAAATAAAGTTATCATATGGAAAATATTGTAATTACAGATGTAAATATAAAGCATCAATTGCGAATTTTAAAACAAGAAGCAGCCGAAGAATTAGATAAAATACTGAAATGGTGGGCACAACATATGGTAGATACTACTCATGGTGGTTTTTTTGGCAGAGTCGATGGGTATGGTAAGTTATATCCTTCAGCGGATAAATCAGTGATATTAAATACCCGAATTCTTTGGACATTTTCCATGGCAGCTCAAGCTCATCCTGATCGAACAGAATGGCGCATGCTAGCGGATCGGGCATTTGAGTATCTTCTGCATTACTTTTGGGATCACCAGGAGGGTGGTGTGTTTTGGATGTTAGATTGCTACGGCGCACCTAAGCAAGATAAAAAGCAAATTTATGCTCAAGCTTTTACAATTTATGCTTTATCAGCATATTATGAATTAACACAACACCGGGAAGCATTGGAAAAAGCCAAAGAAACCTTTTGGTTAATAGAACAAAATAGCCATGATGAGTTGCACGGCGGTTATTTTGAAGCTTTTTCTCGAAATTGGAGCGAGCTTCATGACTTTCGCCTTAGTGAAAAAGATGCCAACGAAGCTAAAACCATGAATACGCATCTTCATATTTTGGAAGCTTATACAAGTTTGTATCGCATCATGCCAACGGCAGAAGTCCGACTGGCTTTGCGTTCCTTGATTTTGCTGTTTCTTGAAAGTTTTATTGATAATGATACGCATCATTTACAATTATTTTTTGATGAAAGTTGGCACTTAAAGTCTGATGAAATTTCTTTCGGACATGATATAGAGTTTAGCTGGTTATTATGTGAAGCAGCAGCAATATTACAAGACGAAGCTTTGCTGGCAGAAATATATAAAAAAGCGACTGCAATTACCGGGCGTACTTTAGCAGAAGGTATTGATCGCGATGGCGGAATTTTTAATGCCGCAGATTCACAAGGCATTATAAATAGCAATAAAGAATGGTGGATTCAGGCAGAAGGCGTTGTAGGATTTTTAAATGCTTGGCAAATTACACAAAAGGATGTTTTTATAAAAGCGGCACTCAATAGCTGGAAATTTATTCAAAATCATTTAGTTGATCGGGAAAAAGGAGAGTGGTTCTGGGCGTTGAATTCAGATGGAACGCCTGATGTTATAAATGATAAAGCCGGACCCTGGAAATGCCCATATCATAATAGTCGAATGTGTTTTGAAATTTTAAAACGGCTGTAAAATTATGCAATAAAATATTTTATTATTAATTTAACGTTTTGTAAATTGATGACGATCAGATTTTTAAAATGAAATGGTCGAGATGTGGGAACGCTTACAATTTCTTGGTCAAGATTTGCAAGTCAAATTCAAAACCGGGCAGCACGTTTTCACCAGACAGTTTTTTATCAAAACCTTTTACAATTTCAACAGTGCCGTCTTGCCGATAGAGGCGCACCGCTTCTTCGACAGGATCAACGAGCCAACCGAGGCGGCAGCCATTTTCGATGTATTCTTCCAATTTTGCTTTGATTCTTTTTACGCGGTCGGTTTTTGAGCGCAATTCAATACAAAAATCAGGGCAAATATGGGCGAAATCTTCTTTTTCTGCTTGTGGTAATGCTTCCCAGCGTTCTTTGGCAATCCAGGAAACATCGGGCGAGCGGGTAGCGCCGTTCGGTAATTTGAAGCCGGTTGAGGAGTCAAAAGTTTCTCCTAATTTAGATATTTCGTTCCAGATAAAAACTTTTCCAAATAAAATACCATTCAATCTGCCAGATTCGGAATAAGTAGGAGCCATTGCAATTACATTTTTATCTTTATCACATTCAATGCGCCAATCGGGGTTTTCCGCGCAAAATTGCTTGAACTCCTCATCCGTCATATTTTCCCGGTAGTGTTTAATAGGCGGAAATGATTCAACAAAAATCATAAGCAAAATTTTATACAAGATACAACAATTTAGTGTGTAGAACAGGTTCAAATTTCAAAAATGTAAGTAAATAAGATTTGTTTGCTTTTGAAAGTGCGGCGCGGCTGTCTTACCTTTGTGAGAATTTTTCAAAAACCAATCAACCATTTATAAATGTCGAAAGTCTTAATCATTGGCGCGGGGGGCGTCGGTCAGGTTGTAGCGTACAAATGTGCGCAGCATCCGCAGGTGTTTTCCGAAATTTTATTGGCGAGTCGCACCAAATCTAAATGTGACGCGATTGCTCAGGCGATTAAAGAAGATTTGGGTCGTGATATTCAAACAGCGGCGGTGGATGCCGAAAATGTGCCGGAATTGGTCGCTTTGATTCGTTCGTTTGAACCCAAAATTGTTATACACGTGGCGCTGCCTTACCAGGATTTGACGATCATGGATGCTTGTCTGGAAGCAGGCGTGCATTATCTGGACACCGCGAATTATGAGCCAAAAGACGTGGCAAAATTTGAATACAGCTGGCAATGGGCGTATCAGGATAAGTTTAAAAACGCAGGATTGACGGCGGTTTTGGGCTGCGGTTTTGATCCGGGCGTGACGAGCGTTTTCACGGCACACGCGGCGAAATATCATTTTGACGAAATTCAGTATCTCGATATTGTGGATTGTAATGCGGGCAATCACGGTAAGGCATTTGCGACTAATTTTAACCCGGAAATCAACATCCGCGAGGTGACACAGAAAGGAAAATATTGGGAAAATGGAAATTGGGTGGAAACGGAACCGCATGAGATCGGAAAAATGTTAACCTATCCAGGCATTGGTCCGAAAAAATCGTATTTGATTTATCATGAAGAGCTGGAATCGCTGGTGAAGAATTTCCCAACGCTGAAACGTGCGCGTTTTTGGATGACCTTTGGCGATGAATATCTGACACACTTGCGTGTTATTCAGAATATTGGAATGGCTGGTATTGAGCCAGTTAAGTTCAAAGGTGTTGACATTGTGCCTTTAGAATTTTTGAAAGCCGTACTGCCGAATCCGGGCGATCTGGGTGAAAATTATACCGGTGAAACCTCGATTGGCTGTCGCATTCGTGGTATTCAAAATGGAAAAGAAAAAACATATTACGTTTGGAATAACTGTAGCCACGAAGCGGCGTATAAAGAAACGAGAACACAGGCGGTTTCTTACACGACGGGCGTTCCGGCGATGATCGGCGCGATGATGGTGCTCACGGGCGAGTGGACGGGTGCGGGTGTTTTCAATGTGGAGCAGTTTAATCCTGATCCTTTCATGGAAAAACTGAATGAATGCGGCTTGCCTTGGCACGAGGCGGAGGGTGTAGATTTGGAATTGTAAAAATGTTATTCGTTATAATTGTTATTTGGCTATCCTTACATTCCGATTAACAAATAACAGGCTAACAAGAAATTATATGAGTGAAGTAAAAGAATCCTTGAATTTTATTGAGGAATTTATTGAAGAAGACATTAGCAATGGCAAGCACGAGGGACGGGTGCACACGCGTTTCCCGCCGGAGCCGAACGGGTATTTGCATATTGGTCATGCCAAGGCGATTGTGTTGAATTTTGATATTGCTAAAAAATATGGCGGCAAGACCAATTTGCGCATGGATGATACCAACCCGACAACGGAAAAAACCGATTATGTCGAGAATATAAAGAATGATATTCAATGGCTTGGTTATCAATGGAATGGCGAGGTGTTATACGCATCAGATTACTTCCCAAATTTATATGAATATGCCATTCAATTGATTAAAAAAGGCTTGGCATATGTAGATGATTCGACTTCGGAAGAGATTGCCAATCAAAAAGGAACGCCGACCGTGCCTGGTAAGGAAAGTCCGTATCGCAATCGCTCGGTTGAAGATAATTTAGATTTGTTTGAGCGCATGAAAAATGGCGAATTCCCGGATGGTTCTAGGGTTTTGCGGGCAAAGATTGACATGGCTTCACCAAATATGCATATGCGTGACCCTATTATGTACCGCATAAAGCATGAGCATCACCACCGCACGGGCGATGAATGGTGTATTTATCCGATGTACGATTTTGCGCATGGGCAAAGCGATTCGATTGAACATATTACGCATTCTTTGTGTTCGTTGGAATTTGAAAATCATAGACCTTTATATAATTGGTTTATTGAACAACTGGAAATTTTCCCTTCCCGGCAAATTGAATTTGCGCGGATGAACGTGGAATACATGATTACCAGCAAGCGGAAATTGTTGAAACTCGTGGAAGAAGGACACGTCACGGGCTGGGATGATCCGCGGATGCCAACGATTGCCGGGATGCGCCGACGCGGCTATCCGGCGGCGGGAATCCGCGAATTTTGTCGTCGGGCGGGCATTGCCAAGCGCGAGAATTTGATTGAAATTGGCTTGTTGGAATTTAGCATTCGGGAGGAATTGAACCGTATTACACAGCGCGTAATGGCAGTGTTGGATCCGGTTAAAGTGTTGATTACCAATTATCCACAAGGAAAAACAGAAGAAGTAGAAGTAGAAAATAATCCAGAAGATGTGAACGCGGGCATGCGTCAAGTGCCTTTCTCCGGTGAAGTTTATATCGAACGGGATGATTTTATGGAAAATCCACCAAAAGGATATTTCCGTTTGTCACCGGGTGGCATGGTGCGATTGAAAGCCGCGTATATCATAAAATGCGACGAAGTTATCAACGATGATAATGGAAATATCATAGAATTGCGCTGTTCTTACATTCCGGAAAGTCGGAGCGGTTCGGATACATCGGGTTTGAAAGTGAAAGGCACCATCCATTGGGTATCAGCGCCCCACGCACGCACAGCAGAGGTGCGCATGTACGATCGTTTATTCACAGATCCGGAGCCGACCAATCACGAGGATAAAGATTACCTGGAATTTTTTAATCAAGAATCTTTGAAAGTCATTGAAAATGCTTACGTGGAGCCTACTCTGACGAGCGTGGAACCGGGTACGCCATTTCAATTCATTCGCAAAGGTTATTTCGCAGTTGACCCGGATTCTACTGATGAAAAATTGGTATTTAACTTGACGGTGAATTTAAAAGATAGTTGGAAAGCACCGAAATAATTTACGATTTATTACTATAAGCAGAAATCCTGTTGCCCTTTAGGACAACAGGATTTTTCATTCGTAAATCCAAAATTTCTAGCGTCTCCACCAAGGTTCGATACGAATCACGCGGGTTTCGCCATTAGGCAGCGTTACTTGAGCTTTGTTATCGCAGGCATCACCAAAGCCATAATCAATGGTAGCAGTATTGCCATTACGAGTTACCTGGCGGATGCCATCGCTGATCCAAGGGCAAGCAATAGCGCGGCGCAGCGGCTCTACAATTTCTGAGCTGTAGGTTTTGCCATCGCGGTTGGTACCAGAAGAATTGCCAGTGATCTCGACTATATCGTCAATTCTGCGAGGCGTATTGCCGCCATTTACGACTGATTGGGTATGTGTGCCTTTCCAGCTGGCTTTGTCACCATCAGGGAACGTAATCATCACGTCGGTAGTGCGTGTGAAAGATGGATTGCTGGTGCTGTCAACGCGGTTATTCACCAATTTAGTAGAACCTTCCACTTTTGCGCTATCCACATAGTAATCCACAAAAGTCAAAGAACGCATAGCGCCTGGCTGGTGCATCGGAGCCGTTAATTCAACCACGATTTTACCTTTTTTTACTCTACCTAGCGGCGAGGTGCAACCAGTGCCGTAATCCAATGTAATGGTTTTAGGATAGTTATTACCCGCTGGTGTAACGGTTTTAGTTGGGCAAGCATCGCGTACTTCTACGTCATTTAGCTGATTATCAATGATTTCGTCCACTTCGTCTTCTGCGTTCAAAACGATGTCTTCCGTAGCAAGCAAGTCCTCCGTAGTAATTACATTGTCATCATTTGTAGTAGCGGCATCTTCATCTTTGTTACATGCTGTGAAAGCAAATGCTAATAAGAATGCAGCGAAAAAGAGCAACTTTTTCATGGTAGATTGAATTTTTTTGGTTAATGAATTAATAAAATTGTAATGAAGTTGGAAAAGCGTGTGCGTTTTTTACAACCTCTGGTGTCAAAACTTTAATTTATTCACCTATTTTGTTGAACTGCTACATAGACTTTAAGAAAACGGAAAGGTTTAATTGAAATTGTATTTTTTTTTCGTTGAGGATATTAATAAAGTTTAGCGGGTTTAGTTGCGCTCGGAACTCACTTCTTCCCACTTTCTCAATTTTTGAAGGCAGCTAGGGATGACCAGTTACAAAAAATAGAAATTTTGAATAAACAATCTTGGGAATCCTAGAATCCAACAAATCCTGTTTTATCTTTGCTGTGATGACCGAAGGACGCATTATATTGACGAACGAGCGTTTTGGATTGACCATAGAACGGCTCTGTCAGCAACTTATAGAACATTATGAGTTGTTTGAGAATACTTGTCTGGTAGGCATTCAGACGGGTGGAGTGGCTTTGGGCAATCGCCTGCATGCGCGTTTGCAGGCATTGCTGGGGTTGGCAGATATTGAATACGGGAAGCTGGACATTACGTTTTATCGCGATGATTTTCGGCGACGGGCAAAGCCATTGGCGCCTAGTGTCACGGAGATGGATTTTTTGGTGGAAGACAAGCATGTGGTGCTGCTAGATGACGTGCTGTACACGGGGCGAACGATTCAGGCGGCGCTGACGGCGTTGAATCACTTCGGGCGTCCGCGTTCGGTGGCGCTTCTGACAATGGTGGATCGGCGGTTTAATCGACACTTACCCATTGAGCCGGATTACGTGGGCATTGTGGTGGATGCGCTGGATGAGGCGTACGTGAAGGTGGAATGGAAGGAGGTGGAAGGCGAAGACCAGATTTTGTTGTTTGCAGATAAGTAAGTTGGTTATGGTTAATTTTTGTTGGCGCATCACTTGCTTTCTAAGTTTCTTCGTCTTTGTGACGATTAGTCTGGTATCTTTTTATCTGGCATCTGGCATCAAAAAGAAATGAGTACAACTCAACAATTAAGTACAAAACATTTACTGGGTATAAAATATCTGACGCCCGAAGATATTCACTTGATTTTTGAAACGGCGGATAGTTTTAAAGAAGTTATTAATCGTCCGATCAAAAAAGTGCCGTCATTACGGGATTTGACAATTGTGAATTTATTTTTTGAAGATTCTACTCGCACCCGTATTTCCTTTGAATTGGCTGAAAAGCGTCTCTCGGCGGATGTGCTTAATTTCTCGGCTTCTTCTTCTTCTGTCAAAAAAGGTGAAACGCTTCTTGATACGGTTAATAATATTCTTTCGATGAAAGTGGATATGGTCGTGATGCGGCATCCGGCGCCGGGCGCACCGCATTTCCTAGCGAAGCATATTGATGCGAATATTATAAATGCTGGGGATGGCACGCACGAGCACCCGACTCAAGCCTTGCTTGATGCCTTTTCCATTCGGGAGAAACTGGGCGATTTGAAGGGTAAAAAAATTGCGATTTTTGGCGATATATTACATTCCAGAGTGGCGTTGAGTAATATTTTTTGTCTGCAAAAATTAGGTGCGCAAGTCAAGGTTTGCGGACCTCCTACGCTGATTCCCAAGCACATACACGAACTCGGCGTCGGGGTAGAATATGATGTGCGTAAAACCCTGGAATGGTGCGATGTAGCGAATATTTTACGCATTCAGCTGGAACGACAGGATATTAAATATTTTCCTTCCTTACGTGAATATTCCCAATATTTTGGAATCAATAAACAATTACTCAATAGTTTAAATAAACCCATCGTAATTATGCACCCCGGACCCATCAATCGCGGCGTGGAAATCACGAGCGATGTGGCTGATTCTGAGCACTCTATCATATTACAACAGGTAGAGAATGGTGTGGCGGTAAGAATGGCGGTGTTGTATTTACTGGCGGCGAGGAATTGATGTCCGGATTCCTTCGAATCTTGTGCTTTGGATTGTAATATTGATTGATTTTCATGAAAAAATAAAGGAGGCTGGCGAGCGCCAGACCTCCAATCAGGAAATAATTAGGGTTTAGTTTATTGCTTCATCAATTTAACGGTTTGTATTTCACTGCCTTGTCGAAGTGTCAATAACAGTATTCCGGCGGGTGCATCCAAAATTAAGGGGATTTGATTGATACCAGCGTTTGGTTTTTTGAGACGGAAAGATTTCAAAGTTCTGCCCAATACATCGCTCACCGTTATGTCCACAGGCAAGGTGTGATTTTTTAATTCAAATTCAAGTAACGATTGATCGGTTAAAGGATTAGGAAAAATATTCAAATAAGAAGCAATGGCTGTTAATTGTCTCGTAGAAGTGGTTGCAGTTTTTGCTTTAAAATGTGGACGAATCATCATGTGTTCTCGTCGAATGGCGTGTGCCCAGGGATAACCACCTCCTGCAACGGGCGAAACCAACCAGAATCCATCTGCTGATATGTTGCTTAAATCAAATCCAAAACCAATAACGCCCTGCAACGTATCCTGCCCTGCGGCAAAAACATACTTACCGGCTTGTAAAACAAGGGGTTTTTCCAATTGATAGGTGAGTTTTGGATTCAAATTGTTAATTCCATAATTGGCTAATGGTATCTTGGGGGAGTGAAAAAGTTCAATGCTTGGTCTTCCATCACTGGCGAATGTATTAACAAGCAGATTGATAGAGCCAGCGTAATTAGAACCTCTGGCAATAAAAACCGTGATTGCCGTCAGTGTATCAGGCGCATTTAATTCAAAACTACTGCCGTAGTAACCCCACCAATTGGGATTGCCAAAGCCAAAACCCAAGCCAGTTTCTGCTGTGCCGTCGTCCTTTGCTATAATTGAATCACTTACTTCAAAATTTTGAACCGGACTTTTGTAAAAATCAGTGCCCAACTGTGTATTGGAAGCTGTAACCGAAAAAGTATATTTACCAATGGCGGTTGGCGTATAATCAAATGCAAAATTGGCAGTGGCACCACTTGCAAGGCTATTGATTGTTTGCTGGAATTGCTCTGTATTTCCATCTTTGGTGACTTTAAAATCAAGTTTGATATCGGTAAGCGTAAGTTTTCCAGTGTTAGAAAGAATGTGTTTCCATTGGAGAGGCTTTTGCTGTTTCGGTGTTGTCATCGTGTACAGCGACAACTTTTCAGCGACCCCTACTGGGGCATAATCCGGTGTGGTAAGTATTGGCATGTTGCCTGTCCAAGCATATATTCCACCATTAATAGAGTCAATAACAACACCTCCTCCCCAGGCTTTGTTAGGCGATACGAATTCGAGGCATTCTACTCCAGGATCGCTTATCGGAATCCAGGTTTTACCATTGTCTATTGTGTAAATATGTCGAACATCATTATAAAATTGTTGCGAACCTTCGTAAGTAGCATAATAAACCCCATTTGAACCAGGGATATGTTCTATTTGATAGTAAGTGATGCTAGCCGGTGCAGAAGGCAGCGGATACCAGGTTTCACCACCATCGTGGGTAGCAAAAACGCGTTGTTGGTCGGTCGCTGCCATGCCATTTTTACTGTCTTTAAAAGCCACCGTGAAAATATTGTTGATTTTTCTGGCTCCCATATTAAAAGCTTGCCAGGTTTTACCTTTATCCGTTGAGCGCCAAATGCGCTGCGAGCGGTTCCCAAACCAAATCGTATCACCGATCACTTCATAATGTCCACTACCATAATGAAATCCGACACCATCATTTACAGAAATAGGGGGTAGCAACAATGGCAGATAAGACTCCGATACCTGCTCCCAGGTATTACCACCATTAACGGTTGTCCAAATTTTTATCCTGGATAAAGTTCCACCATAGGCGAATCCTTCTGAATTGTTGAAAAAATGTACTCCAGCAAGATAAGTTTCTTGCTCATTGAAAGAACCAGTTTGCCTTGTCCAAGTGTTCCCTCCATCTTTGGTATAATACAATTCTCCATTTTCCTCCGTATAACCAGCTATCCAAGCAGTATCTTTATTGGAGGCGAAAATATCTGCCATAAAAAAAGCAGGTCCCTGCAAATCAATTGTATCACTCGTCCAGGTAGCACCTCCATCAATGGTTCTGCTAAATTCATTGGAAAAAGTAGCGCCGGTTACATCATAAGTAATTGCCCACACTGTATTGGAATCTACTGCTGATACGCCTTGCATGCTTCGATTGCGTGCAATAATGCCAGAGCCTCTGGATTGCCAGGTGCCAGGGTTTTGGGAATAAGTAGTTGCTGCTACCAAAAGCATAAAAAATAAAGGGGTTAATAACTTTTGCATAGGTCTGTATTTAGGTTATAATGATTGAAATGATTGTGAACGGGCAAAGTGGCTTCCCTAAAATGCTTCAAGGAAGCCTTCAGTAAGTATGATGGATTTTACCTAGGCAAGCTGGTAAAAGTTTGCAAGATGAACTTGTAGTTATTCTTCAAAAACTTGTAATGATTGCTCACTCGCGTAAATCACTAGGTCTTTGATAAAATTCTTCCAAAAAGATATTAGAAAAATAAGCGGGATCTTCAAAACCGGTCTGAAAGGCAACTTCTTTAATAGGTAAGTCGGTATTTTTAATCAAATGGTAGGCTTTTTGTAATCGGAAGCGGCGTAAGTACAATTGCGGAGAAGTGCTGAGTAAGGCATTCATCTTGCGTCCTAACTGCGCATGACTTAGTTGGAGCAATTTCGCCAACTCTGGTATCGTGAATTTTTCATTAGAATAACATTCTTCCAATACTTGGTGCAAATTTTTTATAAAAATATCCTCTTTTGAAAAGATTTTATCTGGTGACCCCACCCCAGCCTTCCCTAAAAGGGAGGGTGTATCTTGTGCATAACGCTCGCGCAGGCGTTGCCGCAATTCCAGCGACTTACGCAGACTGATTTCCAATTCTTCTTCATTAAACGGCTTAATCAAATAAGCATCTGCGCCGCCTTCCAGTCCTTCCAGGCGAGAAGGCATATCTGCGCGGGCAGTAAGCAAAATAATCGGAATATGGCTGGTGCGCGTATCTTCTTTAAGCGTCCGACACAATTCAAAGCCATCTTTTTCGGGCATCATTACATCACTGATAATAACATCCGGCACAATTTCAATGGCTTTATCAATGCCCGCCTGACCGTCGTGCGCTACTTCGATTCGGTATTGATGTTGCAAACAAGTGCGCAAGTACGTGACCACATCCACATTATCTTCTACAATCAAGGCAAGGGGCAAGTCCCTATCACCAAAAGGGCTGAAAGTAAAGCGATTAGACGAGTCACTCACTAACTCCGGCTCTAAAACAGCTAGGGTTTCCAGCAATGGTGCGGTGTGATGAATTGGCAAATGAATTGTAAAGGTCGAACCGCGCCCAACAATACTTTGCACCTGAATGCCACCGCCCAACAACTCCACCAAGTCTTTTGTCAATGCCAAACCAATGCCTGTGCCTTCGCCCCGCCGCGTCGCCGAATCATCTGCCTGATAAAAACGATCAAAAATATAGGGTAACTTTTCTGGAGTGATGCCAATTCCTGTATCCATTACGCGAAGTTCGAGGTGCGAAGTACGAAAGACGTCTGATGCTTCGTATTTCGTATTTCGTACTTCCAACTTTATACTTCCATTTTTTGGTGTGAATTTCAACGCATTAGACAACAAATTGGATACAATGTCCCTGATTTTATCAGCATCATAATCCATTATAACTTCCGCTTCTTTTGATTCAAATACTAAATGAATGTTTTTACTATCTGCATAAGAGCGGAACAGCTCTACAAGCATTTTAAGATAAGCCACTAGGTCGCCCTGCACTAGCGTGACCGGCAGTGACCCGGCTTCCAGTTTAGCCAAATCCAGTATTTGATTGATTAAGTGCAACAGACTTTGTCCGTTGCGTCGAATCAGCTGCAATCCCTCCTGTAGCCACAGCCGGGGCGCTTGTTCGATTTTATCGGTCATTCCCAAAATAATCGTTAAAGGCGTGCGGAATTCGTGGGTGATATTGTTGTACAAATTGGTTTTCACCTGATCCAGCTCGCGCAGGCGCTGGGCTTCAGCTAATGCCAGGCGGCGATTGAGCTGGAAGCGATAGAAGGTATAAGCGAATGCTACCATGCTGAGTGCTAAAAACACGAAGAATTGCCAGGTTAGATACCAGGGAGGCTCAATAACAATTTTTAAAATTCTACCAGTGGCAAACCAATCTTTTTGATTGTTAGAGGTTTGAACTTCCAAGTAATAGGTGCCAGGAAAAAGATTGGTGAAAGTTATTTTCCGTTCATTACCAATATAATTCCAATCTTCATCAAAATTTCTCAATTGGTAACGATACGTTTCTCGTTGCGGATGAAGATAGTTATGAGTGGAAAACTCAATTGAAAAAACTTTTTTCTGATAGGCTAGATGTAATTCAGATGTAAGGTATATCGGTAAATGTAAAAGGGAATCAGGCGCATTTACTTTTACAGACTTGTTAAATACTTGAAAATCAGTAAAATGGAAGAATGTAATTGGATTCGGTATATGATACACTTCCTGCGGATCAAACACATTTATTCCATTTACACCCGCCAAGAAGAGTAGCCCATTGCTTGTTACAATACTACTATTGGGTTCAAAAACCTGAGCGTTTAATCCATCTTCGAGGGTAAAGTTTTTAAAACGATTGCTCTGATCGTCATATACGGTCACACCTCCTCCGAAAGTAGTTAGCCAAATACGTTGGTTTTGGTCTTCTAAAATATTAGTAATACGATTTTGAGGCAAACCGTCTTCTAAATAAAATCTTGTCCACTTCTGGTGGGTAATATCCAATTTATTCAAACCTACATCTGTTCCAACCCAAAGGTTATGCTGTTTATCTTCATGAATTGTTAAGATTCTATTATTGCTAATAGTGTTTGAATTGTTATTATCATGCAAAAAGCGTTGAAAATGCAGGTTTTCGCCCAAGGGTTTAGTCATTTCTTCCTTTGGTAAATAATTTAATCCATCTTCTGTAGCGATCCATAAATTTCCGTGCTGATCCAAATAGAGTTTTTTTATCACCACATTGGATATGCTATTTGGCTGATTTGGATTGTTATAAAACTGTTGAAACTTTCCTTGAATAGGATCAAATCTATTAAAACCGCCAAAACTGCCAATCCATATATTCCCTTGTTGGTCTTCTGCAAAAGTAGCTATTCGCCCACCTCTAGGCTTATCCAATGAAAATAGTTGATATACTGCATTAGGATAATGTACTATTTTGTTAGTAGGCGTTATTTTGTAAAACCCTTTATCGACGGTACCGGCGTAGATATTACCTTTACTATCTTCAAAAAGCGCTGTAAAATCACCTACCATTATTAGTTTAGGTGTTTTATTATATTGGTAAATGTACAGTCCTTTTTGAGTAGCTATCCAAAATTGCTCGCGCGCTTCCAAAGATGCCAAAATACCTCGCTCTCTTGCTATGTGCGAAAAGGATTTGCTTAATAAAATAAAAGGAGCTTTATTTAGACGTGCTGAGGTTTTATTCAAAATACTGATTGCATTATTGGTTCCTATCCATAAATTATGATTTTTATCTTCCATAATAGTGTAAACAGGACCTGGTGCGATTGAAAAATCATCGGTAGGATCATGCACAAAAGGTATGAAAGTCTGATTTTCAGGATCAAAAAGCAGTAGCCCGCCTAATGTTCCAAGCCAGTAATACCCTTCAATATCTTGAAAAATTTCAAGAATATAATCGTAAGTCTTATTATTTAATTGATTTCCTGGGAATATTCGTGTAAAGTTTTTTCGCTTTTCATTCCATTTATTTAATCCATTATCTGTTCCTATCCAAATATTTTGTTTTTTATCTTCCATGATATGTGTAACAAAGTTGCTACTCAAACTATAAGTATCCTTTGTATCAGGTCGAAATCGCTCAAAGTGCTGCTTCCTTATTTCAAAATAGCTCAACCCTCGATTCGTGCCTATCCATAGCCGCTCTTGCTTGTCTTTGAATAAAGTAGTAAGATTATTACTGCCCAATAAAGTGTCAGAATTAACATTTTTAGGAGGATAACTGATAAATGATATTGTCGTATCTGAGTATTGCAGATGATTCAATCCTCTTCCGTTTGTTGCAATCCACAGCCCATTTTTACCGTCACCCACAATGGCATTGATGGAATTGTGTGAAAGACTGTTCTCCTTTTGATAATCGGTTTGAAAACGTTCAAAACGCTCTGTTTTTCTGTTAAATTTGTTTAGCCCGCCGTCCAAAGTTGCTACCCATAAGTCACTCTTTTCATCTTCATAAAAAGCACCATGCGAGATTTGGTTGGAACTGATGCTATTTAGGTCTTCCGGACTTGTTTGAACATTATGAAAACGGTATCCATCATATTTAACTAGTCCGTTATTTGTCGCTAACCATATAAAGCCATAACTATCTTGAAACAGATCAACCACAGTTGCTTGGGGGAACTGTTGAGCTTTGCTTAAAGTAGTAAATTTATAATTTGGAGGTGACGATATTAACTGGCTGTAAACTTTTTGAGGTGACAAACAGCCGATAAATACATGAAATAAGATAATAAGCGAGGCACCCCATTTCACGGGGCTTGGTTTTTTACACTTTTCAAATATACAAATTATTTCTGACACTAAGTCTTATCCTTTTATGTTGTTTTTGACTAACATTTAGAAGTTACTAAGCTAAGTTGAAGAACCTATTCAGGTACTTCCCTCAAGCTCATGAGGTCAAATAGACGAGTTATGTAGCTTCTTATCAGATGCTTATGAGGTAAAATTTTCAACCTTTAAAGGTGCTTGCTGAAAGCTAGAGCGCTTATATCAAGAACTTATGGAAGTGCTTGCTGAATGCTAAGTGGGTTAAAACTTCAACCTATGTAGCTTGAATGAATAAGCTGTATAGCTTTTGAAAAGAACCTGTACGGGTTCTTATTTTATGCTACATAGCTTGAATGCTGAATCTATCTAAGTTGAAGCAATAAGCTCAAAGGGTTTAATAATAACGTTTTCAATTTAAGAAGACGTATTAAAAAAGTTACAACAACCTTACTTTCAGGCACTTTCACAAAATCACTGATAGCCAGATCACTTCTAAAATAGTATAAGTTACTTCGGGTGATAAAAATGGATGGACGCTCGTGCCGAACATAAAAAAATAGCCCACGAGTTGCCTCGTGAGCCAGAAGGGTGTGATATGATTCAGGGACAAGCCCTTTTTGTCAAATTTGAAAGGTGAAATGTAAAATTTGAAAGAAATATTACATTAATGTTTTACAATTAATGATTTGGCTTTGAAGCCAAAATCGGATTGAATCACGCACCAGTATTGCCCGTTTGTCAGATCTTTTACATTGAGATTTATCTTATGCGTACCGCTTTGTAATTCATTGATATTGAAAGTTTTTTGTAATTTTCCATCCGTACTATAAAATTGAATGTTCAATCTAGACGCTTCTTTTAATTCAAATTCTAAAGTTGCAATATTCCGAACCGGATTGGGGTAAAGCGCTGTTACATTGAATTGTTCGGAAACCGAGCTAACTTCCTTAACATCCGTTGTTTGGTCTGCGCTTATGGGAATGAGCGACGTGAAAATTTCGATATTGCCGTCGTTGCTGCGCCCGTCTGCCCAGAAGGGAATGGCATAGCCGATAGTGGTGACCACTTGTGTGTATTCGCCGACGCCAAATTTGGCATTCGATTGCCCAATAACCGAAAAATCAGCAGCAGTGGTAGAAACAGCAAAATCATCTTCGAAATGATCGCCCCCATCCTTGGAGGTGGTCATGTAATATTTCGTCATTTCATTATCGGCATCCTCGCGACGGTCGTACCAGGTAATGACGAGCGTGCCCTGCGCATTTACTGCAATGCTTGGAAAAAACTGGTCGAGTGTAGCGAGTTTGTCATTGTTCAGAATGCGTGCGGGCGTCCAGGTAGCGCCGGCGTCTTCTGATTTTGAAAAATAAATATCAGTTCCGGTGGTTTTCAACTCGCTCACGCCATTTGCCGTCCAAACCGCGTACAAATTACCCTGATGGGGTCCGTCGGATTTGTCCACGCGCAAGTGTGGGCAAGGGTACACCCGATTGGGGTCAACGCCGGTCAGGTCACAACTGGAGTCGGTGCCTGGGGGGAAGCACGACAAAAAGAAAGGGGCGATTTTCACCGGAGCGCTGAAGGTAGCGCCGCCATCGCTTGATTTACAATGGTAAAGGCTTGCAATTTCGTCTTCTGCTTTTGCACCTGCAAACATGACATGCACCACGCCTCTGGCATCTACATCAATACTGGTAAATTGCGCAAAAAGAATATCTTCGGGCGTCAAATCTACGGCGGCACCAAACGTAGTACCATTCGCCTGTTTGGTTTTTACAAAAATGTTATAAGTTGTATCGGTTGAATTCAAATAAGCGTAAGCCACGTAAACATTGCCACGATGAGGAGAAGTGGACAAATCGGAAGCCAGCCATTCTTTGTCCGGCAAGCGACCGGCAGTAGCTGCAATGTCTTCCAGTTCGCCTTCATCTAGGAAGGAATCTTGACGTTTCCAGGTCACGCCGCCGTCGTTGGAAGTTGCCCAGTGCAAAGCTGCTTTTATTTTGAGGTCAATGCCAATTGTCAGCGTCAGCCAACTCAGGTAAGCTACGCCTTTGTCATCAAAAACGATAATAGGATCGCCGCCGCCAGCTACCAGCGAAAAGCCACTCTGATCGTTTACGCCATTAAATTGGCTCAATTTCCAAGTCCTGCCAAAATCCTTGGTGTAATAAATAGGGAAACTCAGCGCGCTAAAAATATTCTGACTGAATTTCATGGCTGCTACAATGATGTTATTTGAGTCTTTTGGATTAACCGCCGCGTGTATTTCCGATTCTGTTTCTTTCGTATTGCTGATGCCACCGTCTCCTTCTCGGAATGTAAGTGACTCGCTTTCAGTGATTTGCTGCGTTTTTCCCCACTGATCCGGGTGTTGGATCGCTTCTTTTACATCCGTTTTTACTTTGTTGTGAATGGCGCGCTCTATCATTTTTTGCACCTGTTGCTTGGAGAAAGTTTGGCTCCATCCGCTCATAGTCAATGCGAACAGACACAGCATTGTGATACCGGTTTTCAAGATTACATTCAAAAAAATCATACATTGGATTTTTATGTGATTCAACAAAAAGCATTGCTGTAAAATAGGATGTTTGAGTTATCAGGATTGCCCGATAAGCCTGCGTCAGAAGGAGAAGAATGGAGCTTGTTTTGCAAAAAGATGTTAGAAAATTGAGATATTGGAAGTTTTAAGAAAAAAATCTAATATCCAACAGCTAAAATCTGAAACCTTGAAAAGCAGATAGTTGAAAATAGGGTAATGTATTGCGATAGGAGCTATGTGACGTAAAAATAAAACGATATTTTGAATAAATGAAAAAAGTTTGGCAAATGTCGTAAATTATCAAAATTACAACCCAGTATTATCTTGTTTTTTGGAAAATAAAAAAATCTTCGCAATTGTTACATGGCGAAGATTTTTTATTATAATATTGATAACCAATTACTTAGAAGCGACCAAGGTTACTTCCAGATCAAACTCATCGTAGATGGTTTTGTCACCCAGGTTTTCGAAGAAAGTACCCGAACCATAGCGTACATCGTACTCTGAGCGGTCCAATTTGATGGTAGCCGTTGCTACTTTTTTGCCGTCTTTTTCGCTCACCATTGCGTTAAAGCTGATAGGCTTGGTGGTTGATTTGATAGTCAAATCGCCTTTGATGCGATATTCGCCTGGTTTAGCTTCTGCGGCTTTGGTAATGACGAATTTAGCAGTTGGATATTTTTCCACGCCAAAGAAATCATCAGACTTCAGGTGTCCTACCAATTTTGTATTGCCACCACCCTGCAAATCTTCGCAAGTGATCGTCGTCATGTCAATTTCAAAGCTACCGCCTACCAATTTGCCATTATCATATTCTAAGTTGCCATTCTTCAACTTTACTTTGCCGTAGTGCTGTCCAGTTACTTTATAAGCTTTCCATGAAACGTAGCTAGCGCTGGTATCTACTTTCAAGGCTTCCTTTGGCATTGTAAAAGCAAATGCTACAACTGCGATGAGCGTTAAAATTGCAAAAGTCTTTTTCATGTTCCGATTGTTTTGTTTTCTAAA
>CAZFBN010000020.1:0-50514 GCA_964517145.1 uncultured Saprospiraceae bacterium
TATCTTTGTCAATAATTTTAACGAACGCCGCTGATTACTTTATTTTTTCATTCATATCCTATTTTGCCTGGATTGGCGCTTCCCGCATCTCATGCTATTTGCATGAATGAGTAATAATTTCTTTATTTTTCCATTCTTTAACATCAATACACATGTTTCAATTAACAAGTGAAAGACTTCGCCTCATCCCTTTGAATTTAAACCATTTACAGTTATTAATAAAAGATCAAATGTTATTGGAGCAAGCGCTTGATTTAGATCCGTTTGGATTTGAAATAAGCACCGAATCCGGACTTTCTGAAGAATTTTATCGTGCTACAAAGGAATTTACCATTCCGCAAGTGGCTGAAAATGAGGCAGATTTTTATTGGTTTACAATGTGGCTGATTGTGCATCGAGCAGATAATCGCGGAATTGGCGGCGTGGGCATTGCGGGGAAGCCGAATGAAAAAGGCGAAGTTACTATCGGGTATTTTGTGGATTGGCGGTATGAAGGGCAGGGCATTGTAACCGAAAGTGTACAAATACTTATAAATTGGATTTTCGAAAACCCTGATATTCAATCGGTTATAGCGGATACTTTAGCAGATGGGATTGCCTCGCAGCGGGTGTTGCAAAAAAATGGATTTGTGCAAGATGGTACAACAGAAGAAGGCTTGCGTTGGCGAAAACGCCGATAAATTAAATAAAGATGCGAATTGTTTACTATGTTGTGAACAATTCGCTTTTATATTTTATAATAAATTTTGATGATGACTAAAGCCATGATGCAAAGTATTGCAATGAAAGGAATGATTTTATGTCTGTTGTAAAATAGCAATAAATTCATTATAAAACAGGCAATTGCAGCAACCAAAGCACCTAGCATAAAAGGGCGGACTTGAGCTATCATTAAATTTTCTTTGTAAATAAATTCCAATCGGAAAAACTCTGCAATGCAGCGGATAAGCGCCAAGTAAATAATTACAATAGCAAGGTGCGCAATTTTAATTGAATTTTTTTGCAAAAAAGAACTCATATCAAGTTAAGTAATTCATTTGGTGTGAGCCGATATTTTCCTGATTTAAAATCTTCCAGTTTGATCCAGGTGCAGCGCAATTGAGTGCCATCTGCTTCAGTCATAAAACATTCATCTAAAGCATAGATTTCCTCATTTAAAAATTTCCCGTTAAAAATATACATGATTTCATGCCCGGAGATCCCGTCGCAAACAAAAATATTTTCAATAATGGTAAATAATTTCTTGATTATTACATCTTGATTAAGTTCTTCTTTTACTTCCCGCACTACGGTATCAATGGCGCGCTCGCCAAATTCTACCGTGCCACCCACAAAGCGATAGTAAGGCTCGCCGGTCAGTTTATCAAAATTTTCCGAGACAAATAACTCGCTGCCATTGCGGGTAGGGTAGAAGAGGGCTTTAACTTTGATGATTGACAATTGATGATTGTTTATTTATTTTTTCAATGCATCCGATCCCCCCTCAACTCCAAGTCCTTCATCACTTGCGCTTCATATTCCAAATATTCCTGCCAGCGTTGTTTTACTTTTGCTTCGGGAGCGTATAATTTAGCCAATTCTATAAAAAGCACATAATGACCGGCTTCTGATACCATAAATTTATGATACCAATCGCGTAAAGATTCATCATTGATATACAAACTCAGCAGGCGGAAGCGCTCGCAGCTGCGGGCTTCGATGAGGGCGCAGGTGAGGAGTTTTTCGAGTAGGGCTGATTCGCGTCCGCCGCCTTTTTGCTGGAATTGCAGGAGGGCGTTGACGTATTCGTCTTTGCGTTGCTTGCCGAGAGCGAGGTTGCGCTTGTTTAACTCGCTGAGTACCAATCGAAAATGTCCCCACTCTTCGGTGACGATGGGTGCGAGTTCTTCCACCATTTCCGTTTTATCGGGATACTGCTGAATGAGCGAAATACAGGACGTGGCGGCTTTTTGTTCGCAGTAAGCGTGGTCAGTCAATATCTCAGCCAAGTCCATTTCAGCCAGGTTCACCCAGCGAGGATCGGTGGGGAGTTTTAAGCCGAGCATTTGCACGGTGTTCGGATCGTAATTTTCCATTTTTATTTAGTATTTTACATTCATTGCTGAATATGTAGTTTTTAAGTGTGTTCACGCGCGCTCCTTTTTCCTAAGTTTTTAAGTCTCTAAATTCTTCATTATCTTTGACTTACTTCTCCAAGCATTCTATCTGGTTGGCAAAAAAGTTGACATTATACACTTGATATTCTTCGTAGCCGCTGCTCCAAAACATGATAACACTGTCCAATTCGCCGCGACGAAGCAAATTTAGTTGACTGCGATCAATCGGATAATGCACGCTGTAAGTGAGCAATTCCGTTTCGGTGTCGTAGCTTCCTTTGTCCATCCGCAATGATGGCAAACTGACAAAATTTCCGTCTAACATTTTGACAATCAAGATACTACCTTTTTCAATAAATCCGTATGCTTCTCGCGCATTCGGATAAGCAAAGGTAAATTTTAAAGACAAAAAACGGTAGCCGCCCATGCCAGTCAAGAAGCCTTCACATTTTAAATATTCTTTATCTTTCAAATAAGAACGCAGGCGTTCGTCGGTATATGTAAAAAGCAGTTGTTCCTGCACATCTTTGCGAATTTGTCCGG
The DNA here is from genome assembly GCA_964517145.1 of uncultured Saprospiraceae bacterium. Taxonomy (GTDB): domain Bacteria; phylum Bacteroidota; class Bacteroidia; order Chitinophagales; family Saprospiraceae; genus JADJNW01. The sequence goes on from CAZFBN010000020.1 coordinate 2,640, forward strand.
TAGTTTCATCTTTGCCTTCATAAATAATTCGACAAGTTGAAGTTGCAATGCGAGGCTTGCCAGCCGCTTCGTCAAGCAATAAAATATTGCGATAAAAATCGTCATCCAAGGCTTCACTAGCTCCAGGCTGTGTATTGGTGCGGGTTTTAGCGTTTTGAGCCAATTCATCCAGGTAATTTCCTTTGCTGGTGAGGTGGTCGGCTTTGGCAGCTTCCTGGCGGGCTTGCACCACTTCCTGGGCAGTTTCCTGCTCCGTTTTTCGGGCGGCGCTCAGTCGGATGTTGAGGTGACGAACGGCTTCTTCCGATGCGTTTTGACTTTGAAGCTGTTGTAATTCCTGCTCCAAATTTTGTCGGTTTTGCTTGGCTTCTCCAGCGCGTTTTTCTGCAATGGCAGCGGCTTCCTGCGCAATTTGAGCGCGGCGAATAAAGATTTTCCGGGCGTCTTCTTCCGTATTTACATATACATTGTTCATTGGTAAAACGGTGCCATTAAAAACCGGATACTTGCCACTTGGATCACTGGATTGATAGCCTGGTGCGTCTTTTGCATCAAATAAAGCATTGGAAGGGACGCCAAAATTGGTGAAGTATTGCCAGGTGCCATCAGGATTTACAATGATCTTTTCACCGCGCTCGTTGACGCGGATTTCTTGGGCGGTTGCAGGCAAAAGTGCAACGAAGAATAACACAAGCGCCAAAAAAAGTCTATATTGCATAGGATTAAATTGTTTCTGGGAAAATTTTATACCAATTGAGTAATTTATTCACCGCTAAGATAAAGCAATTTACTCGAATCATCATGTTAAAAACGACATACCTGAAAATGCCAAATCGATTATGCTGGATGATCCTGATTTTTTATTGGAGTGCGTGCAATTTTTCCAACCAGGACACTCCTTCGTTCAAAGCCATTCCGATTTCCTACCCTGCGTCGCCGCCAGATACAACGGTGGTGGACACTTTTTACGGCAAACGCGTATCCGACCCTTTTCGCTGGCTCGAAAATAATTACACTTCGGCTACACGCAACTGGATTATTCAACAGCAAACCCAGACGGAAAAATATTTGAGTCAAATTCCTATGCGAACCGCGATTCAAAAACGATTGATGCAGCTTTGGAATTATCCGAATATCGCTCCTCCCATCAAAAAAGGTAATTTTTATTACGTGCTCCGCCAGGAAAAGTTACAACCACAACCTATTTTATATCAAATGCGCAGTTTGCAGGATTCCACCGGGCAGGTTATTTTGAATTTAAATTCATTGAATGTGAGCGGTGCACAGCTGCTCGAAAATTTTGCGCTGTCGCGCGACGGGTCTTTGCTTGCATACGAAGTGGCTGAAAATGGGGCGCGTACGCATTCAATTTTTATAAAAGATATGGAAAGCAACCGCACATTGCTGGATACACTGCAAGGAGTAAAATATTCCAATATAGCCTGGTTTCGAGATGGATTTTTTTATAGCCGATATCCGGTGGAAGTGGGTAATAATGAGCAAGTTCCATACTATTTTCATCAGGTTTTTTACCATCGCGTAGGCGCGCCTCAAACGGATGATGAGCTGATTTTTGCAGATCGTTCTGATCCTCAGCGACTTATAACGGCGCAAACCACCTCAGACGAGCGTTTTTTATCTGTCGCTGTACAGCAACATGATGCAGGCAATGCCTTGTATGTGAGGGATTTACAAAGTGAAACTTTAGATTTTACACCAATCATAGAAGATTTTGATTACGTGTTTAAAATAGTGGATAATATAAATAATAATCTGCTGATTTATACGAATTATAAAGCGCCGAATTATCGCTTGGTGCAAATAAATATGCAGCGCCCGGAGGAGCGATTTTGGGAAAATATTTTGCCGGAGGGGGCAGCAGTTTTGCAAACGGCGCATTTATATGGTGGTAAATTAGTGGCTTTGTATAATGACAATGGTGCTAATAGCCTGAAAATCTTTAATTTACGAGGCAATTTGCAACGAGAGGTTCCTGTTCCCGCCAGCGGGCAGGTGATTAGCTGGAGCGGCGATCCCGATCTTTCTCAAGCGTTTTTTACTTTTAAACCTTTGATTGCACCAACGAACCTTTATGCGCTGAATACCAATGATTTTACAACGAATATTTACCAACACTATAAGTCTGACACGCTGAATTATAATGTGCAGCAAATTGGATTTAAATCTTATGATGGCACAGCAATTCCATTAACTATTTTAGCAAAAAAGGATATAAAATTAGATGGCAAACGTCCCACTTTGTTAATGCATGCTGATGCAGATTTTCCGATGATGCAAATGATTTTAGAAAACGATGGGGTGTGTGCCATTGCGCATGTGCGCGGAAACAATGGTTTAGGCGAAAATTGGCGATTGGCAGGTGTAAAATTAAAAAAGCAAAGTGCCATTGATGATTTTCAGGCGGCAGCAGAATATTTAATTGCCAAAAAATATACAAGTCCTTCAAAACTAGCGGTTTATGGAAAAGGCGATGGCGGCTTGATCGTGGGTGCGAGTGTGACGCAGCGACCCGATTTATTTCAAGTGGCAATGCTGGATGCAGGTGTTTTGGATATGCTTCGTTATCAACGCTTTACGATTGGATGGGCTTGGGCGGGAACATATGGAGCCGTCAATAAAGCTGATGAATGCGACGCCTTGATCTCCTATTCGCCTTTGCACAATGTGGTGCCAGCCAGCTATCCGGCAACGATGATTTTGACTTCTAATCGAAATCAAGTGGTAATTCCGGCGCATTCTTATAAATTTGCAGCGGAATTGCAACAGCACCAACGTGCACAACAGCCTGTTTTACTGCGTGTTGCACAAGGTGGCGAACATGAATTGCTACCAGAACAACTCAATAAAACAACGGATATGCTGACGCTGCTGTTTTATCATTTACAAGAAACGATCAAAAATTGATGATTGCTTCCTGTCAATTGTCAATCAAGCATTTATAATTATAATGATATTTTTATTAAAGATTGGATTCCTGCCGGTGCGCTTCCTGGATGTATTGGATGTGCTCATCGTGGGGTATCTCATGTATCAGATTTATAAACTTTTACGTGGTACAATTGCTTTTAATATCTTTATCGGTGTTTTGACATTGTACGTTGTATGGTGGATGGTGGATCAGCTGCAGATGGATTTATTATATCAAGTATTAACACAATTTGTAAATGTAGGGGTAATATTAATTGTTGTAATATTTCAACCGGAAATCCGGCGATTTTTATTATTTTTAGGTAATAACACGCTGAATCGGCAAATTCAGATTGTAGGGCAATTTTTTGGACGCGAAAACGCTGTGACCGATGAGTGGGAATTGCAAAAGCAACTCCTCAAAAAATCCATGATGCGCATGAGCCGCCGCAAAACGGGCGCTTTGGTAGTATTGGCAAATGATGTAAATCTGGAAGGCATTGTAAGTCAAGGCGTTGAATTGGATGCGAACATCAGTGACGTATTGTTGGAAAGCATTTTTAACAAAGAAAGCCCTTTGCACGATGGGGCAGTCGTCATTGCCAACGGCAAAATTCAAGCTGCCAGCTGCGTGTTGCCGATTTCTGATAATCAGGAACTCCCCAGCTACATAGGCATGCGGCACCGGGCTGCTGTGGGCGTGAGCGAAAAAGCCAATGTGGCGGTCTTTGTGGTTTCCGAAGAAAATGGACGTATTTCAATGGCGCACGGAGGATTGCTGCACGAAAATTTGTCGGAGGAAGAACTGGGTCGTTTGCTCGACCTATATTTTTCGCGATAAATTTTCTATTTTACTGGAATACTTGACAAATCTTCCTGTGCACTTTGCAAAACCGTATTATCTTTAGCCATCTTTCCTAACCAACTTTTTTAACAATGGAAGCAATACAAAACTATATCAAAGCCAATCAAGCGCGTTATTTGGACGAATTGTTGGAGCTTTTGCGAATTCCATCTATCAGCGCCGATGAACAACATAAAGCCGATGTGCAACGCACGGCACAAGCAATGGCGGATCACCTGAAAAAAGCAGGTTTGGACAATGCCGAGGTAATTCCAACTGCAGGTCATCCGATTGTGTTGGCAGAAAAAATAATGGATCAAAACCTGCCGACGGTTTTGGTCTATGGGCATTACGATGTGCAGCCACCGGATCCGATCGAACTGTGGGAATCGGGTCCGTTTGAGCCAGTGATTAAAAAAACGCCCTTGCATCCTGATGGTGCCATCTTTGCACGGGGCTCAAGCGACGACAAGGGACAGGTGTTTATGCACATCAAAGCGGTGGAAGCGATGATCGCTAATAATTATTTACCTTGTAATGTAAAATTTATCCTGGAAGGAGAAGAAGAAGTAGGGTCTAAAAATTTAGAGCCTTTTGTAAAACAGCACAAAGATCGGCTGGCGTGTGATGTGGTATTGGTATCGGATACCTCGATCATTAGCAATGATGATCCATCGTTAACCGTTAGTTTACGTGGGCTTACGTATATGGAGTTATTTGTATATGGTCCAAGTCGCGACTTGCATTCCGGTATTTATGGCGGGGCAGTTGCTAATCCGGCGAATGTAATCTGTGATATTATTTCAAAATTACATGATGCCAATCGTCATATAACAATTCCAGGGTTTTATGATAATGTAGTGGATTTGACCTCTGAGCAGCGCGCGCAGTTAAATGCAGCGCCCTACCAGGAAGAAGCCTACAAAACCGAATTGGGCATCACCGCATTGATGGGTGAAACGGGCTATACGACCCTCGAACGAGTAGGCATCCGACCAACGCTGGAAGTCAATGGCATCAAGGGTGGCTACATCGGTGAAGGCGCTAAAACGGTGTTGCCCGCAAGCGCAAGTGCTAAAATTTCGATGCGGCTGGTGCCGAATCAAGACCCTGATCGCATTGCGCGTATTTTTGAAGCTTACGTCAAAGAAATTGCACCTCCGGGCGTTCGCGTAGACGTACACAAGCACTCGACGGGCATGTACAGCCGCACGCCGGTGGATACGGTGGAGTACAAAGCTGCTGAAAAAGCAATGGAAGCGACTTTTCAAAAAAATATTGTCCCCACTTATGAGGGCGGTAGTATTCCAATTGCGCCTATGTTTACAGAAAATCTGGGTGCGAACACCGTGTTTATGGGCTTTGGCTTGAATTCCGATGCTTTGCATTCACCCAATGAGCATTTTGGTTTGTTTAATTTTTATAAAGGCATTGAAACCATTCCTTATTTTTACAAATATTATGCTGAAATGAAGTAATAAGTGGAGAGGATTTTATATAGTTCATCATGAAGAATGATTTTAATTGCTTCTATTAAATAAACTGGAACATTTTATGAAGAATATTTCATTGATTTTAAATGTTGTGCTGCTGATTGCAGTGGTTGTATTATATGTAAAAGTATTTGGTGGATCAGCCAATGAAACGGCAGCCGCTGTGCCAGCAAGCGCCGAGCCAACGGAGAAACCTTTGAAAATTGCATACATCAACGCGGATACCCTGTTTGAAAAATTTGATGAGTTTAAAAAACAGCGCGATGCTTTTCAGAAAAAAGAACTCGACGCCGATGCTTCGCTGAAAGCAAAAGGTAGAGCGCTGGAACAGGATTTTTTGGCGGTGCAAAAAAAGGTACAAACCGGCACCATGGCTCCCAGCGATATTCAAAAGGAAGAGCAGCGCCTGGTGCAAAAACAGCAAGCCCTGCAGCAGGAACAAGAACGGGTGACTAAAGCTTTACTGGAAGAAAATAAAAAAGTGACGGAAGCATTACAAAAACAAGTAATAGATAAGCTCAAGGCTTTTAAGGATCGTGCTGGCTATGATTTTATTTTGAGCTACACTACCAGCGGACCCATACTGGTGACCAACGATAGTCTGGACATTACGGATCAGGTATTGGTAGAATTGAATGCACAAAAGGATAATAATTAAGTAATTGGATAGATTATAGTCAACAGTCGAAAATCTCATTAATATCCTGTAATAAAAGCGTATCTAATATTTTATAAAACGTTGATAGTCATTAATTTACAAAACGTCAGATAAATAATTAAAAATACGGAGGATCACAACTTAAATATTTTTTACCGAGACCTATAAAGTTGTAAAAATTTATAGGTTTTTATAACGTTTTTATATTTTCAAAGTAGTATCAACAGTTTGTTTTTTAATCTTTTGAATAGTATGAAAAAACTCTATTTTACAATAGCAACCTTGTTGTTATTAAGCACTATTACATTTGCACAAAATGGTGCAAGCACTTCTGTTGACAAAAAAGCAGATGCGATTGAAGGTAAAGTGATCGAATGGCGGCGGCATTTGCATCAAAATCCGGAGTTATCCAACCGAGAGTTCCAAACGGCAGCATACGTTACAAATCACTTGAAATCCTTAGGATTAGAAGTGAAAACCGGCATTGCCAAAACCGGCGTTGTTGGTATTCTGCGTACCGGAAAACCTGGACCCACCATCGCCCTGCGGGCAGATATGGATGCCTTGCCTGTACCGGAGCGAGCGCAATTGCCCTTCGCTTCTAAAGTAAAAGGCAATTATTTGGGGCAGGAAGTGGATGTCATGCACGCCTGCGGACATGATACGCATGTAGCCATGCTGATGGGCGCGGCAGAGCTGCTCACTGGCATGAAAAATCAATTAAAAGGCACGATTGTATTTATATTCCAACCGGCGGAAGAGGGTGCTCCTCCTGGCGAAGAAGGTGGTGCCGGGCTGATGGTAAAAGAAGGTGTGTTGGAGAATCCAAAGGTAGAGGCTATTTTTGGCTTGCACATTAATTCAGCGACCGAAGTTGGCAAATTGCGGTACAAGCCAGGTGGAGAGTTGGCTGCTGCCGATATTTTTAACATTAAGGTAAAAGGAAAGCAAACACATGGCTCGACGCCTTGGACGGGGATTGACCCGATTACTACTTCTGCGCAGATTATCATGGGTTTACAAACAATTATTAGTCGTAATACGGAGTTGACAAAAGAAGCTGCTGTGATTAGTGTGGGAAAAATTACGAGCGGCGTGCGCAACAATATCATTCCTGAGGAAGCTGAAATGACGGGCACCATTCGTACCCTCGACACCGCGATGCAGCGCTTGATTCATGACAAAATACGACATGTAGCAACCACCATTGCCGAGAGTGCAGGCGCGACTGCTGAGGTGCAAATCATTAAAGGTGTGCCGATTACGTATAATAATCCTGAGTTAACTGCTAAAATGTTGCCAACCCTTGAACGCACGGCGGGCAAGGACAATGTGATTTTGACCGACGCTATCACGGGCGCGGAAGATTTTGCTTATTATGCAGAAAAAATTCCTGGCTTATTTGTTTTTGTAGGAGGCATGCAAAAAGGGCAAAACCCCAAAACGGCACCGCCACACCACACCCCCGATTTTTATATTGATGAAAGTGGAATGAAGCTTGGAGTGAAGTTATTATGCAATTTAGCGATTGATTATTTAGGTGTAAGTAAATAGTTTTAGTAAAAATATAAAAAAATGCGTCTGTTGCTGTTGTTTTTTTTCAGTCTTTACATAGTTGGGTGTCAATCTCAACTCAAAACATCCAATGCACGCATGAACATTCCTAAAAATTTTGATTGGCAAGGGCACCGAGGCGCACGCGGTTTGCTTCCAGAAAATACGATTCCCGCTTTTTTAAAAGCTTTAGAATATCCGATTCAAACGTTGGAACTCGATTTGGCGGTGACCAAAGATGGTCAGTTGCTTGTATCGCACGAGCCTTGGTTGTCACATCATATTTGTAGCAATCCTGATGGGTCGCCTGTGACGGAAGAACAAGAAAAAAAGCTAATTATTTTTCAACTCACGTATGCGCAAATTCAGAAATATGATTGTGGAAGCCGCGGCAATGCACGTTTCCCAGAACAACAGCCATTGAATGCTGCCAAGCCTTTGTTGAGCCATGTACTGGACACTGTAGAAGCGCATTGTAAAAAAACGGGACGCCGCTTGCCTTTTTATAATATTGAAATAAAAAGTCAGGTCGGATGGGATGGCATTTATACGCCACCCGTTGCAACATTTGCACAGCTACTAATTGACCAGATTAAGGCGGCAGGTATTCAAAATCGCGTTTGTATTCAATCCTTTGATGCGCGCGCGTTGCAAGCAGTACACCAGATAGACGCTGGGTTGACCACCGCGTTTTTAATTGAAAACAGCAATGGTTTTGAAAAAAATATGGATCAATTGAATTTTAAGCCTGATATATACAGCCCTTATTATCAATTGGTAAATGGAAAATTGGTTCAGCAAGTGCACCAGCAAAACATGCGTTTGATACCGTGGACGGTAAACGATACTGCCAGTATGCGTCAGCTTATTATGTTGGGTGTAGATGGAATAATTACAGATTATCCAAATTTGATCCTTACGATAGAAAAATAAGCGGAAAACTTTTGTTTAAACTTGAAAAAAATGGGCTCACGCTCGAATTCCGGGCAGTAAAATTGATGTCGAGGGAGCCCAAGGAGATTAGTTTTTCTGCGCTACAGAAAACTGTGACCGGGAAATTGGATGCTTTTGGTTCCTACACCTTAAAAAAAGAAGGGACTTCCTCGAGAGAACAGGAAGCCCCGCTTAGTAAACACGCTTCTTGTTGATAGGTGAATAGGAAGGAATTCTTATATGGTTGTTTACCAATGTTCAACTATAACACCGCAAATATACATCAAGGTTTGATACCGCGAAACCACATCTTCATGGGGTAGGTGTTTTTTTGCATTTTTTTAATAATTGATTCGATTATTTTAATGAAATTTAATATTTGAAATGTGTAATTGTTATAAATTTAGTGATTTACAATTATAACTCTATTTGATATATAAGTAACTGTTATTTAATTTGTAAAAATTTTAGGAAAAACGCCGCATGCGCAGGCGAATGAGGTAGCCTTCTTCTTTTATGATTTCTACTTTTGCGTTGATGCGTTGCGCGCGCATTTTGATATTGGACAGACCCTGCCCAGAGTTGAAATTGCTGCCATTTTGCAGGCGAGGTTTCCCTTTGCCGTTGTCCTTGATTTCCAACTGAAAAGCGCCTTCTGCATTAGAAATGGAGATAAAAACCTGATCCGCATCAGAATGTTTGGCAATATTATTAATGGCTTCTTTAAAAATAAGGTACAATTCCTGGCGAGTGGTCGGGGGAATGCGTTGTTGAACATCCACTTTTTTGATCGTAAAATTGTAATGAATGCCCAAAGGAATAAGGATGTCATCCGTGTGTTCGTGCATGCGTTTCACCAGGTTTTCAATTTTGTCTTTTCGGGAGTCAATAGACCAAATCACGTCGCTCATTTTTGACATTGCTTTTCGGCTTACCTCGCCAATGTGTTGAAGGCGTTTATTGACGGTCTCATCTTCAGAAGACATTTGCAACATATCCGTTTGCATGGCAATACCAGATAGTAAGCCGCTGAGTTCGTCGTGCAAATCGCTGGAAAGCTTAATCCGAAAGCGCTCTACTTGTAGTTTTTGCTCTAGCTGATACCGAAAAGCCCCATACGCGATGGCAATAGCGAGCGCAATGCAAAGTATGTAAAAAAAGGTGGTTTGAAAAAAAGTTTTCTCAACGTGAATGCGCAAACGCAGGGTTTCTTGGCTCCAATTGCCATTCGGATCGGCACCTTTTACCAACAAGGTATAATCGCCAGGCGGAAGACTCGTGTACCGAATGAAAGGGGTGTTGCCTAGGTAAGTCCATTTTTTTTCATACCCTTCTAGTTTTACCTGAAATTGATTTTTGGAAGGATTGGCAAAACGAGGCAACATAAAATGCAGCTGAAAATAGGAATCATCGGGTGAAATAATGATTTCTTCATCAGGTCCTAAACAATCATAACAAGTGATAAGACTGTCTGATTTATTATTGAATTTTATTAATTTAGTAAATACAACCGGTGGCGTTGCTTCATTTATTAATAAATCGTTGCCATAAAAAATATTTAAACCATTGACACCACCAAAATAATAACGCCCTTTTACGTCCCGATAGTAAGAAAAACGATTAAACTCATCGTGGCTCAATCCATCGGCTTGATAAAAATTGTGAAATTGATTCGTTTTACGATCAAAATACGACAAACCATTGTAGGTGCTGATCCAATAATTACCTTTTTCGTCAGGCACTATGCCACAAACAGTGTTACTACTCAAGCCATTTTTACGATCATAGGTTGAAATTTTATTATTTGTAAGATTCAACACACTCAATCCATTGTTGGTGCCGAGCCACAAAAAACCTTCTTTATCTTCGTGAATGGCGTATATCGTATTGCTTTTCAAGCCTTTACCATGCAACTCCGATTCCATTTGATATGTTCGGGAGACCGCTTTTTGCTGGTCAATGCGCACCAATCCATTGCTTGTTCCGATCCACACAATGCCATTTTGGCTTTCTAAAACATACCATGCTACCGCATTTTTTAAAGGATTATTGAGTTCACTATCAGCATATTCGTTAAATAAAGTAGTGACTGGGTCAAAATGAACCAACTTACTTTTATCCCCATTGGTAGGCTCTGCCAACAACCAGAACGAACCATCCCTTGCCATCGTAAAAGCTCGAAAAACATGGCGATAAGGATACACGGTAGCTGTTCCCGTGAGCGGATTAGCTTTTATCAATAAACCTTCCCCTACATCAGTGCAAGAAATGCCCCAAAGATTATTTTGTTGGTCTAAACGCACGCCATTTGTGCAATTGAGCTCGAGCGGCTCACCCGTAGCAGCATCGCGTAGGCGCAAGCTCCGAAGACTGTCGGTCGCCAGGTCTAAAGCGTACCATTTTCCATCTTCCTCTGCAAAATAAACCGTTTTGTCATTGCCCGATATACCACGCATGATCGTGCCGCGTTCGTCTGCTTTCAACGGCTGCGACAAGACTGTTTTGATGCGCGAGTAATTATTCTGCGTAATTTTTAAGCCTGTGTCTATACCAAACAGAATGGTTTTAAAAAAATCTTCACTATAAATATCCTGAAAACGAGGTCCTAACCCAAGCAAGTAAGAAAAGTCAACGACAGTGCCATCGGTTTTGATACAATATAAATTTAGAGAAGTGGGAAATGAATGATTGCCATTCGTTCTGGCGAATAATAAATTGCCAACCTGATCCTCCCACACATAAGTATAGGTCGGCGCCGCTGGAATGAGCGGAGATAGAAGCAGTTTAAAATCTTGTTCAGACCAATTAAAAACGCCCGGAATATGTTGAAATGAAATCCAAATTTTGCCTTGTCGATCTTGATGTAAAAAATGAACAGGACTTGGAAAAACGGCTGAGTCAATGGGAATGGAAAGGTCGTTCAACGTATGCACATGTAATAGCTGACCCTTAGAACTGACTAAACGCAAGCCTTTTTCCGGATCGTTGAGTAAATAATTGCCATTTTTCAAGCGTAATATTTGAGCCGTCGCCGTTTGTTGCTCACGCGTTTCCACTAAATGAAAAACTTGTTCAAACTGCCCGCTTTTTAAATATCGGAATAAATAGGTGCCTTCTTTTCCAATGGTAAGCACCAGAATTTTCCCATTTTGATCTACCGTCACCTGCCGTACAATTCCTTTGATGCTGTTTTCTGGTAAAGTATTAACTTTCGTGATTTTATGAGTTTTGGGATTCAGCAAATCAAAAAAGAAGAGGTTGTTTTTATATACTATTACAATATTGCCCTCTTTTGTTACTTGCAATTTATCAATGTAAAAATCAGACAGGTGATTCGGATTATCTGGGCTGTTATTAAAAATAACGAATTCATACCCATCAAATTTATTCAAACCATTATTCGTCCCGATCCACAAATGTCCATCTTTGCTTTGCGTGATGGCAGTCACCAGACGCTCGGATAAGCCCTCATTCAAGGAATAGTATTGCGTAGGAATGGTGAGCGGTTGTTCTTGCGCAACCAGTATTCCTGCATGCAATAAATTAAGAATGAGAATAAAACGAATTGTAAAATTGCTTATCCGAACCATTTTTACTCGAATTTTGGCAACTGAGCGTTAAAATTCATCGTCCAGTTTTTTCTTGATTAATTCGGTTTTGCTATTGATTTCCAGTTTTTTATAAATTTTTTTGATATGGTCACGCACCGTTTCTACCGAGATGTTGAGTCGGTCGGCAATCATTTTATAACTGAGTCCATCCACCAATCCCTGCGCAATTTGCAATTGGCGCGGCGTCAAGGGGTCATCTTGCACCGATTTTTTTGGGGCGAAATACTCGACCACCCGGCGAGCAATGGCAGGCGACATGTACGCACCGCCTCGATTCACCGTCAGCACCGCATCCTTGATGGTATTCAAATCTGTTCTTTTTGAAATATAAGACACTGCCCCCGCGCAAAGCGCTTTAAATACCTTTTCGGAGTCATCCGAAGCGGTCAAAATCAAAATGTCAATATCCGGTCGCTCTTCTTTGATGTAGCGAATGCCTTCCAGCCCCGACATTCCCGGCAGCCCAATGTCCAACAATACCATATCAAGAGGCGTCTGCGTTTGAAGCCCTTTTAAAAACACCTCCACCGAAGAAGCCGTCAGTGCCACTCGAATATCGGGTTGTTTATTCATAAACGTTTCGAGCGTTTCTATCACCAAAGGTTCATCTTCTACAATGCCAAGTTGAATCTGGTTCATAATATTCACCAAATGAATTGTTTACAAAACGTTGTGCCAAGCATTTTTATGCGAAATCGGTCAGTGGGTATTGTGTGAGAAATTTGAAAAGTGACCAGGCTTTAGTAAGCGTACAAAGGAATATCAGCGTGTTTTTACATTTCCATATTTGGAATCCAAACAAAGATATATATTTACGAGACTTTTTCCAAAGGAAAGAGTTATAAATGCAAAATTTAACAGAAACATTAATAAAGTATTAGCTTTATCTTTAATGAAAAATAATATTTTGTTAGTTGTAGCGAAGAAAAGATAAACTCATTTACAAATCGTTTATAAAAATTATTTGATCCATGTTACATTCGAAAATCAGCGGCATCGGTTACTATGTTCCTGAAACAGTTGTTACAAATCTTGATTTGCAGGAGGTCATGGACACTTCTGACGAATGGATTCAGGAACGCACCGGCATTCAGGAAAGACGCTACGGCATCAAACACCAGGAAACAACAACAACCATGGGCGCTCGAGCAGCGGAAATTGCCATCGAACGCGCTGGTATTACAAAGGATGAGGTTGATTTTATCATATTTGCCACTTTGAGTCCAGATTATTATTTTCCAGGTTGCGGTGTGCTGTTGCAGCGTGAACTGGGCATCACTAAAACGGAAATCGGGGCACTCGATATACGCAACCAATGTTCGGGTTTTATTTATGGCTTGTCCATCGCCGATCAGTTTGTAAAAACGGGCATGTATAAAAATATTTTGCTCGTAGGCTCCGAGATGCACTCCATGGGTTTGGATTATAGCACGCGCGGGCGCAATGTGACGGTCATTTTTGGCGATGGTGCCGGCGCCGTAGTGGTGCAACCCACCGAGGAAGCTAACAAAGGAATTCTTACCACACATTTGCATTCTGACGGAACATATGCGGAGAAACTTTCATTAATAAATCCTGGAGCGCATGGAGGTTATCACGCCGAGCATTTAGAGGAGCCGGTTGATTACGGTTATTCCGATGCAAAATATGGCGAAATGTTTATCAATGAACACATGCTGCAAACCGGGCAGATTTTTCCGCACATGGAAGGACAGTTTGTATTTAAACTCGCCGTGCAAAAATTTCCGGAGGTTATCCTGGAAGCCTTAAACAAAACGAATTTGCAACCGTCTGATATTGATATGTTTATACCGCATCAGGCGAACTTGCGCATCAGTCAGTTTGTGCAACATAAGTTAAAATTGCGCGACGATCAGATTTGGAACAACATTCAGCGCTATGGCAATACCACCGCGGCTTCTATCCCTATTGCCCTTTGCGAAGCCTGGGAAGCAGGTGCTGTGAAGGAGGGCGATCTGGTGTGCCTGGCGGCGTTTGGCAGCGGTTTTACCTGGGGGTCGGTGCTCATACGCTGGTAATGCAAGGAGGGTACACTGATGCCGGCGTTTTGCAAAAATCAGTGTACTATTCCTACCACAAATTACGTTTAAATAGCAAAGGAAAAAAGGTGTAAAAATGAAGAGACTACTACCCGCAATTTTGCTCTTGGTGAGCGTGGCAACTTATGCACAAGATCCCGCGCAAACCAAGGAAGAATTTGAAAAAAATTACCAATACCGCATCCGCCAGGAAATGCTGTATGGACAATACATTCCGAAAGATTTGGAAGATGCCTTTGTGGAATTGAACAAACGTATTGACGCCGAATCAAAAGCAAAGTTCAAATCCGTTTCGGAAGAAGAAGCCGTGCACAAATTGTATTTTAGCTTGGGGCGCTGGGTTATTGAAAATTGGGGCTTTTACGGTGGCTCGCGCCTGTCGCATTATCTCAAAGAATTGGGCATTGCGCATCCTGAAGATATGGCGCAATTTATCATCGTTTCCTACCATCGCAATTTGAATCGCAAGGAGTTAAAAATTAAAGAACAAGTGCAAGTGTATCAGGAAAAGCGCAAAAAAGAGCATTTGGATCGGGTATCAAAAGGGGCGGTACTGCATGAAGAAACTAAAAAAGTTAATAAAAATTGAATTAATTTTAATTTGTAATTAATTGATGGTGAATGCTTAAGATTTGAGGAATCAAAGCTTTTTCACCGTCATTGTAAATAACAAAATCCGCTTTCTTTACTTTTTCCTCCTCCGGCATTTGCTTGTCTATTCGAGCTTCCACGGCTTCACGGGACAGTTGATCGCGTTGCATCACCCGTTGAATGCGCACTTCTTTGGGCGCTGTTACCACAATCATTTGATCTAAATCAAGATAGCTACCGCTTTCATACAACAGTGCGGCTTCCTTGAGGGTGTAAGGCACGTGCTGCTGCGCCTGCTGCCATTCATTGCCATCGCGCAGTACCGCAGGATGCACCAAAGCGTTGAGTTGTGCCAGTTTTTCAGCATTGTTGAAGGCAATTTGCCCAATGTACGGGCGATTCAGCTCGCCATTTTCAAAATAAGCAGCTTCACCAAATATTTGTTGAATGCCAGCTATCAAATCTGTATCGTGCGTCATCAGCCATTTGGCGCGATCATCCGCGTAATAAACAGGAATGCCAAGTGTTTCAAAAATTTTACAAACAGTCGTTTTACCACTGCCGATGCCACCTGTAATGCCTATGTGTTTGATTTTCAAAGCTTTAAAATATTTGATCTCCTAATTGGAATTGTATATTCTACCTGCCAATTTACTCAAATTTTGCTATTTTTACCAAATCGTTTGATAAATGAACGTTTACGTTTTAAAGTTATAATAACGCCAAACATCAAATATAACTTTTGAATTCAACATTCCTATGGCTACATTCAAAACCAATCATGCTCGGGGCGGCGGCGGCAACATTGCGCGAGTAGGCATTTTTGCAACGATTTTAACGGCGTTGATCCTTTTTTTTAATCGCTTTACCGGCAATTCTGATGCAAGTGAGACTGCTTCCAATGAACCAGCGATTGACATAGAAGCCTTTGATTTTTTGCCAAGTGGTGCTCGCGGGCAAATTATTTACAACCCTTATTTTGTACTGTCTTACAACGAAAAACATGAACAAGCGGATTGGGTGGCATACGAACTCACCGCCGAACGGCTGAATGAAAATTGGGTGGAACGCGCGGATGAATTTTTGCCTGATGATCGGGTGAAAAATGGGTCTGCTGCTTTGGAAGATTATCGGAATTCCGGTTATGACCGCGGGCATCTCGCTCCAGCTGCAGATATGGCTTTTAATGAGAATGCTATGTATTATTCCTTTTTATTAAGTAATATCAGCCCGCAGTCAAAAAACTTCAACAAAGGCATTTGGAGAGAATTGGAAGAATTGACGCGCAACTGGGCGAAGCAAAATGAAGCCTTATATGTGGTGTCTGGTCCTATTTTAAAAGACCCTATCAAAGGAACAATTGGTGAAAACCAGGTAGCTGTGCCAGCCGCTTATTTTAAAGTTTTGCTTGATACAACGGAGCCGCAGCTCAAAGGCGTTGCTTTTATCATTCCAAATGAGGTAAGTTTTGAACCATTGTATAAATTTGCAGTGTCAATTGACGAAGTGGAAGAACGAACCGGGTTGAATTTTTTTCCGAATTTTGAAGTGGAAGCGCTCGAACGGGATTTCAATTTGGATCTCTGGGAATTCAGCAAGAAAAAATACGACCTTCGCGTTAACAAATGGAATCAAGAATAAAGACGTTATCCGTTATTTGTGATTGGGTAAGTTAATTTTTGTTGTAGAAAGAACACAAATAACAGTTAATAAATAACAATATATTAAAATGTCAAGACAAGCACAACTTCTCCAGACCATTCAACAAGGCTACACTTTTAAAGGAACTGCTATTGACTTAGGCGCGGCGATGCTTGATGGCGAAACGGTGACCGGCGCTATTGTAAAATTGCCTTTGAAAACCATGAACCGACATGGGCTAATTGCGGGTGCAACCGGTGGCGGTAAAACAAAAACCTTGCAAATTCTCGCCGAACACTTTTCAGCACAAGGTATTCCTTCGTTGCTCATGGACATCAAGGGCGACTTGAGCGGTATTGCAATGCCCGGCGCTAGCAATGCCAAAGTAGAGGAGCGACACGCAAAAATCGGCATTCCGTTTGTGTCAAGCGGCAATTCGGTGGAATTTTTAAGTCTGTCGAATGAAAAAGGCGCACGGTTGCGGGCTACGGTGACAGAATTTGGTCCGGTGCTATTCTCTCGCATTTTGGGTTTGAACGATACCCAATCGAGCATTATGTCGGTAGTGTTTAAATATTGTGACGACAATCAATTGCCACTACTTGATTTACAGGACATTAGAAGTGTATTGCAATATTTGACCAACGAAGGCAAAGCTGATATTGAAAAATTATATGGGCGCATTTCGACGGATTCTGTGGGTACCATTATGCGAAAAATTGTAGAATTGGAGCAGCAGCGTGCCGATTTGTTTTTTGGAGAGCGCTCGTTTGATGTGGATGATTTGGTGCGTTTGGATGACAAAGGCAAAGGCGTGATTTCCATCGTGCGCCTCACCGATATTCAGGATCGTCCGAAGCTATTTTCAACCTTTATGCTGCAAATGCTGGCGGAGATTTATGCTTCTTTTCCAGAAGCAGGCGACCTGGATCAGCCGAAACTCGCCATTTTTATTGACGAAGCACATTTGGTGTTTGATGAGGCATCGAGTGCCCTGCTCGACCAGATCGAAGCCATTATTCGATTGATTCGTTCCAAGGGGGTCGGCATTTTCTTTGTAACGCAAAATCCTGCTGATATTCCTGATGCGGTGTTGGGGCAGTTGGGTTTGAAAATTCAGCACGCACTTCGTGCTTTTACAGCCAAAGACCGTAAAGCTATTAAACTCGCAGCTGAAAACTATCCTATATCAGATTTTTATAATGTAGAAGAGATTATTACACAGCTTGGTATCGGCGAAGCGCTGGTAACGGTGTTAAATGAAAAAGGCATTCCTACGCCGCTCGCGCATGTGATGCTTCGCGCGCCGCAGTCACGCATGGATATTTTGACAGATGCAGAAATCGATCAAATGATCGCTCGTTCGGCTTTGGTTCGCAAGTACAATGAAGTGATCAATCGCGAAAGTGCGCATGAAATTTTGACAGAAAAAATCCAGGAAGCTGCCGAAGCAGACGTGCAGCAAGAGCGCAAAAGCCAGCGCCAGCAAGCAGAGGCGGCAGTGCCACGCAGCCGCAAGCGCGAGAAAAGCACAATTGAAGAAATCATCGATAGCCCCACTACGAGGCAAATCGGCAATACCATTGCCCGGGAACTCACCAGAGGTTTACTGGGCGTTTTGGGAATTGGCGGCACCACGCGTCGCCGGAAATCAAAAACCAGTTGGTTTTGAAAATTGCTAACAGCATGCTCAAGTGCTGTTAGCAATTTTTTACTTAATGTTTATTGCTGATTAAGAAAGGTTTATAAGATTTGGTGTAAGAAGACCAAGGCGTATTTCTATACGAGTTTTTGGCAAAATAAGTGATAATCTGCTCGAACTCTTCAGGAGAGCGATAGCCCGGAATAGCTTGTATAACTTCTTGATTTTCATCCAAAAACACAATAGAAGGATAACTCAATTTACCTTTGAGCAATTCGGCAGCAAGCCCATGATACCCTTTGGGACCACTTTTGACAAATTCGTACTCCTTATCTTTGTACCATAAAGATTGCTTTTGTTCTGCGTTCAATTTCACCGCATAAAAGTGCTCATTCAAATAACTGGCAATGCCGGGTTCGCTGAAAGTGGTCTCATCCATCCGCTTGCACCACAAGCAGCCATCACTATATACTTCGAGCACTAGTTTGCGGCTCTCGTTTTTCGATAGCTCCATCGCCTGCTCCCAGGTGAGCCAGTTCACTTTTTCTTTTTGTGCAGTTTCTTGCGCGCTTAATGATTGGGTTAAAAACAACGTGCTAGCCATAAGGGTTAGAAGCGCGACCAGTCCTTTTTTCATCAGTGAATCCTGTTTTGTTTTTTTAGCAAAATTAACAACTAAGAAACAAAATAAAAAAGGGGCTTATGATGATTTATAGCCATTTTAATGGAAGTTTAACGTCTGTGAACATTCCTATAACAAATTATTTTGTCGGTGCTCAGTGAATACTGTTGTGTAATCTCTCCAGAAATAAAAGGCGCTTGGATTCCGCCTTCAAGCGAAGTATTGCCAATCAATACCCGTGCCTCATCCCAAAGATTATTTTGTATAAAGTTCTGTAACAGCGTTGCACCTCCTTCCACCAGCAAGATAGCAATTTTTTTTTCGTATAAGTGTTGTAGCATGGTTGTCAAAAAATTAGCATCAAATGGAACCGTTAAATATGAAAGATGAGCAATTGCGGATTGGACTTTTGAAGTGACGACAAGGGTAGGGTGTTTTTGGTCAAAAACATGCAGATTATCAGGCAGTTGTAAATGTTTATCAATTACGATACGAAGCGGCGATTTACCAAAATAAAGCCGATTGGTCAATTCTGGATTGTCAATGCGAGCCGTATTGGTTCCCACCAAAATCGCGTCCACCTCGCTGCGCCATTTGTGCACAAGCCTTTTGCTGTATTCATTGCTAATCCAGACCTGCTCCTTTGATTTGCCAAACATTCCATTCCGTGTTTGTGCGAATTTCAAAATAATGTAGGGTCTTGCTTGTGTCACAAAATGATTGCGAAAGCGGCTTATTTCTTTTCCCTTTTCTTCCAAAATGCCTGTCACAACTTCCACGCCATTCGCACGAAGCAGCGCTACCCCTTTGCCTGCCACTTCTGGCGTTTGATCCAAACAAGAAATAACCACTTTGGGAATGTTGTGCTCTAAAATAAGATTGGTACAAGGTGGCGTTTTTCCAAAAATATTGCAAGGTTCTAACGATACGTAAAGTGTTGATTTTGAGATGAAAATGCGATATTCTGGCTTCACACTGCGCACTGCATTTACCTCTGCATGTGCCTCGCCATAGCGCTGGTGCCAGCCTTCGCCAATGATGCGATCCTGATAGACCAATACCGCCCCAACCATCGGATTGGGCGAAACACTGCCTGCTCCTAACCGCGCCAGATCGAAGCAGCGTTGCATATATTGCTCCTCCTTCATCCTCCTTTAACTCATAAACCGTTATATCATAAGCCGTTATATCGTTACACCCTTACCTCCGCTTCCGGTTTCCCAATGCTAATTTTTTTCCATTTAAAATATAATTTGGCACCCAGCCAGGCAATCAGAACCCCGATCAATGCGCCGCACAAAATATCCAGCGGATAATGCACGCCGACATAAACCTGCCCCAATGCAACCGAAGCAGCCCATAAATAAAGCGGCAACCGGATTTTTTTATAAAATTGTCCCAAGGTTAAACTTAGGAAAGTTGCAACCACAAAATGGTTAACGGCATGGGTGGAAGGAAAACTATAACCGCTGCCACAAGAAATGAGCCGATGCACATTTTCAACGGTTTCGTCATTGCAGGGGCGAATGCGGCGCACATTTTTTTTAATCAACTGACTGCTGACATTATCAGAAATACCAATCAGCAATCCAAGTGCCATTATCAAAAATAAGCCTTTGATTCTAAATCGGTAAAATATAAAACCAGATAGTAATAAATATAATGGAATCCATGTGGACTTCTCTCTCCAAATCGGCATAATTGCATCAAAAAAAGCATTTTGCCACCCATCATTAATCCAATGAAATACCTGTTCGTCTAATTGGAGTAAAATTTCCATAATTGTTTGATTTCCAATTGAATTCCACTTTTTGATACGAGCCAGTGGAACGGAGCTTTCAACGGCTCAAAGATAAAAAGTTTGGGGAGTTAAACAAGGTAAGTTTTTAAAAAGCTGACAATCAACTTGTTATTTTTAAATATTCATAAAATCTTGTGAATAAAGCAGTCCGTTATATTTTTCTTATTTTTGCGAAAAGGAAAATTTTTTCAACATTACCTTTACAAAAAATCAAATCAATTGGCACTTATCAAATCTATTTCCGGCATTCGAGGCACCATTGGCGGCTATGCCGGTGACAACCTTACCCCTGAAGACATTGTAACTTGTACCGCAGCCTTTGGGTACTGGATTTTGCAAAATGGACACGCCCCCAAAGTGGTCATCGGGCGCGACGGACGCGTATCGGGCGCGATGGTTAGTAGCTTGGTTTCCAATACTTTACTTGCGCTTGGCATCGATGTAGTGGATTTGGGTTATTCGACTACGCCTACTGTTGAAATGGCAGTGCCCTGGGAACAAGCGGGTGCGGGCATTATCCTCACGGCGAGCCATAATCCAATGGAGTGGAATGCATTGAAATTGTTGAATCACAAGGGCGAATTTATTTCTCAGGAAGACGGAGAAGCATTTTTGCAATTGTTGGAAACCAAAGAAATTCGTTATGCGGATGTCACAAAATTGGGTAAATACAGCACGGCAGATGGCTACATTGGTCGGCATACGGAGGAAATTTTAAAAATGGATTTGGTAGATGCCCCTGCCATTTGTCAGCGAAAATTCAAAGTAGTGGTGGATTGTATCAATTCCACAGGCGCTTTGGCAGTGCCTTATTTGTTGCGGGAATTGGATTGTGAAGTGGTCGTTCTGAACGGTGAAATCAATGGGCAATTTGCGCATAATCCAGAGCCGCTGCCCGCGCACATGCAGGATTTGATGCAGGCAGTTGTCAATGAAAAAGCTGATTTGGGTATTGCCGTTGACCCCGATGTGGACCGGCTGGCTTTTGTGTCTGAAAATGGCGAGTTGTTTGGCGAAGAATACACCTTAGTGGCTGTAGCTGATTATATTTTGCATTACAAAAAAGGTACAACTGTTTCCAATCTGTCCTCCACGCGTGCGCTGCGCGACGTAACCCGGAAACATGGTTGCGAATATTATGCAGCAGCAGTCGGTGAAGTAAATGTGGTGAATAAAATGAAAGCGGTGAATGCAGTGATTGGCGGCGAAGGCAATGGCGGCGTGATTGTGCCGGATTTACATTATGGACGCGATGCTTTGGCGGGCATTGCACTATTCTTATCGCATTTAGTAAAATCGGGCAAAACCATGTCGGAATTGCGCAAAGCTTATCCAAATTATGCGATGGTCAAAGACAAAATTTCGCTGACACCCGCTGTCAATATGGAACACCTGTTGGCACAATTGCAGGATAAGTACAAAAACGAGGATTACAATACCATTGATGGTTTGAAAATTGATTTCCCGGAGGGTTGGGTGCACCTGCGCAAATCCAATACCGAACCGATCATTCGCGTCTATGCGGAAAGCAACAATGAAAAAGAGGCGTTGGACTTAGTAGAGCAGTTGAAATCAGACGCACAGCAGTTGATTTAATGTTGATATTCAATCGTTTATAATGCAAGCGCTAACCATACCAAATCCTACCACCGCTGAAACTTTGGAATCCTATTTTCAAAAGTTTCGCCATCACATTGTCGGCATCGACCAGCTATTTGAAACACCTTTTGGCAAACAGCCCATTGTTTATGCGGATTGGACCGCCAGTGGACGCCTGTATCGACCCATCGAGGAGCGCTTGCTGAATGAAATCGGTCCTTTTGTAGGCAACACGCACACCGAAACGACCGTCACCGGGTGCACCATGACGCAGGCTTACCACGAAGCGAAAGCCATTATCAAACGGCATCTCGGCGCTCATTCAAAGGACGTTTTGATTTCCTCCAACTCAGGAATGACGGGCGTTGTGAATAAATTTCAGCGTATTTTGGGTTTGAAAGTGCACGAAAAACACCGGAATTTGGTGTCGCTGCCTGAGTTGGAGCGCCCCATCGTGTTTGTCACGCACATGGAGCACCATTCTAATCAAACCTCTTGGTTGGAAACATTGGCAGATGTGGAAATTATTCCTCCAGACGCAGCCGGTTTAGTGGATTTAAATCATTTACAAAGTTTACTAAATAAATATCATAATCGTACAATAAAAATTGCGGCAGTCACTTCCTGCTCTAATGTAACGGGCGTTTTCACACCCTATCATGAAATTGCGGAAATGATGCATCGGCATGGCGGCTTGTGTTTTGTGGATTTTGCGTGTTCAGCGCCTTACATTGATATTAATATGCGCCCCGAAAATTCATTACAACATTTAGATGCCATTTACTTTTCACCGCATAAATTTCTCGGCGGACCAGGAACGACGGGCATTCTGGTATTTGATCCAAAATTATATACCAATCGCATTCCTGATAATCCGGGCGGCGGCACGGTGGACTGGACGAACCCTTGGGGCGGGCACAAGTACATCGAAGAAATTGAAGCAAGAGAAGACGGCGGTACCCCTGCATTTTTGCAAACGATCAAAGCAGCACTTTGTTTTCAATTGAAGGCGGAGATGGGTGTGGAAAATATCTTACATCGGGAAGAGGAATTGTTGGAACGCGTTTGGCAACAGTTGGATCAATTGCCCAAATTGCATATTCTGGCTAGCGAACTTCGTAAAAGATTGGGTGTCATATCTTTTTATATAGAAGGTTTGCATTATAATTTGGGTGTAAAATTGC
Organism: uncultured Saprospiraceae bacterium; assembly: GCA_964517145.1. Classification (GTDB taxonomy): domain Bacteria; phylum Bacteroidota; class Bacteroidia; order Chitinophagales; family Saprospiraceae; genus JADJNW01. The sequence continues at coordinate 25,801 of CAZFBN010000020.1, forward strand.
TCAATGATCGCTTTGGCATTCAGACACGCGGCGGCTGCTCTTGTGCGGGCACTTATGGGCATTATTTATTGGAGGTGACGCCTGGTTTTTCAAAAATCATTACCGACCAGATTAACCAGGGCGATTTATCTAATAAACCCGGCTGGATTCGCATGTCGATTCATCCTACGATGACAGATGAAGAAATAGATTATATTTTACATGGAATTGAGCAGTTATATCATAATCATGCAGAATGGGCGAAGGATTATATTTATCATCCTACCACCAATGAATTTGTGCATGTGAAAGAACCCGAAACTCAACGGGTAGAAAAATGGTTTACAGAAAAGTTGAGTTGATATAAAGTTGGAAGTACGAAGTACAAATCAGGAGAAATAATATGAGAATTTTTTTTGATAATGCAGCAACGACGCCGCTTAACGAAGAGGTTTTAGCAGTTATGATAGACATAATGCGTCATAACAATGGCAATCCTTCTTCCATTCACGCGGAAGGGCGCAAGGCTCGTGCGGCAGTAGAACAAGCGCGGAAACAAGTGGCAAAATTATTAAATGCTTCTATTGGGGAGATTTTCTTTACATCCGGCGGCACGGAGGCGAATAACATGGCGCTGAAATGTGCCGTGCGCGACCTGGGCGTGCAGCGTATCATTAGTTCGCCGATTGAGCATCATTGCATTTTACATACTTTAGAGGCATTAGAAGTAAATAACTCGGTGCATGTTGATTATGTCCATTTAGATGAAAAGGGTAGCGTAGAAGTGGCTCATTTAGAGGAACTTCTGCAAGATACTTCTAAAAAAACTTTAGTGTCTTTGATGCATGCTAATAATGAAATTGGCACTATGATAGACTTGGATGTAATATCGCAACTTTGTGAGCAGTACGATGCTTTGTTTCATTCGGATACGGTGCAAACCATGGGCTACTATCCAATTGATGTGTCTAAAACAAAAATTAATTTTTTGGCGGGCGCTGCGCATAAATTTCACGGACCCAAAGGCGTCGGATTTATTTACATCAACGGCAATAACATTATAAAACCATTTATTGATGGTGGCGCACAGGAGCGCAACATGCGAGGCGGTACCGAAAATATTTATGGGATTATTGGATTGGCGAAAGCATTAGAATTGGCTTATAACAATTTGGAAGAAAGGCGATTACATATTCAAAGCGTTCGTTATTATTTGAAAGATCAATTAGAAACGCATTTTGAAGACCTTCAATTCAATGGTGATGTTGAAAATGGACATTATAAATTATTAAGTGTCTCCTTTCCGCCCTCACCCAAGAATGAAATGCTACTGTTTAATCTGGACATAGCCGGCATCAGTGTTTCCGGGGGGAGCGCGTGTAGTTCCGGTGCCGACCAGGGTTCGCACGTGATTGCAGCATTGCATAAAGATTCGGATCGAACCACGATTCGTTTTTCGCTTTCGCATTTGAATACCAAAGAAGAAGTGGATGTGGTGATTGAAAAAATGAAGGCGGTACTGCCGGAGAAGGTATTGGTATAAAAGAAAATTGTGGCACACCACAGCGGTGCGCCACAACTTCATTTAGTTTTAATTAGAAAGATCCATCGTAGTTATAATAACTACAAGAAAGAGTGCAACAACCGGAGAAATCTCCTTCTGCCATTGTTACACCACCAGCTATTCTAAAAGTTGTTGAATTACAAGAAACGTTAGTATATGTTCTATCTTTAAAAGGGTATATCCATAGCCCTAAATACGAATTATCAGGAGTGGATTTGGTTTGATTAACTGATGGATATGCGTCCCACAATAAACTGCTTCCATAATAAATTTTACCGCCATCTGCAATTAATGTAGTGCTACCAGAGCCATATCCATAGCTATAATATTGCTTACTCAGATATGCTGCTATCGTTATTCTTGTATAATCAGGACTAACACAATATTGGGCTCCGACAATTCGAGTTACAAATGTGTAAGGAGAGGAAGTATCAACACATTCATCAACAACATCTCTTGATTCTAAATCTGATATCACTTGCTCAATCTTTTTTACCTTTGAAACAAAAATTTTATCAGAAACTTCTTTACCTAGTTCTGTATTGCTTAATAAATTTTTGTTTTCTTCCTGAACGGAATAAACATACTCTTTAGTAAATCTTATTACTTGCTTACCTATTTTGATATCCCCCTCTGAATTCAATAAATAACTAAAATGATAGAAAGGGTAATTTAGTTCTATTAGATTATCATTTAAGTTAAAATATTTCATTAATTCTAATGTTTTTACTTTTTTATTGTAAAATTCTTTTGTTAAAAAGTCAATCTTCTGTTTAAGAGAACTGAATGACATAGTTGAGTTAATATATTCGATAAACCTATCTTCAGTAAGAAGATGAATTGCAGTATCAAACTGTTCAAAATTATCAAATACAAACATTCCATCCTCTTCTGCTAAGGTAGGAAAAGTATTTCCTGTTTTTGAGCTTTCATTAACGATGTCCACAGTTTCTTTTTCACATGACATAATAACTCCTGTAAAAAAAGATCACTAAAATAAAAAGATTAAAAGTTTTCATAAAAAAGATTTTGGGTTATGAAATAAGGTTTAAAATGACTACGAATTTGGATTTTTCATATTGAATTTTATTTAAAACGAAAAAGGGAAGACGATATTATAAAGTCTTCCCTTTTTATATAAAAAAAATATTTAATTAATAAAAAATTAACTTTTGAGTAACAATACCCTCCTTAAATCGCATTTTAGCAAAATAAACACCCGGCGGTAGCCCATTTCGATGCAATGTAAAGTTATGATCTTTTAAATTCACGTTTGATCGCAATAATTTTCCACTCATATCAAATAATTGGAAATCCAGAATTGGAAACTCATTGCCGGTTTGGAAATAAACGGCTTCTGTTGCCGGGTTCGGTGCCATGCGCAATTCGACTGATTTAGCATCCAGCACATCAATCGTAGAAGTTACTGCACAACCCAGATTGAGTGAGTTACAAGCACGTGGTGCAAAATAATTCAGCATGGTATCAATGTAGGTTAGTGCCAGTGCTTTTGACATATTCGGATTGGTAATCAGACCATTGTTGTGCAAGGTGTCGCTGTTATAGTTGGTTCCTAGCGCTGCATTGGTTCCTGCCACTACCAAATCAAGCGTTGGTTTGTCCCACCATTCCCACAAGCCAGAACGGAAACCAGTTCCTTGCGTGAGAAAAGGATAGAAATTGTCAGTAGCAATAGTAATGTTTTGTCCAAGATAATTGAGTGGTACTTGGCTCAATGCTTTCACTCTTAGAGTCAACGGATCATTCAATGCATTTACTGGTGCTAAATCGTCATTCACTCCTTTTGCATTTGCAGCTCCTACTATCACACGGCTACCGGACACATTCACAACAAAATCACCTGTGGTTGGCACAATTACTGGTCCATTAGCAAAGGGTGCAAAAGGATCCTGCAGGAAATGGAAAGCGATTACTTCCGGCTCGTCTGGTTTACCTTCTATCCAGGAACTGTCACCCAAAGCACCGCCCATATTAATTGCCATGTTGAAATCAGAGCTATACCCGAGGTGGTTTGGAATGTTAAGCGGTGTTGCAGTGGTTCCATAAACGTTAGACGATAGAGTTGTGTCGATGTAAGGCGTGAGCGTCTCAGTGTTGATGAATTTTTCTAATACAATTTCTTGATAGCGATCCAGGAAGGCTGCTGCCATAGAAATGTAACCACCAGTGCCTTGTCCCCAAACGACAATTTTTTCAGGATCAATACCATAAGGATCATTGTTTTCGGCTACACCCTTGCGCAAAAATCGAATAGCAGCACGTACATCCTGAATGCCACGATAAACGGCATTGAGCAGCGTACCGGTGCGGGTATTCTGACCCGCAGGACCTGTAGCGACCGGATTCCAACCTTGTCGGTAAGTGGCAGCTATTGCAACATAGCCCATTTTAGCGAGGCGCGTACACATCTCCACTACTGTTGAATCACTTCGCGAACCAGTAACCTGACCATTAATAATCGGTGGCAAGAAAGAACCGGTATGTAAATAAAGTACAACCGGGCGATCGGTTTCAGTGTCACCAACAGGCGTGTAAACATCCATTAAAAGATCGATAGCAAGCGGTGAACCCGTTAATACTGAGATATTTCGGGCATATACTACATTTTTTTGAACACTTACCTCGGTAAATACCTGACTGGTATAACGCTGAGCGGCTAGCATGCCAGAAATAGTCGTTAGTACCAGTAGTAGCAATAGTCGCGTATTGATTTTTTTCATATAAAAATTTTGTTTAAGTAGTTAGTTATTGTATAATCTTGGTTCTATTCTTTTCTAAAATCGTATAGCAAAGAAAAGTAAGCCAGCCTTCCTACACGCGGACCGCCATAAGTCTGGAATTGACGATTATCCAAAATGTTGGAAGCACCTATTTTGACAGTTGTATTCAATCTTCTTATTTGCCAGTTAATCTGCGCATCCAATAAATCGTACTGAGGAATGAAACCAGTAAACTGAGGAGAGCCTTCAAATAAGAAACCGTCTATCCATTTGTAGTTCACATTAAACCCAAAATTATTAAAAGTTAAGCCACCCAGTCGTAATGGAATGTCACGTCCGGCGAAACCCACGTTGAATTTATGCTCAGGCGTGTTGAATGCCGGAATAATGGGGTCGTCAGTAGCCGTATTCAGTCGGTTCCATGAATAATTGCCTGATAAAGCATAATAATTCCATAAATAATAATTGGCACCAATGGAGAAACCCTGCGTAGTAACTCGGTCGGTTGCGTTAGCTGCCACTCGGTAAGCTTGAACATTGACCGGTAAACCAGTGGTATTCTCGAAAGTAGCATCTACGCCTAAGTTAAATCCGATGAAATCTTGATAAAAACTATAGTAATAAGTCGCATCCAAATATAATTTCTCAAAAAGTGTAGTACGATAGCCGGCTTCAATAGTTCTGACCTTCTCAGGCTCTATTGGCGCCACATCAAAAAATTCTAACTGATTTCGATCCAATGTATTGAGGTAGTTTTCTAAAGACTCAATAGTAATTAAATTATTAAAGCCATTTAGATTTCCGATCAAAATAGCACGCCCTACATTATAAAACAGGAATTGATCACTTAATGTCGGATTGCGAATTGCAGATGAGAAAGATAAACGCAATACGTCTTTTTGTGTTGGCGTATAAACCAGCGATGCAGCAGGAGAGAACAGGTAATCAAAATTTTTATTTTTATCTAAACGCAGAGAAGCGCTCACTTTCAATCGGCGATTGAATTCCATAGTTCCACCGCCATATACCCCATATTCATATGTGTCAATGTTTCTACCAAATGTGTCTAACAATATTGAACCCTGGGAATTGGGCATATAAATGCGCCCGCTTGCCCCCACCAGCAGATCCAAATCCGTGATGGAACCACTTTGCACGAGGTCGTTGAACTTGTATTCGCCATGCGCATGCACCAGCGCTGAGCGGTCGAAGAAGCGTGTGCCACCCTCGGTGAAAGATACTCTGGAAGTTATATTATCAAATTCATTCTGGAAGCGTTCCGTACCTGGTTCAAAAAAATCTTCTGACCCGTCAATAGGATTGCCTGTATTAGCTGAGCGCTGCGCTTCTCCATGCCATAAAAATAAAGAATCTTGCGTATTCGGATTGTCTAGAAACGCGCTCACCGCTGCCCGAAACTCTGCCGGTCTGCCAATATAATTCAACGGACTAGGGTAGCCCTCCTGTGAACGCAAACGCGGTAGTACATTCAACTGCCAGTAGTTGATATAATCCGAACGCCATTGATTGCCTGGTTTTGCATTTCTTTGCAACACCAACGCCGTGAAATAAGGGTCGTAAGAATTACCAGCATCTTCGTGCGTCGCATAAACTCGCAGGAAATATTTATCTGTTTTATTTAATTCTAAACGATGTTGATAAAATCGGATATCACGCAAACTAAAACGGTTGTCCCCCTGATAAACAGTAGTTCCAGTGCTAAAATTGGAAGAAAGAATCAGTTCGGGCGATTGAAGATTCTGGGCTGGATTGAGCCGCCAGTGCACGGCAGCACCTGCTTTCAAGTTTTCTGAATCGTAATCTACCAAATCTTTTTCGGTATAACCGCGCCGGTGAATGATACCCAGCCCAGGATTTGCCAGAGAATTGGAAAAATCGTTAGCAGTTTGATATTCATCACCATAAATGTTGACAGCATCGTAGCCACCTGGATTGTCCAATCCTGTTTCGGTATCATACACCGGATCGAAATTATCCGCCTCCCAATCATTTGCTCGGAAGTAGAAAAAGTTGAATTTATAACTCAGCACATCCTGCCCCGATTTATTTTGCAAAGCATCAGCCCAACGAAAGCCACCCTCTATCAAATTGCGCTCGCCACCTTTCAGCATGGCGCTCAGCCCTTTATGTAGGAAGGGATTTTTCGTTTCCATACTAATCACGCCATTAAACGCATTCGGACCATAAAAAGCAGAGCTTGCACCAATAATAAGGTTGACACGATTGACATCCAACTCGGAAGAGCCCAGAAAGTTGCCCAATGAAAAATTCAAACCTGGTGACTGGTTATCCACCCCGTCAATGATTTGCAAAGAGCGCACAGGGCTGGTACTGTTGAAGCCACGCGTGTTGATGATTTTGAAACCAAGGCTGGCAGCCGTTAAATCCACGTCTTTCAGTGCGCCCAAGCCATCGTAAAAATTGGCGGCAGGCGTTTCCCGGATGCCAATGTTGTCCAGGGTTTCCATCGTCAATGGCGACTGCTGCTGTTTTTCCGAAATGCGTCTGCCCGTTACCTCCACCGCAGAGATCATCACTGCGTTTTCTTCCAGTTGTACTTTGATGCGTTCGCGGTCGTCCGTCACTTGTACTTCCTTACTCGTGTAGCCAGTGTAGCTTACTTGCAAGATGAGCGGTAAGTCTTCTGTAATTTTTAAATTGAAAGAACCATCATAGTCCGTTATTGTACCAATGGAGGTTCCTTTGATGAGGATGCTAGCGCTGATGAGCGGCTCACCGGTAGTGGCATCTGTGACTTCCCCTCGTAGCGTTCGTTGTGCTAACAATCCAGATGAAAGGGAAAGAATTAGAATAAAAATTAAGATAAATTGGTTAGGTAGAAATTTCATACGTTATAGTCGCCTCTATTTGAAAAAATATTCTTTTGAAGAGGCAAAATACTGGAAATTTAAATAAGTGTAACTCCTTCGTTAAAAAAAATTAAATCGTTTATTTAATCTTTGACATTTTAGTCGAAAACTAGAGCGATTCAGCGGTTTTGGAAACAAAATACACGAGGTGAACGCCTTTCCAAAGTGCGTACAAAAATTTTGTGCGAAAGGTAAATTCTAAATTTTAACTAAAATGTTTATATTTCGCATTAATTCCGAAGAACCTATCTTTTGTTGAGCCTAGAGCCCTTTTCAATACGGGTATTTTAACTTGTATTAAGAAGGTTAAATATTCGTAAACAGCTAAAACTCAGAGAACGTGTTGTACAAAGTCAAACTCAAGAATTCCGACGATGTAGTTCTGTTGGATGACAAGGTGTATGAGTACCTCTCCTCAGACCCTTACCTGGTACAAGTAGATTTTCTCAACAACTTGCGTCGCCACTCCAGCGGATGTGCTGTTTTTCAGAAAACCTGGAAAAAAGCAGACGGCAGCTACAAAACAGAAACCATTTATTTGCACAAACTCGTTGCAGAGAAATTTTTAAACACTTCCAAATCCATGGACACCAACCTGGTAGGTGCCAAAAATGGAAACAAACTGGATTGCCGCCTGGAAAATCTGATTTATCGCTCGCGCTCGGTTGCCAGCCGCAAGCGAAAAACCAGTAGTCGCGCAGGTTACACAGGGGTTTACAAAGAAAATAACCGTTTTCGGGCAGTCATCTCCGTGAATCGAAAATCCATTCACATTGGCATGTTTGCTACCGCGGAGGAAGCAGCGCTGGCATACAACAAAAAATCGCGCGAGTTGTATGGCGAAGATGGTAAAATCAACGTAATCAAACCCAAGAAAAGCTTGGAAAGCGATGGAGAAGAAGGCTAAACCCAGGAGGAGCGTTTGAATAAGCACTCATTTTTTACCTCACCTGACTCACCTATTAAAATTGATACACCTTTTATAATACGGATGCCGCTTTGGTGCATCGGGTCATTTCTCGTTTGCCTGGAGGACCCGGCAGTGCTTCCACTTGAAAACCGACTGTTTTAAAATTTCGCTTGACGCTGCCCTTGGCGCAGTAAGTCACCAGTATGCCATTGGGGCGAAGTGCGTCGTACAGTTTTTGCAATAAGGGTGTTTCCCACAGCTCCGGTTGAGCATTGGGCGCAAACGCATCAAAATAAATTATATCAAATTGTTGTTGATAATCAAGCTGTTGGAAATCTTTTTTTGTTTTTTGGAAAGTATAATGCGAAGATATTTCGTGAGGTACTTCCCAAGCAGCCTGATGTAAAAAATTGAAAACAGCCGACAGCGAAATGGCATCCAGCAAAACAGAATAGTTGAGTTGATTGGCTGTTTGCAAATCAATGGGGTATGCTTCAATGGCTTCGTAAAAAATGCGCCAGTCATGGCGTTCGGCTTCCTGGTAGGTCAACAAGGCATTCAACCCTGTGCCAAAGCCCAACTCCAATACTGCCACTTCTCTTTGCTGTAAAGCCTTATAGTACAAACCCGATTCTATGAAAACGTGCCTGGATTCTTGAATAGCCCCGTATTTGGAATGATAACTCACCCCAAACTCCTGTGACCAGATGGAATGTGATCCATCCTGCGTTTCAAAAATATCATCGAACACCACGTGTGGGTACTATTGCGTTACAAATTCAAAACATTCCTGACAACTTCTTAAATCAGCGACGGATATATCCAAATGCGACGCATCATAGACGCACAAGCCATCGCGGATCAACAACAATTGGGGCGATTCGTGATAAATCTCAAAAATTTCTGCCACTTTTCGGGAAAGCTCGCGATGCGCAATCACATCGAGTAGAAAAACTTCTACTTCATTTTCCTGAAAATCCCAATCACTGTCCAGTCGATACTTTGCTACAGCACTTACCGAGCAACGCGTGCTGTGTTTGAAAATAACACAAGGCTTTTGATTGGATAAATCAATCAAATCGCTTACCTGTTGAGGTTGCGTTAAAAATTTCCAGTGAATCATACCCAATTGAAATAAAAAAAACTGATTAAACAGAGACAATCAAAGTTTAATCAGGGAACAATCCATTTTGAAACTTGTTGCAAATTCAGCCGTTCTTAGAAGAAAATTTCTACTGCCGCTTTCAGCACGTCCATTACGTCAATGGAAAAATTTGTAGGGCAGCCATAACCGCGGTTGCAGGAAGATAAAAATACCAACGCTGCGATTGCTACCAATGTTTTAGCCGATTTTGTTACAAGGGATTTGTTTTTCATTGCTTAATTAAATTTTGTGATATGTTATGAGATTTTGTCTTTGAATTAACGCCTAAACGTTCAATAAGTTACGGTTATTTCATAAAAATTGAAGCAAATTTTTGCTATTGCAAAGATAAGGTTTAGATTTAAAATAAATGAATCTTTGTCATAAAACCATTTTAAAAGACAAAAGATGACGCTTGCTCGAAACGCCACCTTTTGTGACAATACAAATCATAATGACAAAAGCAAAACTTTATAAAAAAGTCTGCTTAATAAAATCTTAATAATCATCGTCGTACATACCAGCGCCGCCTGGCATGCCTGGAGCAGCCGACTCTTTCTTCGGCTTATCATTGATGGTTACTTCCGTTGTCAAAATCATACTTGCAATAGAAGCCGCATTTTCCAACGCGATGCGGGTTACTTTCGCCGGGTCAATCACGCCTGCCATTTTCAGGTCTTCATATTTATCTGTGCGAGCATTGTACCCAAAGCTGCCTTTGCCTTCCATCACTTTTCTCAAAATTACCGAACCTTCCATTCCTGCATTTAGAGCGATGTTGCGCAGCGGTGATTCCAATGCTTTTTTAATGATTTCAATGCCAATCGTTTCGTCTTCATTCGCGCCTTTCAAATTTTTCAAAGCAGCTACGGCACGCACCAGCGCTACTCCACCACCAGTCACGATGCCTTCCTCCACAGCCGCGCGGGTTGCACTCAGGGCGTCATTCACACGGTCTTTTTTCTCTTTCATTTCTACTTCTGTCGCAGCGCCCACGTACAAAATGGCTACACCGCCTGACAGTTTTGCTAAGCGTTCCTGCAATTTTTCTTTGTCGTAGCTGGAAGTCGTCGTTTCAATCTGCGCCTTAATCTGATTGACACGGGCTTTGATTTGCTCTTCTTCGCCCATACCGCTCACAAGCGTCGTATTATCTTTATCAATCGTTACTTTTTCTGCCTGACCCAAGTCATTCAAGCTGGTATTTTCTAGTTTATACCCTTTTTCCTCACTAATTACCGTACCGCCGGTCAGAATGGCAATATCTTCCAACATTGCTTTGCGACGGTCGCCAAAACCAGGGGCTTTTACAGCAACCACTTTGAGAGCTCCACGCAAACGGTTGACAACTAAGGTGCCAAGTGCTTGTGAATCAACATCTTCCGCGATGATGAGCAGCGGGCGATTTGTGCTAACTACTTTTTCTAAAACCGGCAGGATGTCCTGAAGGTTGGAAATTTTCTGGTCGGTCAATAAAATCAACGGTGCTTCATATTCTACCAGCATCCGCTCGGTATCTGTGACAAAATACGGCGACAAATAACCACGGTCAAATTGCATACCGCTCACTTCTTCCACATAAGTTTCCGTGCCTTTGGCTTCTTCTACGGTGATAACACCATCCACCGTGACACGCTTCATGGCATCGGCGATCAATCTTCCGATTTCCTCATCATTATTAGAAGAAACGCTGGCTACCTGCTCAATTTTATTAAAATCGTCGCTTACGATTTCTGCTTGTTCTTTCAAGTTGGCAATCACCACTTTGACCGCTTTATCAATACCGCGTTTTAAATCCATCGGGTTTGCACCTGCTACTAAATTCTTCAAACCATCCGTCACAATTGCTTGCGCCAGCACCGTTGCAGTGGTCGTGCCATCACCCGCAATATCGGCGGTTTTGGAAGCTACCTGCTTGAGCATTTGAGCGCCCATGTTTTCAATAGGGTCTTCCAGTTCAATTTCTTTTGCAACGGTCACGCCGTCTTTTGTGATTTGGGGCGCACCGAAGCTCTTCTGAATCACCACATTACGTCCTTTTGGACCCAACGTTACTTTCACGGCATTAGCCAATTTATCAATCCCCTTCTTTAATTTTTCTTGGGCATTGGTATCAAAAGTTATGTCTTTTGCAGCCATTTGTTGAAATTTTTTAAATTTTTAAAGATTGAACAAATTCTTGGAATGCTAAGCTTGATCTTTTTGGATGCTTTTTCTTCGATGCTCTTGATACTATTGATACTGTTGATTGCAGTGTATTGCGTATAAAGTGACAATAGCATCTAAAGTATCGCGCAGCAAGTATCTAAAGTTGTTGAAGCATCAACTCAGCTCGCAATCCATTACAGAATGACCAGAATTTCATCTTCGCGCATAATGAGGTATTCGTCGCCATTGAATTCAATTTTTTGACCCGCATATTTGCCATACAGCACCGTGTCGCCCACTTGTACGGTCATCAGATTGCCATCTTTGCCAGGACCCACCGCTACAATTTCCCCTTTTTGTGGTTTTTCTTTCGCCGTATCAGGTATAATAATGCCACCTTTTGTAGTTTCTTCTGCGGCGGCGGGTTTCACTACCACTCGGTCGCTAATCGGTTTCATTGTTATTGTACTCATTGTCAGTAGTTATTTTATTTTGGAAAGGAATGCTAAGGTAGAATTTTTATCATTCCACTGAAAGCAATTGTAATGCCAATTTTAAAAAATCAAATTTTAATACGTAAAAGAAATGTTAAAGATGTCAAAATGACAGGCTACTCGTTTTTTCGTCAGTTGAAAAGGATCAAAATGCCATTTCCAACCAAAAAAGCAACCAAATACCAAAAAGCACGCCAGCGGTCGTTGCGATGTTGGGCATGCGCCACTTCCTTCCCTTCTGCCGCTATAAATCGGGTGACGGTAATAATGCGCCACATCACAGCTGCTATTAAAAAATAAGCGAGTAAATAAATTTTATCCATCAGCACCATATCGCCCACATCGGGAAGTGCGTCACTGTATGATTGTTGTAAAAATACGCAACTCAGCAAGCCGCCAATTGGCAAAGAAATCCGTGCATCAATGTATAATGGATGAATCAATAAACCGCCTAAACTTGCCAACATTACAACAAGTAATGGCAACATTAATTTCATTAAAAAATAACTGGTAGGGCGTGTAATTAAAAGTTCAAAATAAAAGTCGCTGAAGGCAGAGCCGCTGCGTCCAGGTTCTCCAAAATTGGTTTTATAATGATGATGTTGAGAATTTAAAGTTGCTTGTTTAATTTCCCAGCCTGGTATAATAAAATCTTGACGCAATAAATTTTTACTTGTATCTGGTAAATAAACCATCGAATCCAAAGGAAATATTACATTTTCAATGCGAATATCGAGCGGGTGCTTGTCCAACGGAAAATCATCCAACAAAAAAGAATGATAAAAGCGCCCTTCCACGCGCATGCCATTATAATTATATCCATCTGGCAAAACCTGGGTAGTATCATGAAATAACTCTTTTGTAAATCCCCATTTTTCAATGGCATTCACAAACTCAATATTTGTAGGGTCTCGGTTACCTTTCCAGCGAAACCAAATGTAAAAATCTGCATAAAATGAAAATTCATTAATATCCAGATTATAAACATTCATAATGTAAATACCGGTATAAACTTTCTGCGCATGTGGCGGAATGTACAGCTTTTTACTTTGTGCCGATGCCGGCATTTGGTAAATAAAAGCGCTGATTATGAATGAAATAAATAAGTAAAAATATAGTTGTTTCATCTTTGGGAATAAAAATAATTTAAAATCGCTTGACGTTGTTGTAATAAAGTCGCTTTGACTGACTTATTTAAAAGCTGAACCCGAAAAATAACGCGGCTTTTTTTGTAATAATCCATATAATAAATGCTAAAAATGCCGAGTAAGGGACCCATAATTAAAGCCGAGAGCCAGCTCGATGGTGCAAAAATGAGTAAAATTATTAGCTCCAGCAACCAATATAATAAATAAGCACCAATATTTACCGCAATCCATACCGAACTATAAAATTCCTGGCGCTTCACCCTTTTATCTGCAATGGTTTTACCTAACAATACCGGCGCGGCGTTTACTACATACCCCACCAGAAATAAGGGAAACCCCATCAGAAGTAATAAAAATACGAGCGGCGTAAATTGTTTTTGCTTTAAAGCTACATCCGTAATAAGAAGTTGGGATAACTGTTTAAAATAAGGTTTTGCTAAATTTATTAAATACTGTTTAACAGTTGGTTCTAATTTATTGACCGCATCCGTCACTTCTTTTTCATATAATAAAGGTTGCTTAGAATCTTTCCGAAATTGTCGCGGGCGCTCCGTTCGATCCAGTTGTAATAAATATTCCGCTAAGGTTTCATCTTCCTCTTTTTCGATAATAACAATGCGCTCAGCCATTTTTTCTCTTAGCACCTCGGTCAAATCTGCAATTGCCTGATTCGCATTTTGCTGATATTTAGCAAAGTAATCGCGCACCAGAATTGGTTTTCCAAAATCAATCATTACATCCGTGCGCACTTGATCCGCATAAGTATAATTAACACCAACAGGTATGATATACACGTCCTCCAGATTTGGATACGTTTCCAGGGTGCCAAAAGCCAGTCTTCCGGTGCCTTTTTTCAGTGGGCGCAGCCGTTTCTCGTGTTCGGCGCTGCCTTCCGCCAAAATCAAAACCGTTTTATTTTCTGCCAGAGCCTGAAAACAATAGTCAAACGTCTCATAATTCGTTTTTACAAAAGCCAAACCGCGATCTTTCGCACGGTAAAGAGGCAATAAATGCAGACTGCGCATTAAGCGAATGTAAAAAGGCTTTTTAAATAAATCGCCACGCGCCAAAAAATGCAGCGACTGCGGCAAATAGCAAGCCAAAATGCAGGGTTCCACAAAACCAGTTGGATGGTTGGCAGCCAGTATTACCGGCTTATTGCGGGGAATATTGCCTGCATTGGAAATATAAATTTTACGATAAAATAGCCAAATGGCAATGGTTGCCAGTGGCTTGACGAATGAATATAGCATAATGGTCTGGGTGCAAAACGTTTTGGCAAAGGTAATTTTTTAGTTGAATGTTTAGAAAAGTTTCCGTGCTACATTTCGTTTTCCCTGCATTGACGGGCTTTTCACAAAATTCAAAACTTTTATAACTTTACGGCATGGCGCATGCTAAATATTTAATTGTAATTGGTGGACCTACGGCGAGCGGCAAAACTGCTTTTGCGGTGCAGGTGGCACAACATTTTCAAACGGAAATAATATCCTGCGATAGTCGGCAATTTTATCAGGAAATGAATATTGGCACGGCTAAACCAACAACCACTGAGATGCAGGGCATTCGCCACCATTTTATCGGACACCGCAGCATTACAGCTAATTATAGTGTAGGCGATTTTGAAAAAGAAGCTTCAGAATTATTACAAAATTTATTTCAACAATATAATGTTCTTGTAGCTGTTGGTGGCTCAGGACTGTATATCAAGGCGTTATGCGAGGGTTTAGATGCTTTCCCTGACATTTCGCAAGAAATTCGCCAAAGAGTACGTCAGCTATACGCCGAGCAAGGATTAGAAGGATTACAGCAAGCGGTGCAAATAGCTGATCCTGTATATTTTACGCAAGTGGATCAACAGAATCCGCATCGGCTGATTCGGGCACTCGAAGTGAGTTGGGGGAGTGGGCAGCCTTTTTCATACTATCGAAAAAATGTAATAAAAAATCGATTTTTTACACCTATTTACATCGAAATAAACCTTCCACGCGATGTATTATATGATCGAATCAATAAACGGGTAGATGCAATGATGGCGGCAGGTTTGCTCGAAGAAGTGAAAAACTTATACCCACAACGCGAACTTAATGCGTTACAAACCGTTGGTTATCAGGAGCTATTTAGTTTCCTGGAAGGCGCAATGACCTTGGAGGAAGCGGTGGACAAGATTAAACAAAACTCGCGTAACTACGCAAAGCGCCAGCTCACCTGGTGGCGACGCGATGGTTTTTGGCAACAATTTGCTCCTGACCAGGTTGAAGCGGCAATTCATTGGATTCATTTGAAAATGAAAGAATAACAAACATGATCTTTGTTGATATTATATCAGGACTGGGCGTTTTTTCAATTTTATTGGCTTTCTTTTTACAAACTTTTGACTATATCATGCCGAATAGTCGAACTTATTTGATAATGAATATAATCGGCTCTGCTTTAGCAGCTTATGGCTCCTATTTATTGGGGTCGATTCCTTTTATTATATTAGAATCCACTTGGTGCATCGTTTCTATCATTGGTTTATTGCATCGCCATTCAAAGGTAGTAATGCCGCATTGATGTAACAAAAATCTTATTTTGATGTAATAACCATTAAGAATTTGACGGCAGCCAAGATTATCGCACCAATCGAGAAAACGGAAAAATATTTAAAAAAAATAATGTTATTTATATGAAAATGTAAAATTTAATAATTTTTAATAAATTGATAATGAGCGGAATTTGGAAGCAATCTTTTACCATTGATACCTTGAATACAATTTCTCAGCGCACATTGGTGGAAAATTTAGGTATAGAATTTACTGATTTTGGCGATGATTTTTTGACCGCAAAAATGCCGGTAGATGATCGCACGGTGCAGCCGATGCGTCTGTTGCACGGAGGGGCGAGCGCTGCTTTGGCAGAAACCTTGGGCAGTGTGGCTTCTGTGCTATGCCTGGAAGATACAAATCAAGCAATGCCGGTAGGGGTAGAGTTGAATGCCAATCATTTACGTTCTGCAACAAAAGGTTATGTGTATGGCACAACCCGCCCTTTTCGTTTAGGACGCAATCTGCATGTATGGGGTATTGAAATTGTGGACGAGGATGGAAAATTGATTTGTGTCAGCCGTTTAACAATTGCAATTGTACCTCGAAATTAAAAAACTTGTAATTTTATCGTTTTAAAAACCAAAAACGATTATGAAATACTTTTTTACTGTTCCCTTATTACTATTTACATTTTTATTACACGCTCAACTAAATACTACCCTTCTTGCTAATTTAAAATATAATGTTCGACTAAATGACGTATGGGGTTGGGTAGCGCCTGACGGAACGGAGTATGCCTTGGTGGGGGTATTGAATGGAATTTCGATAGTGAGTTTGGCGAATCCGAGCAATCCAAAAGAAGTAGCCTTTGTGCCAGGGGGCAATTCTACTTGGCGGGATTTGAAAACCTGGGGGAATTTTGCATATGTAACAACCGACCAATCCGGGACTCGTGAAGGCTTGGTTGCCATCGATTTGTCTCGGCTACCTGACACGGTCACCTATAGCAATTGGACGCCTACCATTGACCAACGTACGCTCTACACCTGTCATAACCTTTATATTGAGGAGGGCGTCGCTTATTTAGCCGGGTGTAATGTAAATGGCGGGGGTATTTTATTTGTAGATGTAAAAAACAATCCGGGCAATCCTGTGCTAGTAGGACGCGGTCCGAATATTTACGCACATGATGTTTATACGCGCAATGACACGATGTACACGTCTGAAATATATGCAGGAGAGATTGGATTTTATAATATTTCAGATAAAAATAATCCAATACAATTGACAAAACAGTCCACTCCTTTTCGTTTTACGCATAATACCTGGCTTTCGGATAATAGCGGCGTTATTTTTTCAACGGACGAGCAACCCAACGCGCCAGTTGCTGCTTACGATATAAAGGATTTGGATAATGTAAAAGAATTGGATCAGTTTCGACCATTGAAAACCCTAGGCTTAGGGGTTATTCCACATAATGTGCATGTAAAGAATGATTATTTATTAATTTCTTATTATACGGATGGCGGTGTTTTCGTGGATGCTTCTCGACCAGATAATTTAATTGAAGTAGCAAATTATGATACTTATCGGGGCGCTGATGGCGGATTTAGTGGTGCCTGGGGTGTGTATCCTTTTTTACCTTCCGGTATTATCTTGATTTCTGACATTAATACAGGGCTTTGGGTGGTCAAACCTAATTTACAACGCGCTTGCTATCTGGAAGGTGTCGTGACCGATTCGATCACAGGTCAGCCCATTGCGGGCGTGCAGGTCAATATATCGTCAGCGCAAACCAATCGGGAAGAAACCAACCTGAATGGAATTTACAAAACAGGACAAGTGCAGGCGGGAACATTCACGGTTAGTTTTATAAAGGAAAATTATTATCCTAAAAAAGTTGAAGTGAGTTTACAAAATGGGGTGCTGACGCCTTTAGATGTGAAATTAGTTTCATATCAAAATTATGCCATTACAGGAAAAGTGATTGTTCAAAATCAAAATGCAGGCGTTGCGGGAGCGAATATCATGTTAGAAAATGATTTGAATTATTATATCGCAAAGGCAGATGCAGCAGGAAATTTTAATTTGAATCCAATTGTAGTAGGAAATTATAATGTTTATGTTGGCGCTTGGGGGTATTATTATAAAAAGGAAATGAATATTGTAATTGATGGAAATAAAACCATCACGTTAAGCTTATTGCCGGGGTATGAAGACAATTTTTTGTTGGATTTAGGTTGGGAATCCATTTCTACAGCCACGACAAGTGGCATTTGGGAGCGCTCGATACCTGTTGCTACGGTTTTTAACGGTAAGACCGCCAATCCTGGAGCGGATTTACCAAATGACTTGGGCGATTTTTGTTATATGACTGGAAATGATGGGGGCAACGCCAACAATGATGATGTGGACGGAGGATCGGTTATTTTAATGTCTCCGCCAATGAATCTTACAAATTATAATAATCCGGTTTTAAATTATCAACTTTGGTTTTTTAATGAGTCAGGCGCAATTGTATCATCGAGTGATAGCCTGCTGGTGCGGGTGAGCAATGGCATTGATACTGTGACGGTAGAAAAATTAGTAGATTCAAAAAGCGAATGGCGTTCAAAATCAAGTATTCAGTTGCGCGATTTTATTCAAATTACAAATAATATGAAAGTGCTATTTATTACCAGCGACACCGGCGCATCGTCAAACATTGTGGAAGCAGCAGTGGATGGTTTTAGCGTAGAGGACAAAGTCGGAACGCCGGTGGAAGAACCTGCATTGCAACGCTTTATGATAAAAGCTTATCCAAATCCTTTTGATAATCAGGTGACAATTCAAATGGATATGGCAGAAGCTCCTTTCATGGGCACACTTCGCATCCTCAATGCACTCGGTCAAGTGATAAAAATTATACCTATGAATAAAGCGGATAATCAAACTATTACGCTCGAAGCGCCGTTTGCTTCAGGTATTTATTGGTTGCAGGCTTTGAGTGCGGATGGCAATAAGAGTGAAGTAGTGAAATTAATAAAGTGGTAAAAAATATTAAATAGTTGGACAGTTTTTAATCAATAGTCGATAGTCTTATTTAATTGAAAATCAAGCAATTATTTTGAGTTTATGCAAATTTAATTATATCCTATTTACTTGCATTTTAAAAAGGCACGAAGCTAAGGTAAGTATGGAGACAAAAATAAGTTTAACCACAAGGTGCACGAAGTTTTTTCACAAAGTCCACAAAATAAAGCGCTTGTATGCTTAGTGAAGCCTTTGTGATCCTTGTGGTGAAGTATAGCGAAGCATTATTTGCATTAATTTTTAGGATTGGCAGAAAAATCTACATCGCCCGTTTTATAACCAATAAAATTAAAATTTAACACAACCGTTTCTAGTTTTGGAACCGCAAATTTTGCTGAAATAAAATCATTCCAAGGATTTTCAGGGTCGGTAAACTCAAAATCGGCAGGAATAAAGCGCCAGGAAGGGAGGGATGTAAATTCAGCATCCACACCCAGTATCAGTTTGCGCATGGTCACATTATCGAGTACGGTAATGGTTTTTGAATTATTAACATCCGCTGCCATGCGTTTTAAAGGGTCATCAAAAGGTTGAACACCCAATACATGCTTGGAAGTCAAGGAAATATCTAGCACATTAACACCATTTTTGTCGGCACCATCTTTTTCCAAAGAAATCGTGTAAAATTCAGAAGGGCTTAAATTTTGAAAGCGATAAGCCCCGGCGGTATCTGTCACGGTACTTGCTTTCACTGGACCATCCAGCGTGACCGTTACACCTGCGATGCCTTCTTCTTTTCGGGTGCGAACATAGCCAGAAATGGAAGGCGCCTCTCCACTCGTTTTTTCCATTCCATCCAGGCTGCTTACATTCGTATTATCCGGGTCGAGCCAATCTTTCAGGCGACTTTCTTTCGTGCCGCCACCTTCCCAGGACAGAGCAAAACGATCATAAAAAGCGGTATTTACGGTGCAACTGCCAAGCTCGTTGCCACCATGCAATTGCCCAACAATTTTACCATTGTTATCAAAAAGCGCAGCACCTGATGAGCCAACTTCTACGGTACTTTCGTCGAATTGAACCCGAAACAAATGATTTGCCGGTGAGGTATAAAGCACCGTTCCGTCACCGCGTAGCCATTGATAAGGACTAGTAAGAATTTGTGCAACTTGATTTTCGACGGCTATTTTTTTAATATCGCCTTTGGGATGGTGAATACTAACAGAAGTGGCAGGTGCAGCACTTTTGCGATCCCAGCCATTGTAATAAACATTATAAGTGATTGGGATGGTATCCATTTGTAACAATAGAAAATCATTTTGACGTCGGCTGGCTCTCAAGGTGCTACCCAACATAGACTGGTAAGCCGGTTCGATGGAAGGATTGTTGCAAGTGTTTGATTCATAGTTAAAATCAAATCGCCAAAAATCGTACTTTGGGGTGTAGCCATCCTGGCAATGGAAAGCAGTGAGGATGTAAGGCGTTCCATCATTTTTGACATTGTTTACTACATTACCGGTACAATAACCTGTCCCTTCTTCCACTACAACAATGATGCGACAAATGCCCCTTTTTTGTTTTTGCCAATTGGCACCTGTCTGGCAATTAACATTGACATTACAAGCATCACTTGCGCTGAAACCAAATTCATCTAGCAGGCTTTTTTCTTCAAAAACCTGTTTTTTATAAGCATGATCTATTCTGAAAATGTGTAAATGTCCTTGATCGCGCACTGCTTTGGGTTCATAATATTCAATCACCGCCGTTGCTCCATAGATGAAACCGGTCATAAATGTAAAATTGGGCGTATTGCTTTCATGCGTATAAGCACCTAACACTTGCTTGCCATCATCACTGTACATGAAAAGCGTAGCGCCGGGCGGAAGGTACAAATCATCGTACAAGGCAGATAAACCCAAGGCTCCAGCCGAATAAATTTTTAAACGCCAGAGGCGATCCCCGTTAGCCAGTTCTGTCCAGGTGCCAGCATTGCTGAGTCCCAAATCAACCGCAATTGGCGCGGCGAAGCGAATGCCCGTGGAGACCTGGTCTTCTTTTAATACCTTTTCGAGAGGAAAGGCAGGTAGCTGCGTTGTTTTGAGTGGAGGCGTTTGTGCGTCATTTGTTGTAAAAAATTCGCTGAAGCTAAATGGTTTGCCACCGCTGCTGATTTGTGCCGATGCCTGGCTTGCAATTGTGAAAAGCAGCAAAAAAAGCGCAATTTTGTTGTACATATTTTTCATTTTCGTTCACCCTTTGTAAAAGAATTTGTAAAAAAAAGTTTTCAAAATAGCTATTGGGTACAAGGTTTGCAAAGGGTCATTCATGCCATCAACCGGGAAAGCAACATAAATTTACAGCTTCAATTTTCGTATGCGGATTTCCTGATACCGTTGGCTGGTCTGTTTAAAAGAAGAAACGAAGGAACATTGGAAAAGATCGTTTTGGTCGTAAGTCTTAATCGGTTTTCCAAAATCCCCGGATTTCCTCCTTTCTCCTCGAACAGGCGGATGGAATCCAGATTTTTTTAAGCAAAAAATGTCAGCACGATCCTATGCCACAAAGGTAGGCTTTTCGGGCGAAATACAAGAATAAGATTGCTATTATCCAAAGAAAAAAGCAAATTCTTATACTAACTACCCTTTTTTGTACGTGTATAAGAAGGCAACTGTTGACTGCGATAGGTGTCGAGTAGGATTTGTTTATTTTTCGGTAGGATTATTTAAAAGAAAGGAGCGGATTGAGCGTTTAAGGATTTGATTTAGAGCTAAAATGGAGCCGTTTGAATTTGCTCAAACCAAACCTTCTTTACCATATTTAATGTGCTATTTACATGAAAAGGAATATGATGACTTCACTATTTTTATCGCAACATCGCGATGCGTTTCTTGTCTCAAACCTATTTCCCAAAACCTTGTACCTCTTCCTATTTTTGCTGCTTGTAGTAGGATTGACTACCTCGCTGGCGCAGGAACGCCCCCGCATGCAGGTGGTTCGGTGTAATGCTATTGACCAACGTTCGCCTATCGTCAACATTTATGTGGATGATTCTAATGCAAAATGGGTAGCCACCACCAAAGAATTATTTTTGGTGCAAGCTTTGGATCTAGCCAATCCTCAAAAATTGGGAACAGGCGAGCAATCGGTGCTGGCAATGCCCGATGGCAATCAGGATGTTCGCTTTTCAAAAGATGCGCTTGCCGCCATTATTGGCAATGAGCATACCATTTCTACTGCTTATTATGATAAAAAGAAAGATGAGCTGTGGCTTGGCACGGAGGAAGCGGGCGCGTTTCAATTAAAAACCAAACCTTCATTGCAATTAATTGCCAAGTTTAACAATACTAATTCTAAACTGAAATCCAACACCATCAATACCATTTTTATTGACAATACCGGTGAAGTGTGGTTGGGTACAGAGGAAGGTGTGATGGTGGGCAAAGGCAGTCGTTGGAGTTTGGAAGAAAAACTGGTGAGTTTTAATCGGGTGACGGAACAAGGCGGCTACATCTGGCTTTTGGGCAATGGCTTTATCTGGAAAGTGAATAGCCGAGGCGATTGGATTCCGGTTGAAATTGATCCTAAAAAAATGGACGGCGAACCAAAGGATATTGCGTTGGATAGCTTAGGCAGGCTGTGGATTGCTTCTGAAATTATCACCTTGTACGATCCGGAACTTGAAGAATATCAGGTATTTGGACCTATTCAATACTACACCAGCCAATATGCAACATGTATGGTGGTGGACAAAGACGGCGCGGTTTGGGTTGGTACGGAAGATAAAGGTTTGTATTTGATTGAAAAAGCGTCTGCAATTACAGTAAACGCATTGGTAGAGAAGGAGTTAGGATGTGATCCGAGTATAAATGACGCTGCATTACGCATAAAGGTAACCGGTGGAAAAGCGCCTTATACTTATGCCTGGTCGGGCGGTTTGAAAGGAGAAAACCCACAAAATCTGGGTCCTGGCGAGTATAGCGTCACCGTTACTGATAGTGAGGGCAAAACCAAATCTGCAAATGCTGTTATAGCGAATCCACGTTTTTCGGTGCAAGTGAATCAAGATAAAATTGAGAGCGCGCCTGGCGCAGGTGATGGCGTGGCTTCTGTTAAAATTGTTGGCAATGCAACAGATTTTACGTTTAAATGGGATAACGGCGAGACCACAGCCACTGCTTCAAAATTAGCAACGGGTGCGCACTCGGTCACTGTTACCGATAAAAAAGGTTGTAGTGCCACGGGTACAGTGAATATTGGTCAAAAATCAGCTGCTTTGAATGTTGAAATTGCAGAAGTAAGTCCAATTACCTGCGCCAATGAAAAAAATGCGGCGCTCAAAGTGATAGTAAGTGGCGGCAAACCGCCCTATCAGTTTCAATGGAATGATCCGGCTATTACCGGCGATCAACCGAAAGATTTAGCAGCTGGCAATTATCAGTTGAAGGTAACAGATGCAGAAGGTCAAACGCTGCCTGCTTTCTTTACCATCAAAGCGCCCGAAGCGCTCGCTGCTACCATTCAAGTGCAAGCGCCTGCCAGCACCGGCAATGCTGATGGTAAGGCAATTGCGCAAGCAAAAGGAGGTTCGGGCACTTACACGTATCAATGGGACAATGGTGAAACCGTTGCCAATGCAACAAAATTGGCACCTGGTGCACATGTGCTCACTATTACAGATTCCAAAGGTTGTACGACTACGGCTAGTATTGATATTTTAGAAAATGTACTGCCTTTAGCTTTGAATATCAATGAAATATCTGCTGTTAAATGCACAGGTGGTAGTGAAGGTGCTCTAAAATTGGAAGTCACTGGCGGCAAGTCGCCTTTTCAATTCCAATGGAGCGATGTAAAAATAACGGGCGATTCACCCAAAGGTTTAATGGCAGGTACGTATCAGGTGACTGTAACGGACGCCATTGGTAATAAGAACGTAGCCAATTACACCCTCAAAGCACCAGAAACACTCCTTGTCAACATGCAAGTGCAAGCACCTGCGGGCACAGGCTTATCAGATGGCAAAGCAATTGCAAGTGCTAAAGGCGGAGCAGGAAATTATACGTACAAATGGTCGAATGGCGAGACGGCTGCCAATGCTATAAAACTGGCACCTGGCGAGCATACGGTGACTGTTACTGACGCCAATGGCTGCACAGCTACCTCTAAAGTTGTGATGCTCGAAAATATTCTGCCCTTAGCCGTAGCGTTGCAAGAGCAAACCAGTATCAAATGCGCTGGCGCAAATGAAGCTGCCCTTGTGGCTCAGGTTACAGGTGGCAAACCGCCCTTCCAATACCTTTGGAATGATCCAAAACTCAGTGGTGACGCCCTTTCAAACCTAGCTGCTGGTACGTACCAGGTTACAGTTACGGATGCTGTTGGTACAAAAACAAACGCCTCCATTACCGTCAAAGCGCCGGAAGCAATTTCGCTCACCATTCAACCGCAAGCGCCCGCCAGCACTGGCAACGCCGATGGAAAGGCAATTGCCAATGTGAAAGGCGGTGCTGGAAATTATACGTTTAAATGGGACAATGGAGAAGCGACTGCAACAGCAGCAAAATTAGCACCGGGCAAGCGCAGCGTCATGGTCACAGACGCCAACGGTTGTACCGCAACGGCTGCTATTGACATCACCGAAAATATTCTGCCACTTACAGTTTCCATTCAGGAAAAAACGAATATAAAATGTGCAGGAGCTAATGATGCTGCAATATCAGTGCAGGTAAGTGGCGGAAAAGCACCTTTTCAATATCAGTGGAGTGACGCCTCATTGAATGGCGAGGCTCCGGCAGGTTTGGCTGCTGGTACGTACCAGGTTACAGTTACGGATGCTGTTGGTACAAAAATGAATGCCTCTATTACCGTCAAAGCGCCGGAAGCAATTTCGCTCACCATTCAACCGCAAGCGCCCGCCAGCACTGGCAACGCCGATGGAAAGGCAATTGCCAATGTGAAAGGTGGTGCTGGAAATTATACGTTCAAATGGGAAAATGGTGAAACAACTACAACAGCAGCAAAATTAGCGCCGGGCAAGCGCAGCGTTACGGTTACGGACGCCAACGGTTGTAGTGCAACGGCTGCTGTTGACATCACCGAAAACATTCTTCCGTTGACCGTTTCCATTTCGGAAAAGGCAAAAATACGATGTGCGAATG
>CAZFBN010000020.1:50614-52458 GCA_964517145.1 uncultured Saprospiraceae bacterium
ATTCTTCCGTTGACCGTTTCCATTTCGGAAAAGGCAAAAATACGATGTGCGAATGCCAATGAGGGAGCTTTGCAAGTGCAAATTTCAGGCGGTAAGCCACCTTTTCAATTGCAATGGAATAATGCAGGTATTGCTGGGGATCAGCCTTCCAGCTTGAGCGCAGGCGAATATGAAGTCACCGTCACCGACGCAGTTGGAACGACTAAAACTGCAAAGGCCGTTGTTAACCAACCAAATACACTTGCAGCAGAAGTAAAGGATATAAAAATGGCAACTTCTGAATCGGTGTTGGATGGCAAGGCGACCGTTGTAGCCAGTGGCGGAACCAATCCGACTTCATTCAAATGGAGCAATGGTGAAACCAGCGCTACTGCAACAAAATTACCGCCTGGTAAAAATGCAGTGA
Source organism: uncultured Saprospiraceae bacterium (assembly GCA_964517145.1). Classification (GTDB taxonomy): domain Bacteria; phylum Bacteroidota; class Bacteroidia; order Chitinophagales; family Saprospiraceae; genus JADJNW01. The sequence continues at coordinate 51,021 of CAZFBN010000020.1, forward strand.
CTGTCACCGATGCCAATGGCTGTAGCGCAGTTGCTAATTTTGAAACGCCCCAACGCATTTTGGCGGCTCTCTCGGGCGCTTTGCGCAGCGGGCAGACCATTCGCATGGAGCAACTTCAATTTGATGCGGATAGTACCAATATTAAGGAGGCGTCATTGCCGGTGTTAAATGAATTGTTCGACTTTTTAACCGAAAATCCGGTGGTTTTTATAGAAATCGGCGGGCATACCAATAGTTTGCCACCCGATGAAGTGTGCGACCGCTTATCCACTGCCCGTGCCAAATCCGTCATTGACTTTTTAATTCAGAAAGGCATTGATGAGCGCCGCTTATCTTTTAAAGGATACGGCAAACGCGTACCGATTGCGGACAACAACACGCCTGAAGGACGACAACAAAATCAACGAGTGGAAATTAAAATTCTGCGCGTTGGGCGACCCAAAGAGGAAGGCGGAGGTTAGCCATAAAAAAAGTCGGAATGAGTTTATATCCATTCCGACTTTCTCATTTTCAATTGTTTATAAACGATTCCTTGTAGTTGCAACAAGGGTAGCAGGTGTTCTTTCTGTCATTAAATCCGCTCCAAGTTCTGACAAGCCAACAATCAAATGTGGTGCCCACACCAAATCCACAAAACCGGACAGCCATGGTGAAGCAGCTAAAAAATACCACCAACCACATCTACCATCAAGTGCGTAGGCATCGGAATAGACCGCATGAGTCCTAACTCATAATCGTCTCATCATTATTTGATTTTTAGGTGAAAAAATTATTAACCACGGGTGTTTAATGTTAAAATTTAATATCACTCATTTAATTTTATAAAAAGGAAAAATATTATTGGTTTATTTAATATTGTTATAAAATAAACTTGATAATGTATTGCATTTAAAAGTATAAATACACAAATCTTTATGAACAATCCCCTATGGTTCTCTTTTTAGAGCAAAGTCTTTCTTAAAAATATTGCACTTTCTTACTGTAAATTAGGATTATGAAACGATTGATTATCATTGCTAACCGATTGCCCATCCGAGCTGCTTATGATGAGGCAAAGCAGCCTATTTTTCTGGAAGCCGATGGAGGCTTGGTTTCAGCAATTAAAAGTTATATTGAAAAAGGAAACCATACGTATGACGAGTTGTTTTGGGTAGGATCTTTAGAAAAACAGTTTCAGTCGCGCTTTCAGCGTTTTCAAAAAAATGCGCCCGATTCAAATTATAAGTTGGAAGCGGTCTTTGTAGATCGGAATTTATATAATGTTTATTATAATGGTTTTTGCAATTCTATCTTGTGGCCCCTCTTCCATTATTTTCCCTCTTATGTTGATATTCAGCAAAATTCATTTGCAGCATATGAAAAAGTAAATAAATCTTTTGCGGATTAGGGTTTCCGCACCAAAACTCAAGAAAGAATTTGTTTTAGATAATGCGGATTT
>CAZFBN010000021.1:0-52049 GCA_964517145.1 uncultured Saprospiraceae bacterium
TTTTCTTTTTTTGCAAACATACAACCAATCAATCAGTTAATTTTTAACACTACCGCTGGATAGGTTTTTATAAGTCATCCAAAACAAATTGGTAATCAGCTATTTAAAACGATCTTTCGATTACACTTAAAATCATCTTTCAGCTACATTGCATAAACCAGACTGGTAAATGGGTTGCCCAGGCAGCTTGTTTACCAGTTTTTTATTTTAAAAATAAGTCCGTGTTTTTCCTAAATTTATTTCGACCCATTCTAATTAAAAAAAATATTCTTACAATCTTCTACACCAATTGGCAAATCACTATTTTTGAGGGTTTTTTGAAAAAGGCATATTTTTATTTGATCACTTAGATAATTTTTTAGACCATGAATTTTCCAGCAAATTTGAAATATACGGAAGAACACGAATGGATTTTTGTGGAAGCGGATAACACCGCCCGCATTGGCATTACAGATTTTGCACAAGGTGAACTTGGAGAAATTGTTTATGTTGAAGTAAATACGGTAGGCGAAACGATGAACGCCGGCGATGTATTTGGTACGGTAGAAGCCGTCAAGACTACTTCTGACCTGTTTTTGCCAATAGCAGGCACCATTTTGGAGGTGAACGAGCGCCTCGAAAACGAACCAGAATTGGTCAATAGCGAGCCTTACGGCGAGGGTTGGATTATAAAAATAAAAATTGACGATGCAGCGCAACTGGAAAAGCTGATGGACGCAACAGCCTATCAGGCTATGGTTGGGTGATGGAAAAATTTTTTTTAATTTTTTTTCAACCCCATCCACCAAAAATACCCCATCTTACATCTAATGAAATAGAAAGTAACTTTGAAAAACCTTTTGCCTGCTTTTATTTGGGGAATTGCCATTCTACTGCTTTCAACCGTAGGAGGTGTCAATCCCCCCCGGATCATGCCCAATTTGCTGGAGCCTGATAAATTAGCGCATGCTGTTGCTTATTGTATTTTGGCAACGCTGCTGACTTGGGGGCTGGTGCGCAATGGGTGTACTTTTTGGCAGGCTGTGCTGTGGAGTACTGGGTTTTGCGTCTTCTACGGTTTGACGATGGAATTTGTACAATACTGGTTCTTTCCAAATCGGTACTTTGAAGTGTGGGACATAGTGGCAAACACAGCTGGTTGTTTTATAAGTATTTTGTTGGCTAATTTTTTTATCAAATAAACTTGTCAGTATGGATATTTCTGTAAGCTCAACCGCACTTGGCTTGTGGTTTTTAGGGATGGTGGCGCTCATTTTGGGCATCATCTTCTTTATGAAACGCTACTTTGCCAAGAAAGCTGCTGGAGAGTTAGCGGAGAAGTACCGCGGCAGGGGTGGCGAGCCAGCACTCGAAGTGCGGAACAAGTACCCAGAGGTTGATGCTTTCAGCCTTACGGGCACCTTCCAAAGCGTAGGTGTTGCCATTGCCCTTGGCTTGACTGTACTGGCGTTCGGATGGACTCAATACGAAAAGCAGGTTGTCATTGATGATAGCTTGCTCAAGGACCTTGAGGAAATCGAGGTAGAAGAAACGCCTCGTACTGCCGAGCCGCCACCGCCACCACCTCCACCACCACCACCTGTTATTCAGGAAGTACCTGAAGAGCTCATCGAAGAAGAAGAGCAGCCAGATTTTGTTGATCAAAGTATCGACGAAGAAACGGCAGTGGAAGCACCGCCTGCTCCGGTTAAGAAAGAAGCACCGCCTCCCCCTCCACCACCACCGCCTCCCCCTCCAGCACAAGAGGAGGAAATCTTTAAGGTGGTAGAAGAGATGCCACGCTTTCCGGGGTGTGAAAACCTAGGAACGACCGAAGAAAGAAAAGCCTGCGCTGACAAGAAAATGCTTGAATTTGTGTATGCAAACATCAAGTATCCAGCTATTGCGCGGGAAAACAATATCGAAGGCATGGTGGTAGTAACCTTTGTCGTTGAAAAAGACGGTAAAGTTACAGATGCCAGAGTCGTACGCGATATTGGCGGTCAGTGTGGACAGGAAGCCCTGCGAGTCGTGACTTTAATGAACGAAAAGAGCATGGTGTGGACGCCTGGTAAACAGCGCGGACGCCCTGTGCGGGTGCAGTTCAACCTGCCGGTAAGATTTAAGCTCGAGTAATCCTTTATTCGGCTCACCAAAAACGGTTATATGCCTGCGTCGGCATATAGCCGTTTTTCTTTTGTAAATATTCACAAAACAGCAATTGGCATTATTTTAGTTAGGCAACTTTTACAAAAAAGCAACGTTTTTACCATATTGTATCTCCAATTTTAACTGTCGTAAAATATTTAAATTATATGCGGAAGTTGGTATTGTTGGCTATGCTCTTGTGTATGACGAGTGTAGCTGCGTTTGCGCAAGATGCCCGCCTGGCACAACAGTATTTTCAGGATGGTGAGTACGAAAAAGCCGCTGTGCTGTACGAAAAACTATTCAGCCTCAATGAGGAAAATGATTTTTATTTTGAACGCTACATCGAGTGTCTGCTTTCCACCCAGGCTTTTGAAGATGCCGAAAAAGTGGTCAAGCGTCAATTGAAAAAAAATCCTACGAATGGGAATTTATACGTGACGTATGGCAAATTGTTTGAACGTCAATATCGCGACGACGATGCCATGCAGCAGTATAAACTGGCAATTAGCAACCTTCCAAAAGACCCTTTTGCAATTACACGATTGGCAAATTCTTTTGTCATTTTAACAAAATATGATCTCGCAATTGAAACGTATGAGAAAGGTGCTCAATTAATAAAAGATGACAATGTTTTTGCATATAATTTGGGAGAACTTTATCGCCGCAAAGGAGACACCCCCAAAATGGTGGAATCTTATTTGAATGCTTTAGCCAGCAATCCTGACCGCGTTGGCACGGTACAAACCATTTTTCAGCGCTACTTTTTGCCGGAAGATTTTGACGAATTACAAACGCAATTGTACAATCGTATTCAACAAAATGAAAATGCGTTGTATTACGTCGAATTGCTCACCTGGGTTTTTATTCAACGCAAAGATTATAAAAATGCCTTGCGCCAGGTGCGCGCGCTCGACCGCCGACTCAAGGAAAATGGTGGGCGGGTTTTTCAATTGGCGGAAGTAGCTGCCAATGACAAAGACTATGACACTGCCATTGAAGCTTACGAATACGTGGTACAAAAAGGCATGGAATCTACTTTTTATCTGGATGCCAAGCGGGAATCGCTGCGTACAAAGCGCAGCAAAATTGTAGAAGGCTACAAATATACGCCGCAGGAGTTGGTGCAATTGGAACAGGAGTATGAAAGTTTTCTGAATGAATTTGGGCGCACCCGTATCACCGCTAGCATCATTTTAGAATTGGCTGAGCTGGAAGCTCTGTATATCAACAACTTAGACAAAGCCATTGCCCTGCTGGATGAAATGATTAAGTTTCCGAATGTGGATAAAAATGTGCAGGCACAAGGCAAGTTGAATCTGGGCGATTATTACCTCATCAAAGGAGAAGTGTGGGAGGCGACGCTGCTGTACTCGCAGGTGGACAAAGATTTTAAAGAAGATGCGCTGGGGCACGAGGCTCGTTTTCGCAATGCCCGCTTGTCGTACTATTCCGGCGATTTTCAATGGGCGCAGGCGCAATTTGAAATCTTGAAAGCCTCCACGTCCAAGCTGATTTCCAATGATGCCATTGATATGTCGGTTTTTATAATGGATAATTTGGGTCTGGATACCACGGCGCAAGCGCTCAAAATGTACTCAGAAGCAGATTTGCTGGTTTTCCAAAATCGCTTCAACGATGCTTTTCAAAAATTGGATAGCCTCGAGCAAAATTTTCCGAGTCACTCGCTCGAAGATGATGTATTATATTTGAAGTCAAAAATTTATACAAAAAAGCGTGATTATGAGCAAACTGCGTTGAAGTTGCAACAAATCATTGACAAGCATAAAGATGGTATTCGGGCAGATAATGCGCTGTTCGAGCTTGCTTCGCTCTACGAAACACACCTTAACAACACAGAAAAAGCCAAAGAATTGTACGAAAAACTGTTTATCGAATACTCGGCAAGCACTTTTGCCGTAGAGGCAAGGAAACGATTCCGAATTCTAAGAGGAGATAAAATCCAGTAGCATTGACGATTTACGATTTTAAATTTACGGATAGCGATCACGTAGTTTAGTAAATCAGGAATCGTAAATCGTAATGCTGAAATCGTAAATTGCTTAATCCTTCAACGTTCTTTCGTCAGAAACAGACATTTTGTGGCGACCTCTGGAACGACGACGTGCCAGCACTTTGCGCCCGTTTTTAGTAGCCATGCGGCTGCGGAAGCCATGCTTGTTGATGCGCTTTTTTCTCGATGGCTGGTATGTTCTTTTCATCGTATTTCGATTTAAATATGCTCAATTGTATTGCTTTCAAAAAAAGTGCCACAAAAGTAAAGCTTTTTTGCTTTACAGGCAAAATAATTGCAAAAAATTTCCTGTTTCTAATACCAAAATCGAATAAAAAAGACCTGTTGGTTGAATCGCAATGATTTGATGATTAGAAAAATCACGAGATCACCACCTTCTTTATAATAGCATAAGTTACAGCTTAAAGCGGCTCCTGCGTAGGTTGTCCAATCGTCAGCTGAACCTGTACAATGCGGCGCTTATTGGTAGCAAGAATTTTAAAATGAAAATTTTTGTATTGCAGTTCCGTGTCTTTTTTAGGAATTTGCCCTTGTATTGCCAAAATCAAGCCAGCTAAGGAGTCCGCTTCTCCGCGTATTTCATCAAAAGTGCCGGCTTCGATGCCCGTAAGGCGGTACACATCCTGCAAGAGGCTCTTACCTTCAAAAATGTAGGTATTTTCATCCACCTGCCGGTACAGCACCTCCGATTCATCGTCGAATTCGTCTTTGATGTCACCGATCAATTCCTCCAGTACATCTTCCAGGGTAATAATCCCCGCACTACCGCCGTATTCGTCCACGACGATTGCCAGGTGCATGCGCTGTTTTTGGAATTCCCGAAGCAATTCGTTGATTTTTTTAGCTTCCGGTACGTACAACACATTGGTTCGCACCAGTTTATACCAATCAAACGCCGATTCTTCGTGAATGTAGCCCAGCAAATCTTTTACATACAAAATGCCTTTTATATTATCAAAATCATCTTCATACACCGGAATGCGGGAGTACCCCGACTGCCGCACGGTTTCCAGCACTTCTGCGTAGCTGCTGTTTTGGTCGAGCGCTACCACGTCCATTCGGGAGGTCATAATTTGCCGTACCGTGACGTCATTAAATTTGAAGATGCTTTTTAAAATATCAACTTCCTGTTCGCTCGGGTTTTTATCAGAAGAATTGTTTAAATCGATGGCTTCGTCAATATTTTCTCTACCCGTTGTTTTTTTTGATTGCATTGACCTTGCCCAACGTAGTTCCATGATTTTCGATGAGTTTAATAAAAGAACATTGAGCGGATGAAAAATCCGCATTAAGACCAATAACGGTTTAGCCAGCCACTTGAGAAATTGAACATTATTGCGCGGCACATACCAGCGAGGCATCGCTTCGTTAAATAAAATGACCGCCGAAGCTACCAAAGTAGCCGTAACTGAAAAATGAATTGCCCGAAACAAACCAGCATTCAAGCCTTGCTGCGAAACAACAAGCGCTTTGGCGTTCGAACTCGTCCAAAGGGATGTAAAGGAAGTAGAAAAAAGCTCATTGACCAAAGTGTTGGTCACAATCGCTATTCCTATAATAATTAAGTAATTGCAAATCAATAAGGTACTCAACAAATATTGGCGTTTTTTGCGCAATTCGAGTACCCGCCGACTAGCAGGAGAGGTAGGTTTGGACAAGCCAACTAGATCGTGCGGTGTCAAAGCAAAGACAGCCACTTTAGCCGCAGCAAAAAGAGCAGACACAATGAGTAGTAGAATAATTGCGAAAACTTCGGCAAATACACTTGTCTGTAAAGCGACAAAGAGTATAGCATAAAGTAATAATAAAACTTTCGACGGAGGATAATCCGAGTCTGTTTCCAAAACAAAAATAATTAGTTCAACCATCCGGCTGCCGCCAAGCGACGCCGCTTATTCTTATTGATAATTGCTGATTGTCAATTATTTACAAATAATCCATCAACAATTATCCATTAGCAATTTAAAACGGCAAATCATCATCCACTTCACTCGGAACTTCTGTGGGCATTCCACTGGTGATGTAAGAAGGCTCATTGGCAGCATTTGGAAAATACCCGGTATTACTAGCGCCATCGCCTGCCCGGGTCTCTCTTTTATCCAAAATTCTGAAATAGCTGGCAACCACTTCGGTAGTCCGGCGGTTGTTACCATCCTGATCCTGCCAGGTGCGGTGCGTCAGTTTGCCCTCCACATACACCGACATTCCCTTTTTCAGGGTTGATTCGGCGCGCTCGGCGAGGTTACGCCACACCACCACATCGTGCCATTCTGTCTGCGTTTGCCATTCACCGCTTTTATCTTTATAGTTTTCATTGGTAGCAACTGCAAATTTTGCTACTGCTGCTCCATTTTCCAGCCTTCTCACTTCCGGGTCGCGCCCCAGATTTCCGATCAGAATCACGCGATTGACCATTCCTGTTGTCCTGTTTTATAAATAATGTTTAAATCGTTTGTTCAGTTTCCGTTTTGCAAATTTTTTATAAAAAAATCCACTTTTGAAAGGACTTGCCTGCCAAAAATTAAAAAAAATAATTGAATACAGTGTAACAAAAAATAATTTTAAAAACCCTGGTTTCCTAAAAAATTTCCATTACAAAGTATTGAACCTAAAGTAGGTTTAAATATAAGGATTTATCTTGTAAATAGCAATCAATGATTTTTGGAAAAGCAAATTTATGCCAATTTTTTCGCTCCACGGCAATTAAATCGCCCGACAAAGCCGGCAAATCCACATGCAATTCAATTTCCCAAAAAACGGCGGTCACAATCTGGTGCGTCAATACCTGCCGATAAGGTTTTGAAATTTGCTTAATTGTAAAGTTTTGGCTGCCAATCAATTGCTGCCAAATCGCACTTTGCATGACGATATGCTTATCATCCATCATTTCATGCAATTCTAACATAGGAAATTCGTACAACTGCTGCCAGATGTCCTTTGCCGTTCGTTTTCGCAAAAGTGTCTCCTCGCCTTTTTGAACAATCAAGTAATAAAAAAAACGCTCCTTTTTGACAATAGATTTGGTTTTAACGGGCAGCTTGTCCACCATTTTTTGCTGAAAAGCGGTACAATCTGTTTGCAAAGGACATTGCGGACAATTGGGCAACTGCGGTGTGCATTGGGTTGCACCAAAGTCCATGATCGCCTGATTGTACCTGCCTGGTTGCGCCGCATCCAGCGCTTGCTGCGCCAAATCGTTAAACAATTTTTTCCCGGCGGTGCTGTCAGTGGGTGTTTCGATGCCAAAAAATCGAGCTAACACCCGAAACACATTGCCATCTAGCACCGCATGAGGCAGGTCGTAAGCGAAGGATGCGACTGCCGCCGCTGTGTAAGGTCCTACCCCTTTGAGCGCCAAAATACCTTCGTAAGTATTTGGAAATAAGCCTTTTAGATTATAAGCAATCCATTTGGCAGTTGCGTGCATGTTGCGCGCGCGCGAGTAGTAGCCCAATCCTTCCCACAATTTCATCACTTCATCTTCAGGAGCATCGGCTAAATCCTGCACGGTGGGATAAGCCTGTTTAAATTTTTCAAAATAAGGCAGCCCTTGTTCTACGCGGGTTTGTTGCAAAATGATTTCAGAAAGCCAAATAAAATATGGATTTTTCTCGCCTTTCCAAGGTAACGGACGGTGGCTATTGGCATACCATTCCAGCAATCGCTGACGGAAAGTTTCAGTTTTTGTTACACTCATTTTTCCAATTTCGGTGAAATGTTTGGGTACATTTTGGTTAATCTAACAAATTGGGGCAGCTCGCTGTTGAAATAACAACGTTAAACAAAAATGGCGACAGATGTGCTACCTGCCGCCATTTCGTATTATTTTTTTTACAGTTTAATCCAGCATACTTTCGGTATAATCGGTATTCAAATGCTCGTAGCGGCTGGAAATTTTGTCTTTCAACTCTTTGCGCGCAAAGAAAATGCGACTTTTGACTGTTCCGAGCGGTAGTTCCAAATAATCCGCAATTTCCTGATATTTATAACCCTGGTAGTGCATTAAAAATGGAATTTTGATGCTATTGTCCAGCTCTTCAATCATAGCAGTTAGCTCTTTCATTAGAATATTAGCGTCTCCGGTGTTAGAAATCGTTACATTTCCTGAATTGATGTAGTACAAATTATCCGTCGAATCCATGATGGTATTCACCTTTGTCTTCTTTCGATAATTATTGATAAAAATGTTCTTCATAATGGTAAACAACCAAGCTTTGAAGTTAGTACCCGGCAAAAATTTATCCCGATTGGTAATGGCGCGATAAGCCGTCTCCTGAAATAAATCTTTGGCGTCTTCAACATTCTTCGTCAAGTTGTAAGCAAAAGCATGGAGCAAACTCGACATTTGATTAAACCGTGTATGAAATTCCAAGTGCGACATGGCTATATTTTTTTGTTGAATGTTTGAGTATTTGATTCCGTTTTGTTGAATCAAAATTAAATCATTATTCAACAAAAAACAAGTTCATTTTGACCATTTTTGAGAATTTGTCTGAAATTATGCTTAAAAATTCGTTAGATATTTTATTAAAAAACTGAAAATCAACAAATTAAAAGGTAAGTTAAAAATTTATTAAAATTTCTTTTCTTTCAGAAAAAATTGAAAATTATGAACGGACGAGGTTTTGACAACAGCAGCCTTTTGCTTATGCGCCACTTTTTAGAAAAAAAATGCTGCAAAAACTCAAGCTTTATTTCTGCGCCGTGCGAATCAAATACCAAGCCACGAAGGCAAAAACGATATTGGGCATCCACATGCCAAGAATGGGAGGAATGACTTTGCTGGTTGCAAATACAATGGCAAACCGCGATAAAAAGATAAACACCGCGCCCAATGCAATGCCGATTGCGAGGTGCAAACCAATGCCACCGCGTACTTTGCGCGAAGCAATTGCCATGCCGATGATGGTGAGAATAAAAATGGTAAATGCGTCGGCACTGCGCCGATACAGCTCTACTTCATATTTATCGGTGTTGCCCACGCCACGTATTTTCTGACTTTTGATGTATTGCTGCAATTCAAAAGACGTCATCATGGAGTGTTGTTCTTTATAATCCACGAAATCATTGGGCGTCAGGTTGAGCGTTGTATCCAGCACTTCCCCACGCCGAAGGAGCAAATCTTCTTGTAATCCATTGAAAGTGTGGACTTCATAACTATTCAACTGCCATTTTTTTGTATCGCCGATCCAACGCGCCGATTCTGCCTTGAGCAGAGACACCAACTCACTGTCTTTAAAATGTTCCAATCGAAAACCGCGCGCAGTGGTATCGCGTTTGCGGTAAAACTCGATAAAAACCTTAGTTTCAGGCGCTACAAAAAGGTGTACATTTTGGGTTTTACCCTTGTCGTTATTTTTGTCAAGATAAGTATAAATGATGCGGAACATTTGCTTGTTGCCCAAAGGAATAAAATAGTGGTTGCCGACAAAGTTCAACAAAGCCAGAAAAACCGCACCGACCATGTAAGGACGCATGTACCTCCGAAAACTCACGCCCGCATTGAAGATGGAAATAACCTCTGAATTGGACGCCAGGCGCGACGTAAAAAAAATCACCGCTATCAAGGTAAACAGGGGCCATAGCAATGCCGCTAGGTACAAAATGAAGGTAGGATAATATTGAAACCAAATTTCTTGCTGCGTGATCGGCTCTTCGATAAATTTTTCCACCTTTTCACTAAAATCAATCACCATGCCGATCATCGAAAAGATGAGCACTGTGAAGAAAAAAGTGGTCATAAATTTTTTTAGAATGTACCAATCCAGCGTTTTCAACATAAAATACAGTTTGACATTACGCGTTCAAAGTTATAGAAAAATAACAACGAAATTGTTGCGATGGCTTCACCTTAATCATTTTATAACTTTTCTTGCAGCGCACGTACGATGCTATTTTTCCAAGGTAAAAAATCGCCAGCAAAAATATGCTGTCGCGCTTCGCCTACCAGCCAAAGGAAGAAACTTAAATTTTGTAAAGTGGCAATTTGCATACCTAAAATTTCTTCGCTGCGAAAAAGATGGTGCAAGTAAGCTCTGGAATGAATGCGACTCGTAGGTGCCGGGCTATTGACATCAAGAGCGTTAAAATCATCCTTCCATTTCGCATTTTTTATATTTATAATACCTTCTGCGGTGTAAATCAAGCCGTGACGTGCATTGCGCGTTGGCAATACACAATCAAACATATCTACGCCCAGTGCAATACATTCCAAAATATTCACCGGCGTACCCACCCCCATCAAATACCGAGGCTTGTCTTTAGGCAAAATTTTACAAACATATTCGGTAATTTCATACATTGTTTCTGACGGTTCTCCAACGGATAAGCCGCCAATGGCATTGCCTTTGCGCTCAAAACTGGCGATGGTCTCTGCCGAAGCCACCCGCAAATCGCGGTAAGAACTGCCCTGCACGATGGGAAACAAAGCCTGCTCGTATCCATACTTGGGTTCGGTCGTGTCAAAACGATCCACGCAGCGTTTCAGCCAGCGATGTGTCAATTCCATTGAATTTTTAGCATATTGATAATCAGAAGGATAAGGCGGACATTCATCAAAAGCCATCACAATATCGGCTCCGATAATACGCTGAATATCCATGACATTTTCCGGGGTAAAAACATGTTTCGACCCATCAATATGCGAAGCGAATGTAACACCTTCTTCTTTGATCTTGCGCTGCGCACTCAGCGAGTACACCTGATACCCGCCACTATCGGTGAGTATCGGCTTTTTCCATTGGTTAAATTCATGCAAACCGCCTGCTTTTTCCATGATTTCCATACCTGGACGCAGGTAAAGATGGTACGTATTGCCCAGAATAATTTGCGCTTTCACCACTTCTTCCAACTCGTGCATGTGGGTTGCCTTTACCGTACCGGCTGTGCCTACGGGCATAAATATGGGCGTTTCGATGATGCCATGTGCCGTGTGGATGCGCCCGGCACGCGCAGCAGATTGAGGATCGGTTTGTTCTAATTTAAATTCAAACAAGTCTAAAATAATTTACGATTTCGGATTTACGGTTTATTAGCGGCTGCAAAAGTCGGATTCTAAGCGGATACGATTATAAATAATTTGGCAATATTTTGCGGATTTTGAAAACCCTGTTAATTCCTGCATTCTAAAAATGCTGATTAAATTTTATATCGATGGCTATCCAATTTTAATAAAATGGCGATCATCACGGTAAAACCCAACAACGACGAGCCTCCTTTGCTAATAAATGGCAAGGGAATTCCAATAATTGGCAATAAGCCCATTGTCATCCCAATATTAATAAAAATGTGAATAAATAAAATGCCGGCGACGCAATACGCGTAATGCCGCGTAAAATTGGAGCGCTGCCTCTCGGCAATATTGGTAATGCGCAGCAACAAGAGTGAAAAAAGAATGATTAAGCCCATACTGCCGATGAAGCCCTGTTCTTCGCCGATGGTGCAGAAAATAAAATCCGTAGATTGTTCTGGCACATAATTTAATTTGGTCAGCGTCCCTTTGAAGAGTCCTTTACCTCCAAAACCACCCGACCCAATGGCGAGTTTAGACTGGTGTAGGTTGTACAACGAACCACGCTTATCGGCTTTATCTGGTTTGAGCCAAACATTGATGCGATCCTGCTGATGCGGTTTTAACGCATTGTACGCAAAACTTGCCGCAAAAGAAAGCGACGCCCCCACGATGAGCGCCAAGGATAATAAACTTACAATTCTGGCTTTTTTTTGATTCCAAAGAATCACTGCCAGCGTTAAAAAAGCGATCAACCCACCGACCAAAGCCTCCAGCATGCGTCCCTGCATGATGGCGTAAACGCCCAAGGCGATTGCCACGATCGCTCCTAAAACCCAATAGCGGCTGTCTTTAAATTGGTTGGATAGAATTAAAATACCCAGCGCGGTTAAGCTCGCTACAAGGATTAGCGGCGGATAAATCAATCCCAATACCAACATAGTGGCGCAGAATGCACCAGTGACATAATAATTCGGCGAAAGCCCCTCTCTATACAATACAATCAAAAAGGAAAAAAATACAATGGCAGACCCCGCATCCGGCTGCAACAATATAAGTGCAACGGGCAAAAACATTAGCCCAAAAGCGATAAACTGAGAACGATACTCTTTTAAATTGGTGCTGTAATAATTCAAAAATGCCGATATAGCCAGGCTGGTGCCCAACTTAGCCACCTCCGAAGGCTGAAAAGAAAAACCACCAAAGCTGAACCACGCTCGCGCGCCTTTGATTTCGGTGCCCAAAAACAACACCGCCACGAGCAATACAATCGCCACACCATATATTAAATAGGCAAACGTTTGCCAAAATTTCCAATCTATCATAAATACAATGGCAAATGCCAGTGCACTCAAGCCCATCCAAATGGTCTGTTTTCCGCTGGAAGTATCAAAAAAATTGACCTCGCCATTGTTCCACTCTCGACTAAAACTGACGGTGTAAATCATCAGCCAGCCGATCGCCACCAGCGCCAGAAAAAGAGAAAATGTTTGCCAGTCTATATTGCGTAAGCCCGCAGCGTCTCTTTTGTTCATCTACCTTTTAATTATCAACCCTTCAACTTTTCAACCTTTAAACCCCTCAACCCTTCAACCTTTCATCCCCATCAAAACCCTCCTACCAACTCTACCGGACGTATCGTGTTATCCCTTACCAAATAGGCATTCGGATAATCTCTTTTCAGTAAATATTGCAAACGCATGGCTTCCAATTTATTATCAAAAGCACCTACGTACAATTTGTACCAAGGATTCGTATGCACCCAATCCACGCGAATATTCGGATATTTGTATTGAAAAACCTGCCGGGCGCTTTCCAATTGTTGCCGGTCGGGCGTTGCCAATATTTGTACCCGGTATCCATTGATAGTTGCCACTGAACGATTGAGCTGCATGAACCGCTCCATCATGTCCGTGATAGTCCGCTCTTCTTTGACAGCGATGCTTTGGGCAGTTGCCGTTGCAGTCATCCCCGTCAATAGTATCAACGCAAAAAATAGTTTGCTCTGCATAGGCGACTTATTTTTTTGCAAATATAAGGATTGCAAGCCGTTATCGTTCGTCCTTCAAAAAGAAAAGATCAATAAATTCAAAAACCGTTACTCAAAAACCACCTTTTTTTAATAATTTGCATCAAATACATTTCAATGTCCACACAATCCTTCACTTCACAAGAATATTTTCGGTCGCTCACCATCCCGCACGCCTCGCTGATGATTGGGCAAATTTTGATGGCTGGCATCATTTATTTTTTTGCCAATGCAGAAAAAGAGCAAGTCACGGGCGTGGCAGCCACCGGGCAGCTTTGGGTGTATATCGTGGGCGGAGCCACTATTTTTGGCGTTTTATTAAGCGCACAACTATTTGGTAATCAAATAAAAAAATTAAAAAAAGCCCAGCGTTTGGATGAGAAAATGATGGGGTATCGTTCAGCCTTAATCGTACGCTATACCGTGCTGGAAGCGCCTTCCTTTTTGGCAATTGTGGGTTATTTTTTGACCAATAATTTACTGCTGCTAATTTTTACTGGCATGATTTTATTTTTATTTTTAATGTATCGCCCAACCAAAGCTGGCATGGTGTCGGACTTAGAATTGTCGCCCGCCGAGCAGGCGCAGTTGGATGATCCTAACACACCAGGTACAAGCTCAAATGAAGAAGCGTAATATATTCTGTTTAAATATTTCTGTTTTAAAATGAGTAAGCAGCCCTCTTGGAATTACGAATTGATTGCAGCCATGTCAGCTGTCTTCATTGGTGCGTGCGCGCTCTTGGTCTCGATTCTACAAACTCGTATGATGCTACAACAAAATAGCGCTTCGATATGGCCCTCTGTTAGTTGGGGGCTTTCTGTGAATATTGATGGCACCAAAGGAATGGGCAACTTTGAGTTATATGCTGAAAACAAAGGTGTTGGACCTGCTATTATTGAACACGTAGCACTGCTCTATAAAAATAAAACTTTCCCGGAGGATAGCATTATAAATATCACTTTTGATAAAATTATTAGTTTTTCACAAAAGGATAATACAATGCTGATTCGCCAAGCGAGCTTGAATGGAAGCATCCTGGCGTCTAACGAACGAAAATATTTATTTCATGCTGAAATCAGGAACGGCGGTGATAGTCTGGCGCAACAATTTCTACAAGCGATGTATCGCAAAGATTTAGACATAATGATTTGTTACAGTGATGTTTATAAAAGACGTTGGATTGTACGCGACCAAAATAAAGTTACAAAAACCAGAAAATGCCTTTAGCTTATTTTAAATGTAATAACGCCACGCTTTCAATATGATGCGTGTGCGGAAACATGTCCGCGGGTTGTACTTTTACAACTTCGTATTTTGCGCTAAGCAATTGTAAATCACGTGCTTGCGTAGCTGGATTGCAACTCACATAGACAATTTTGGGCGTTTCCATTTGCAATAACATGTCAACCACCTGTGGCTGCATACCTGCGCGGGGCGGGTCAGTGATGAGCACGTCGGGTTTGCCATATTTTTCAACAAATTCAGGGGTTAAAATATCCTTTACATCACCTGCATAAAAAATGGCATTGTCAATGTTATTCAGTGCAGCATTTTCTCGTGCATCGACAATAGCTGCTTCAATCTCCTCAATACCAACCACTTGTCGCGCGTGCTGCGCCACGTACAACGCAATACTCCCAACGCCGGTATAAAGATCGTACACATTTTCACCGCCCTGCAAATCAGCAAATGATACGGTAATATCATATAACCTTTTACCTTGATTCGTATTGGTTTGAAAAAAAGATTTCGGACCAATTTTAAAACGCACGTGCCCCAGTTGCTCTTCGATGTAACCTTTGCCAACAAAAGTCAGCATGTCTAAATCAAGCAAGAAATCATTTACTTTTGTATTAATGCAGTAAATAACTGTTGTAATATTTGGAAAATTTTCTATGACGGCGTTTAAAAAAGGTGCAATTTTAGCTTGGTCATTTTCAAAAAAACTAAATAACAACATCGTTTCTCCGATGGAAGAAGTGCGTACCATCATGCTGCGCAAAAAACCATGCTTGTATTTATTGTCAAAAAAAGTCAAATCCTGAGCGACGGCAATGTCGCGCACGGCGTTCCGAATGGCATTGGACGGCTCCGCTTGCAGCCAGCAATGATTGATATTGACAATTTTATCGAATTCGCCCGGGCGATGAAAACCCAAACCACGCTGCCGCTCAAGCGGGATGCCCGAAGCAATTTCTTCCTTGGTGAGCCAGCGCCAATTGGAAAAAGCAAATTCTAGTTTGTTGCGATAATAGACCGTTGGGTCTGCCGGTAAAATGGGCAAAAAAGTTTGCACTTCGACTTTTCCAATGCGGCGAATGGCGTTTTCCACCGTATCGTGCTTGTGTCGCAATTGCGCTTCGTAGCTCAGGTGTTGCCATTTGCAGCCTCCGCACACACCGTAATGTTCGCAAAAAGGTGTCACCCGATCCGCCGAATACTGCCGGTACTGCGTGGGTTTACCCTCCATAAACCCTGATTTTTTGCGCATCACCATCACATCTACCACATCACCCGGTGCGACTTCCTCCACAAAAATCACTTGCCCATCCGCCGTTCTGCCTACTCCCTTTCCTTTATCAGCAATGCCAGTGATGGCTATATTTTCCAGTATTTTTCGTTTTCTACCTCTTCTCTTCATTAAGCAATTGTTATTATGGTTATTGGTTATTTGGGCGTCACAATAAGGCGCAAAAGTAAAGTTTTTATTATTTCTACCCAGCATCTACTGCATTGCAAGTAATTCGTTCGGTCACTTTTTCGATTTTTTTTCCAGTCCCATAATACAATTTTTTGATTTCACACTCACAGTAATCTTTTTTTAAGGTAAGTGAAACGATTCTTGGTCCGAGCGTCCAATTTCCTCTACCTGAACTCGTTATTTGAAATCCCCCTTTTTTTAGATAATCATCTAATACAAGTTTTTCATGCTCACCGGGTTTCTCTTCACCAATATACAAATCAATAAATTCATAATTAAACGAGGCACAAAAATCTGTTAGAAGTACCTTTATTTCATTTTTTGTTTTTGTTATTACTTTTATAGAATCAAAACGAGGTTGATTTTCAATTTTATTAATATTGGCTAAACCATCTTGCTTTGTAGAAGATTGATTACAAGCAAATTCCGAAATGATTAAACTTAAAATGATTATTTTACTAAACCGCAAATAAAAGTATGATGCCAAAAATTGATATTTTTATCGCGTTAAAACAATATAATCCCGTATTAAAGTTTTTAAAAACTCGATTTTATTTCGGGGCACTTCGCGCAGCTCAAGCACGGCGCTTAGGCGTTCGGCGGCTTCCTGCACTGCTTTTTGGTGCGCTGGATTGTTGTATTGCCGCTGCCGCGATATGAGGTGCTTGATGAGCAGCATGTCCTGCTCGGAGAGCCGACGCACTTCGGGGTATTGAGGAATGTACGTTTCTATGGAGCTGATTTTCAGGATGTCTTGCAATTGAAACCTTGAGTTGGAACGAGTGCGAATCACCGCTGTGTTGGCAGTCATGTCACCTAAACGTTGATTTTTGGGGGAAGAACTAATGAGCAAGGCAGCCAGCACGCCCATTGATAAAATACACTCGACCAGCAAAAATACTGCCCGCAAAAAATAATCACTCAAACCCGGCTGCAGCCCATCTACCCGCACGACTTTGATGCCCATGGCGCGCTTGCCCCAGGACTGCCCATTTGCCAGGGATTCTGACAAAAATTGGTATGCCATAAAACCAACAATCGGCAGCAATCCATACACAAAATATCCCAACATCGGCGATTCTATAATGGCACCGCCAAATGCACCTAATAGCATGAATAACAATACTAAATAGATGGCTATTATTATTAAAAAATCAATAAAAAACGCCAGCATTCGCTCGCGCAGGGTGGCGAGTTCGTATTCGATGGTAACGTTTTGCGTGGTGCGAATGTCTATGGTTTGCATAATTCAAAGTGCGAACGACGATTTAGGAAGTACAAAGTACGAAGGATTTGAATAAATCGTACTTCTAACCTCCTACTTCGTACTTTATTATTGTTTTTGTAAAAATATTTTCCTAAAATGCGTACCTAAAAAAGGAAAATAGCTGTTAGATGTCAGGCGTCAGATTTCAAACACGGCATTTTCTAATTGCTCGCTTCTGACATCTAACTTCTAAGCAAAAATCATGCGCGAAACACAATTTATCAATCAAAATAAACGCAAGTGGCAGGAATTTGAATCGGCGCTGGACGGGCAATACCATGACCCTGACCGACTGAGTGAGCAGTTTATTCAAATAACCGATGACCTCTCGTATGCGCGTACCTTCTACCCGAACCGCTCGGTGCGCGTGTACCTGAACGGCTTGGCGCAGCGTATTTTTTTTCATATTCATAAAAATCAGCGTTCGCCGCTAAAACGCATTGCTCAGTTTTGGTTGGATGAGTTGCCACAATTGGTGTATGAAGCGCGGCGGGAGTTTTTGTTGGCGTTCCTTGTTTTCTGGATTTCGTTTGGCATAGGGATACTGTCGAGTATAGGCGATCCGCAATTTGCCAACATCATTCTCGGCGAGGATTATACAGAAATGACCATAGAAAACATTGAATCCGGCGACCCGATGGCAGTGTATAAGCAGCGCGGGCAGTTTGGAATGTCGCTCGGCATCACTGCCAATAATTTATTTGTTGCGTTTCTCACTTTTGTGATGGGCGTCTTTTTTGCGGTCGGCAGCATTGCCATTATCATTCGCAACGGCATCATGGTGGGCGCTTTTCAGTATTTTTTTATTGAACGCGGCTTATTTTGGGACTCCTTTTTGACCATTTGGATCCACGGCACTTTAGAAATTTCCGCCATTATTATTGCCGGTGCAGCGGGCATCACCATGGGCAAAGGGCTCGTATTTCCGGGCACTTTCACGCGGGCGCAATCGTTTCAGCGATCAGCGCGGCGCGGCGTGAAAATTATGATTGGCATTGCGCCCATTATTATTTTGGCAGGTTTTATTGAAGGCTATTTAACGCGACATACCGAAACGCCCGATTTTATAAGAGGTATATTCATAGCAGTTTGCCTGGCGTTTGTTATTATATATTTTATTTGGTATCCTTACATTCGTACTAAATATGGTATTGGTAAACCCATCATGGATGCTAAAATTCCACCCGACAATATTCAGCAACTGGATTTCACCAAAGTAAAATCTTCCGGCGAGATATTCGCAGATATGTTTATATTTTACAAAAAGTATTTCAGCAAAATAGCTACTTTGTCGCTTGTGACAGCGCTGATTTTCACCGGCGCAATGTTCGGATTTGCACAAGGCAAACCTGCCGATCATTTTATATTTCCAAACCAACTATTTGGTATGATTCGAGCATTGGAGCAATTTTTTATTCCCACCATTCGTTACTTGCCGCTCGTGCACTTATTTACTTTTGGTGCACTTACAACGGGCATTTTTTATTGGCTACAACGCGAAGCCGGTTCAAACATTTCACGGCTCACTTGGTTTGGTTTTTTGAAAACAGTGGTCAGCATTGGCATGATTGGCATGGTGATTTCCATTCAGAAAGGGTTTGTTCCTTATTTACTTTTGATCGTTATTCCCATTGTTTTGATATGGGCTTATGTCATGCAAACCGAAAAACTAAATATTTTTAATGGATTGCGGCGCACATTTAGTTTGCTCAATAATAGTTTTGGGCGGATACTCGGTCTTATTCTGGTACTCATGCTGGTAGGTATTTTATTTTTTCTCATTACCGACACCATGTTGTTATCTTTTTACCTGGACTTGGTGAGTTGGGTAGTGCCGCTGGAAGAAGCCGCGATGCGCCAGTTTAGTGCAGTTTTATTAACTTTTATATCGGTTTTTATACTACATCTTATATTTTCAATGTTTATTATTAGTTTTGGATTGTTATATTACACATTGATAGAAATTCGTGAAGCGCAGCACTTGCGGGCGCGCGTGCAGGAAATTGGGGTAGCACGAAGGATTAAAGGGCTGGAACAGGAAAATTGATTGTCTTTAATTTCAAATTTGATGTAAAATCGTTATAAGCGATTAATAGATTAATATGAAAAAATTTTTCTATATTATATTTGCTATGATTATTCCAATGCTCGCGTGGGCACAGGTGAACGATGACGTGCAGCAGCGTGATTTTGAAAAAGCCGCCTGGCAACGTGCTACACAAGGCATTGATTATTCGGAAGATGTAGTAAAAGAGCGCCAACCAAAACAACAAAAACAGGGCAATCGAAATGGGAGGCAGCGTCCGCTTAATTTTGGAGGCAATGCAGCGCCTGTTTTAAAATTATTTATCATATTATTTTTAGTCATAGTATTGTTTTTTCTCATTCGCAGCTTATTAGGATTGAATCAACCTAAAAATAAAGCCATCAAGCCCATCTTGTCCATAGAAGAATTGGCACAATTGGAGGAGAATTTGCATCAGGCAGATTTGGATGATTTTATCAAAAGAGCATTGGCACAAGAAAATTATGCACTGGCAATACGCTTATATTATTTAGCAATTTTAAAAGAATTATCATTAAAAAACATTATAAGCTGGAAAAAAGACAAAACCAATCGCGATTATTTACGCGAAATGAATCGTACGCCGCTGGCTGTCGGTTTTACTGATTTAACGCTTATTTTCGAGCGTATTTGGTACGGCAATATCATATTGCAATCACAGGATTTTATACAAATAGCGCCAAAATTTAAAAATTTCATGCAGCAAATTAAAAACATTACAATCCCAGTCACTTCATGAAAAATCGCCGATACATCATATTTATTTTACTGCTCATCATGCTCGTGCTGTTGACGCTGGTTTTTCTAAGCAATCGCAAGCAGCGTTTTGACTGGATGCCCACCTACGACGAAGCCAGCAAACAGCCATATGGCGCGTTTATTATTGCTGAATTATTAAAAAATTATTTTCCCGGAAAAGAATATACAATTTTACGAGATAGTGTAAATGGCTTGTTGCCAACATATTCCACTGAAAATAATTATGTATTCATCGGCGAGGCGCTGTTTATGGATTCGATGGATGTACAAACATTATTACAATTTGTAGAAAATGGCAACACTGCATTCATTTCCAGCCGCACCATACCGTATGATTTGATGTTTTATGTTTATTATGATGAATGTAATGAAAATTATTGGGAGGATTACGCTTCGGTGGACGATTCTTCTGCATTATTAAACTTGAATCACCCAAATTTAAAAGCAAATAAAGCATTTCATTACGATTATTTACTACGCAATAAAAAACGAAATTATGCCTGGAGTCACATTCCAAATCAATATTTTTGCGATGACGAGTTCAGTTTCAAAGCATTAGGTCAGCTCAATGATTCGCTCATTCACTTTGCAAAAGTGCGTTATGGAGAGGGCACATTTTATTTACATACCACTCCATTGGCTTTTTCCAACATTGCAATGCTCGATTCCACGCATTTGCAGTATGCCAATCGGGTGTTTTCGTACCTTGCGCCAGGCAAAATTTATTGGGATGAATACAGCAAAACCAGCGAGGCAGTAGGTCGGCGGCGCAACAATCAGTCGAACCGGGCGTTGTCGAAAGAAAGTCCGCTGCAGTACGTACTAAGCCAACCGCCCTTGGCGTGGGCGTGGTACTTGCTGCTGAGCATTGGGTTGCTGTTTTTGTTGTTTCGCACCAAGCGGCGGCAGCGCGTCATTCCAGTGTTACAACCGAATGTGAACACATCGTTGGAGTTCGTTTCGACCATCGGGCGTTTGTATTTTATGCAAAACAGTCATCGCAAATTGGCGTTGCAAAAGATGCGATTATTCTTGAATTTCGTGCGCGAACGATATTCACTGCGCGGGGCAGAGACAGAAGAAGAATTTGTACAAAAACTTGTTGCTAAATCAGAGGTGCCACGTACGCTGGTTGATAAAATCTGGCTCATGCACCGTAATATTAACAATTCTAATTTAGTGACTGAAAATACATTAATCGAATTTCATCAATTGATGGAAGAATTTTATAAAAAAGCTAAATAATTGTTATTTGTAATAATTGTTATTTGTAATTGTTTTGCTCGGCGTCTGACCTCTGGTTTCTGACCTCCGGCTTCTAAAAAATATATCATGCAAGTAGAAGAATTTGAAAATCAAGATTATACGAACAACGAGCCGTCCAATACTTTCGGGATGAGCGTGCAGGAGGAATCTACCAATGCTATTTTACAAAACCGCTTGGATTTGAATCACATTCGCACAGGCGTACATGCAATAAAAGCTGAATTACAGCGGGTTATCGTTGGGCAGGATGAGGTAATGGATTTGTTGCTGGCGGCAATTTTTTCCGGCGGGCATGTATTAATTGAAGGCGTGCCGGGTATTGCTAAAACCCTGTTAGCCAAATTGTTAGCCCAAACTATGCAGATTGGCTTTTCGCGAATTCAGTTTACGCCCGACCTCATGCCAAGCGATGTGCTGGGAACGACCATTTTTAATGCCAAAACTGCAGAATTTACATTTAATCCGGGTCCGATTTTTTCCAATATTATTTTGATTGACGAGATCAACCGCGCTCCGGCGAAGACGCAGGCGGCGTTGTTTGAAGTGATGGAAGAGCGCCAAGTCACAGTGGACGGCGATACACGCCCGATGAGTTTTCCATTTTTTGTGATTGCCACGCAAAACCCGATTGAACAGGAGGGGACATACAAATTGCCTGAAGCGCAGCTCGACCGTTTTTTGGTGAAAATCAACATGCAATACCCAAAGTTGGAGGAAGAAAAAGCCATTTTGCGCCGCTTCCGCAATGACTTTACTATGGCGCAGCGCGAAGATGTGCGTCCGGTTTTCATGGCGGAAGACATTCGCAAGTGCCAGCAACTGACCGAGCAGGTTTACATCAGCGATGCACTGCTGGATTATATTGCAAATATTGTTTATGAGACCCGTAATAACGGCGACTTGTTCCTGGGGGCTTCGCCGCGTGCGTCGCTGGCGATTATGCGCATGGCAAAGGCGATGGCAGCGCTCTATGGGCGCGATTTTGTCACCCCGGATGACATTCAATACGTAACGTATCCTGTTCTAAATCACCGCATTATCCTCACGCCCGAACGCGAAATGGAAGGCGTGGATACACGGGAAGTCATCAAGGAAATTATTCAGAAAATGGAGGTGCCGAGGTAGTTGAAGAGTTGATAAGTTGATTGGTTGATAAGCACATACAAACTCGAACACGGTAACATTTTAACACAAGTTAATGAAAAACCTCTACCTCACCAACCGCTTTTTCCTCCTGCTTGGCGCATTTGTCCTGCTGTTTGCGGGGAGCTTTGTGGTGCCTGTGCTGTTTCCGGTGATGCAGGCGTTGTTTGTGGGGGCGCTGGTGCTGGCGGTGCTGGATTATTGGTTGTTGTTTAATAAAACCGTGCAGGTAAAAGCTGTGCGAGAACTGCCTAAATTATTCAATCTCGGCGATCCGAATGCGGTGAAATTAAATTTGGAAAATGATGCTAATATCAAGTTAACCATTCATATCATTGATGAATTGCCGACGCAGTTTCAAATTCGCGACTGGGAAGAAAAAATTGTTTTAGAACCTACTGAAAGACAAACTGTTAAATACGATTTGCGCCCGACAGAACGCGGCGAATATATATTTGGAAACATTAATTTGTTTCTGAGTTCTATCTTGGGGTTGTTGCAGCGGCGGGTGCGCGTAGCGTCGGCAGGGCAGGTGCCGGTGTATCCTTCCATTTTGCAGATGAAGCAGTACGAGTTGAAGGCGTTCAATCGGATTTCGCAGTTTCAAGGCATCAAAAAATTGCGGCGCATCGGGCACAGTTATGAATTTGAGCAAATCAAACCCTACGTACGCGGCGACGACTACCGCAGCATCAACTGGAAAGCGAGCAGCCGCGGCACGGGTTTGATGGTGAACCAGTACGAGGACGAGCGCGCGCAGCAGATTTACAGCATCATTGACAAAAGTCGGGCGATGCACATGCCGTTTGAGGGCTTGAGCTTGATGGATTATGCCATTAACACCTCGCTGGTGATTTCCAATATTGCTTTGCAAAAATATGACCGGGCGGGGTTGATTACATTTTCTGATAAAATCGGAGCAACCATTAAAGCCGACAACCAGCCCACCCAACTAAATAAAATTTTACAAGCATTATACAAAGAAAAAGAGCGTTTGCTGGAATCAAATTACGAATTATTGTTCCAAGCCGTTCGTAAACTATTGAATCGCAGAAGTTTAATCCTACTTTACACCAACTTCGAAAGTATGTATGCGCTGGAGCGTGTACTGCCTTTATTACGTCGCATTAATACCATTCATTTACTGGTTGTAATATTTTTTGAAAATACAGAGATCCGGCAATTTGCTTACCAGCCTGTGCACACGCTGGAGGACATTTATAAACAAACCATTGCGCAAAAATTCCTTGCCGAAAAAAGTCAAATGGTGCAAACCCTGAACCAGTACGGCATTCAGGCAGTGCTCACCGCACCGGAGGATTTGTCGATTAACACGATTAATAAGTATTTGGAATTGAAGGCGAAAGGGTTGATTTAAGGGGGATGGGGTAATAGGTTAATGGGGTGATGGAACCGCCAGCTTATTCCCCTATCATCCTATTCCCCTATC
Source organism: uncultured Saprospiraceae bacterium (assembly GCA_964517145.1). Taxonomy (GTDB): domain Bacteria; phylum Bacteroidota; class Bacteroidia; order Chitinophagales; family Saprospiraceae; genus JADJNW01. The sequence goes on from CAZFBN010000021.1 coordinate 23,855, forward strand.
ACCTAATCAACTATTTCAAACTCCGTTCTTCGGTTATTCTGTCGTCTCGCGGCGGTATCATTGGTATCAATCGGTTGACTTTCGCCAAAACCTTTATATGTAAGTCTTTCTTTTACAATGTTTTGCTGAATCAAATAATCGTACACCGCTTTGGCGCGTTGCTCCGAAAGTTTTTGATTGGCGTCATCCGAGCCAACGTTGTCGGTGTGCCCGTTGATGCGGATTTTCAACTTTGGATTTTCCACGAGCAATTGCTTCAGCCGGTCCAATTCTTCTTTCGATTCTGGACGCAGGGCTGCGGAAGCCGTTTCAAAAAAGACATTGCGCAGCACCACCGGTTTGCCCTTGGCAGGAATGGCGGCGGTATTTTCAGGAATAGGAATCAATCCAATTTTCAATACAAATGGCTCATTTTGAGAAGCTTGTGTAGTTAAATTAAAATTTTCAGAATGAAAGAGGTATTTTTCTTTGGAAACATTTAGCGCGTAATCTTTACCGATGGGCAGCACCACAAGGAATTCACCATCGGCATCCGTAGTCGAATTAGCAAAAATTTTATTTTGTCCCAAGTCGCGGAATTCCACTTTTGCCATCAAAGGCGCTTTGGTATTGTCATCAAAAACGTTGGCTTTGACGTACGTGACCGGATTCGGGCGCAGCGCAAGCGGTAGCTCGAAGCTGTAAATATTGACATCGGCACGCGTCGGAAAAGGTACATTGGGTTCCTGCTGCGCCTCGACCATTGAAAAATAAGCCGCAGAACCGTCCAAACTAGTAATCAAGGCGCTCTCATCAGAACGAGTATTGATCGGATAACCGAAATTTTGAGCTTTGCCCCAGCGTCCATGGGCATCGGCGCGAGCAATAAACAAATCCGTGCCTCCCATGCCCGGATGCCCGTCAGACATGAAGTACAGCGTACTGCCGTCAGGATGAATGAATGGCGATTGGTCATCCCCAGGCGTATTGATGTTTTCCCCCAAATTTGTGGGCTTGCCCCAGCGCCCGTCGCTTTGGCGATGGCTCACCCAAATGTCGCTACCTCCAAAGCCACCTGGACGTTTACTCGTAAAATACAATGCTTGCCCATTGGCGGAAATGGATGGCTGAGAATCCCAGGCAGTAGAATTGACGGGGGCACCGAGGTTAGCGGGCTTTGTCCATTGACCATTGCGCAATTCGGAATAAAAAATGTCGCAACTTCCCAAACCAATGGGGCGGCTGTTATTGTCATCACACATGGTGAAAACCAGGAATTTTCCATCGGCGGAAATCTGTTGCGTACCTTCGTTGCGCTCGGTGTTGACGCCCGCCAGCGGCGTGCCTTTTTGCCATTCCCCCTCTTTTTTGCGGCTGATGTAAAGGTCTTCCTGATTGTGAATACGAACGGTATAAATCAGGGCTTCTCCATCGGCAGTGAGCGAAGGGAAATATTCGGCATTCGCCGTATTAACATTGACACTCAATTTTTTAGGTTCAAATGGCACCGGATTTTTGATGGCTTCTGCTGCAAAACGAGCATTTGCAGCATATTTGGCAGCGCGCTTTTTTAGTTCTTCATTGCGGTCATTGGATTGGGCGAAGCGATCAAAGTAATCGACGGCTTGTGCAAATTTTTCCTGATTCCAAAGCGTAAGCCCCATTTGATACAAAAGGCGGGTAGAATATGACGCGTTCAACGCCAGCACTTTGTTAAAATATTGTTCCGCTTCAGCGTATTCTTTTTGGTCAAATTTAATAGCCCCCCAATGCAAATAGCCGTCAATAAAATTTGGATCCATTTTTAAAACATCCTTCAACTCTTTTAGCGCATCTTCATATTGTTCAGAACGGCTATAATTAACTGCCTTTGTGTAAAGCTTTTGCACACGTTCGCTCGCTGTTTCTTTCGTAGTATAATTTTGAGGAAAGCCCCAAATTGCCATAAATAAAAATCCTGCCAACAACAACAGTCGTTTCATCATCCCAACATTTTTAACAGAAATTTATACGAAAAGGGAAGGCGTTTTATTATAAAAAGCAGGATGAAAGAACGAGCGTCGTAGGCTTCATTCCTTCATCCTTTTATTGTAACTCGTTAAAAATCAAGCCCCAGTGAGAGATACAAACGCGGGTCTTGTACAATGCGGGTCTCAATGCCCCAAGCGTAATCCAGCCGCACAAAATAGCCAAAAATCGTACTGCGCACGCCAGCACCATAGCCCGCCACCACCGGATCGCGGAAGTAATTGATTTTCACAGTAAATAACTGCCCATTTTGGAAAACCTGCGTATTCAGTGGGTTGTCCGTTTCAAGCGGATCATTGCCAAACCAAGCGGTACCAATATCAAAGAAGCCTACCAGTTGGAAATTTTGTAAAAACGGCGACTTGATGCGTTCAGAAATCATGCGGAATACCGGCAAACGCAATTCTGAATTGAACACCGCATAAGAATTGCCATTGCGAATGCCCGTGCCAAAGCCGCGCAGATTGGTTGCCAAAGTCTGGAAAGCAATCGCACTATTGCTAGCCGGAGTTGGGATATTGTCTTCCTGATCTGGGAAAAGCCAATTGTCCACGCCGCCCAGGAAGTACAAGTTTTTCTCTGTGCCAAAGGAAGCCGCGCCTGCAAAGCGCAACGCCAGAATCGGGTACTTGCCCAAACGCTGATAATGCCGCGCATCCAAGCCCACAATACCCATTGCACCCTGCCCAAAATCAAAACTCACACCGTCTTGGATTTCTAGTGCAAAACGCTTGACGCCTTCCACAAAAAACTTGTAGCGCGTACCGTTTTTGATATTCAAAGCGACGTCGAAGGTGTTGTCAAACACGTATTCTAACTTTAACCCCATGCGCTGGTCATTTCGGGTAGCGTCGCCCAAGTAAAAATTGCCACCGAGGGTATCGGTATAAGTTGCCAATTGAGTAGCACGGTCGCGTCGAATGGTTGCTGTTGCTCGAATGCTGCGGAAAATATCCAAGGGGTAGCGCACCCCAAACTGCCCAAGCAAAATGTTGATTTTTCGGCGATCTGGTACAGGCGTGTTATCTTGAGCTTCGCGAACTTGTCGGCGGTAAATGGCATAACGTTTATCCAGGCGCTTTTTCTTATCATTAAAAACGAGAAAATATTCAGATCCATTGAAAGTAGTAGGAATACGTACGCCGCCTTCAAATTCATAATCTTCAAACAAATCTTTAAAATTCGCTTTAAACAGAATACCTGGCGGCGGATAGCCAAATCCTGATTGTGGCGAAGCAGCAAAACTTTCCATACCTTCAAACAGCAAACTATTGTCCAACTGGGTGGTCACATAATCGGTGCGAAACTGCAAGCGATACGGCGTAATGCGCCCCGGACGGAAGCGATACAACGATTTAGGCTCGGGTTCCAGCGTCAACTGCGGCAGTTCACTCGGCAAAATAATGCTCAAATTGCCCGGCTGCGTCGGCTGTGATTGTGGAGCTTCAGGTTGCGGTTTTTCCTGTGGTTTCGGCTCTTCCGTCACCACTTTTGCCGGTTTTTCTTTGTCTTCAAATTCACTTTGGAAAAAATAATTGTCAATATCAATTTTAGAAGTATCCTCCTGCACGGGCACCGGAAGCACCATTACTTCTTCAACGGTATCTATTTTCAAAGTATCCGTTGGAACAGGAATGGTATCTATCTCTGGTGTTTGAAATTGAAAAGCGGTGTCTATCGGTGGCGCTTGCGGTGTTACAGGTAAGGTGAGTTGCTTTTGAGGCGACACCATCCCAAGGGGCACGGTTCTACCAGAGCGCACAGCACGTGCAATTTGGCGTTGCCGGAAGCGCGTCAGCAATGGCGTCACTACTGTATCTGCCGATAACGGTTGCCAAACCAATCGAGCTTTGCCATCCACCATAAACATTTCTACCATCCGATCTGCACGCGGCGCGGTATGTTGCTTCTGAATGCTGCGCGCGTAGTTGGAATTCGGATGATTAATGGAACGTTCTTTGATAATAGGGCGAATAAAAATACTATCAATTTGCGTAGAATCTATGCCCGTCAAGGTAGAATCAGCGTGAATGGCAATTTCTGAACCATCGTTCAAAACAATCACCTGATCGTAATGGTGCAAATAGTCTTCCAAATAGCCCGCTTCGCGATTGACAATGCCCGAGCGATTACTCAAATAGGTAAAAAAAGTGGTATCTGATGGCATCGGCTGGCGCTCGTCTGCAAAAGGCGTGTTCGTCACCCGCACCAATTCCCGATTTTTTGTTTCTAAATTAAAATAATAAATATCAAATTTTTCCAAAGGTAAAATGGTATCCATGCTCGATGCCGTCAAAGGGTTGATAATGGAATCCGTGCGATTGGAAGTAAATAAAATGCCTCGCCGATTGCGTACATTGACTGCCACAGCATCCAGATCATCGTAATAATCATTTGTAAGTCGCTCACTCTGACGGGTATTCAAATAATACAAATAAATATCTGAAAAACCACGCACCGTAGCCGAAAAAACCAGCGTATTCGGATTGACAAAATCCATGCTGTGTACGCGTTGAAACTGGGTCGAAAGGTCTTCTGTTTTAAATTTTTTATTAACAAGATTATACATTATTAATTTTGGCACATCACGCCGTTCGTACATGATCGCTAGTTCCTGCCCATTGGCATTCCAAGAAAAAAGTGGATAATTGTAATCGGTTTCCTGAAACGGATTACGAAAACCTTCTTTCATAATGCGCTCACGCTTACCGGTTTGTACATCTTGCAAAAAAATGCTGAACCTTCCAATCTCATTCAAAGCATACGCAATTTTCCTGCCATCGGGGCTCAGGCGCACTTCACTCATCGGCAAGTTGCGGCGATTTTTTACACTTACATTGCCGGTCGGCATCACGCGCTCCTGATTTTCGCCTTTGTAACGCTGCTGATAATAAGAATACCAGCTCACGAGCAAAGCATCATAAGAACTACCCAGCACATACAAAAAGCCACTTTCCACGCTGCGATTGATGCGTGTGAGGTACAGCAGGTTAGAAACGGTAGATTTTCCAAAATTTTCAGCAATAAAATACCACAAGGAATGCCCGGCGAGCTTAGGATTGGCTTCCGCAAAACGTTCAAAATTTTGAAACTTTTCATTTAACAACGCATCGCGCAACTGATTGTCCAACTCGCTGTTCCACTCTTCTCCGGCATAAGACGCCAAGCCATCTTTAAACCAAATGGGCAGGTTCATCATCACTGCATTCTGCACAATTTCCTGTAAATTGGAGCCAAACAACATGGCATCCAGATACACCGAAGCAATACCCTCGCGCACCTGTTGCCGCAAGTGGTTGTGATTGCCATCGAAATACACAAAAATTTTGTTACCTGCAATTTTTGTTTGCCCGCCAATGTTCGTAAAGGTTTCCTCGCTCCCGATATTGCTCTGCTTGAGGTCGGTCAAATCGGTATAAACAATGATTTGAATTTTTTCATTAATGCGATGCTCCAGCAAGCCCTGAATTTCTTCAAAATCCTGCTCAGCGATCATCACCACCGCCTGCCCGATGTTGCGCGCCTCACCGTACCAGTAGGTGATAAAATTGTCACTTTCGTATTGCGACCACTCGTCAAAATCGCGGTGGTACTGCACGCGGTTTTTGCCGTAAGTGGTTTGAGTTCCTTGTGCCCAGCTGCCGGTGGCACCGCTCAAAGCCAATAACAGAAGGGTATAGCGGTAGAATAATTGCATAGAATGTTGTTTCTTGAAAACTTTTTAAATGATAAGGCGCTTTTTTACTTATATTAAAGTGCTAATGTGTCAGCCTGTTTTTATTAAATTGTGCTACACTGAAAATTCAGCACATAATATAAGCTTTTTTAGTAAAAACCAATACATTCTAAACGGAAAAAGATGACAGAGGTTGTCCAACTGACATTTAATCCTTTTCAGGAAAATACCTATTTGTTGTACGACGACACAAAACAAGCTGTGGTCATCGATCCTGGCTGCCTGGAAGCGTGGGAAAAACGGGAACTGGAGCGCACCATTGAGCAGTTGAACCTAACGCCGGTGCGGCTTTTGAATACGCACTGCCATTTGGATCATGTGTTTGGCAATCGCTTTGTCGCTGAAAAATACAATTTGTCGCTTGAAATACATTCCGGTGAAATTCCCGTTTTGGAACGTGCGCCTCAGGCGGCTCTATTGTACGGCGTTCCCTACCCCGAACTTTCTCCTGCACCGGGCAATTTCATTGAAGATGGCGGTTTCATTGAATTTGGGAATACTCGTCTGGAAGCCATTTTAACGCCTGGTCACTCCCCTGCCAGCCTTTCATTTTTTTGTAAAGAATCCAACTTTTTAATCGCCGGCGATGTCTTGTTCTACGGCAGCATCGGGCGCACCGATTTGCCCGGCGGCGACTACGACACGCTCATTGAAAGTATTGTCAATCGCTTGCTCCCGCTAGGAGACGAGGTCAAAGTTTATCCTGGGCACGGAAAAGCCACGACGATTGGTTTTGAAAAGCGGCATAATCCGTTTTTGACTAGTTGATTGCTAACAGCACTCCGAGTGCTGTTAGCAATCAACTAGTCAAAAAGCTTTCCCTGCACGCCCTCCGGCAGCAAGCGAAAGGACATGCGATGATGCGGCGAAGCTCCGTATATCTGAATCGCAGTGCGATGCGCAACCGTCGGGTAGCCTTTATTGTTCATCCAATCGTAGTGGGGGTATGCTGTGGCAATTTGCATCATGTAATCATCGCGGTAGGTCTTGGCGAGGATAGAAGCGGCGGCGATGGAAGCATATTTCGAGTCACCCTTGACAATGCAGTGAAAAGGGATGTTTTCATAAGGTTGAAAACGATTGCCGTCAATGAGTAGGCTCTTTGGAACAATCGAAAGCTGCGCAATGGCGCGGTGCATGGCGAGAAACGAGGCTTTGAGAATGTTGATCTCGTCAATTTCAGCGGGTGAAACCGAAGCGACCGCCCAGGCGAGCGCTTGTTGTTGAATAATAAGCCGTGCTTCCTTGCGTTGAGTTTCCGACAATTGCTTGGAATCGCGTACCAGCGGGTGAGCGAAATCTTTAGTGAAAATGACAGCAGCGGCAAAAACGGGTCCCGCGAGGCAGCCCCGCCCAGCTTCGTCACAGCCCGCTTCGAGGACGTTTTCATCGAAAAAAGGCAGCAGTTGAACTTTATTTTTTGGCAACGCTTTATTCACAATTGCAATTTTAAATCGTTTTCTATAAAAGCCATTAAAACATAAAGTCACAAAAATGGCACAAAACCTTGATGCAATTTTGTGTTTTAGTGTCTTTGTGGCAACATTCGAATAAAACCAAATCGTGAAATCTGACATATGAAGTAGTGCCGAATAACATTCGGCGACGTATTTCCGAACACTGCAAGCATTCGGCGCCCCATTCGCCGAATAAAATTCGGTGCTACCTACCAAATTTCACGCCCAAAATGTGACATTTTACACAAAAATTCGTCTAAACCAGATAGAAAAATGCGGATAAACTAAATAATTGTAGGTATGGCACATTTTAGAAATATGCCACACCTATCGAAGCAGAATTTCCAAAAGAACCACTACTATGAATCGCTTGTGCATTTTTCTGTTATTAAATTGCCTGACTATCAGTGCGTTTGCACAATTATACACGATCAAAGGACGTGTGCTGGATGCCGACACCAAGGAAGGACTTCCATTCAGCGATGTATATTTTGTTGGTACAACTATTGGGGTAGCAACAGATGAAAACGGCAATTATGAAATTCGTTCGCTCACGCTGCCCGACACACTGGCGGCTTCCGCATTGGGTTATGATATTTTCAAAAAAGTCGTTCAACGCGATTCTATTCAAACAATTGACTTTTATTTAACTTCAAATAGTCTTGATTTACAAGAGATTGTAGTGCTTGCCGGTGAAAACCCTGCTAATGCCATCGTACGCGGCATTATCAAAAACAAAGACCAAAATAAAATTGAAAAAAACGACGCTTACCAGTACGAAAGCTACGCCAAAGTAGAATTGGATTTGGAAAATATTAGTCCAAAACTGCGCCAAAGCAAGTTTTTAAAGCCTTTCGATTTTGTGTTTGAAAATATTGATAGTACTTCCGATGAAAAGCCTTTTTTACCGGTTTACATCAATGAAGTCGTAGCCGATGTGTATTACGCCAAGGGAAAAGGCGAACCGAAAACTGTTCTGCGTGCGCAGCGTATCTCCGGCGCTGACAATGAAACCATTATAGAATATATCAAGAAAATTCACGCGCCATTTAGTATTTATGATAACTGGATTTATGTGCTGGAAAAACCTTTCGTGAGTCCCTTTTCCGACGCGGGTTTGGGTTATTATGAGTATTATATAATGGATAGCACGTATATGAATGGACACTGGAGCCATCAGTTAAAATTCAAGCCCAAACGCAAGCAGGAAAACACCTTTTTTGGCACTTTTTGGGTAGCGGATACGAGTTTTGCCGTGCAGCGCGTGGACATGCGCATGAGTCCCGATGTGAATATCAATTTGGTGCAGCGCATCATTATTTATCAGGAATTTCAACCGCAGGATAGTAACTGGTTGCCGGTGGTGCAAAAAATGATCGTGGATTTTATTCCAACCAAAGACATCCCCGGCGTCATCGCCCGAAGGACGGAAACTTTCAAGAATATTGTCTTAAATCATCAGGAAACGCGCCAGACTTATGCTGAAAGTGATGATAAATACTATCAGCAGGAAGACCTGGAACGCGACCAAGCCTACTGGGATCAAGCGCGACACGTACCTTTGACGAAAACAGAAGCTTCGGTGTATGCACTGGTGGACAGCATCCAGAATGTGCCGTTATACAAGACGTACATGTATCTGATAGACCTGGTTTATTATGGTTATTTTGTGACCGGCTCCTGGGAAATTGGTCCGTATGGCTCGGCGATTGGGTTCAACCCGATTGAAGGGACGCGTTTCAGGCTGGGCGCACGCACGAGTTTGAATTTCAGCAAGAAACTGCGATTTGGCGGCTATGCGGCTTATGGCACCAAAGATCAGGAATGGAAATACGGCGGCGATTTTATTTGGAAAATAAAGGATTATCCGCGCACGACGATTGGTGGGGGTTATAAAAATGACATCAGCTTGAGCAGCGAAAGCAGCGAGGATTTTTTGGAAACCGACTTTTTTTCGGGCACTTTCCGGCGCAGTTTGCCGATGAAACTCATTCGCATTGAAGAAGGAAAATTTTTCTACGAGCAATACTGGAAAAAAGGATTTTCCAATCGCTTTACGCTGATTCACAGGGCAATGGATCCTTATGGCGGCTTGGCGGATAACAGTTTTGATTATGGCTTCCTGCGCGACCCGGAGACGATGAACGGCTTGGATACGACCATCAACACCACTGAATTGCTCTTTAAAATGCGCTTCGCTTTTGATGAAACGGTGATTGATGAAACGTTTGCGAGGTATAGCGTTACAACAAAGCATCCCATTATAGAATTTCAATATGCGGCAGGATTGAAGGGCGTTTTGGGCGGCGATTACAATTATCATCGCTTGTCGCTGAGTTACAAACATTATTTAAATATCAATCCAATAGGTTGGTTGTCTTATCGTTTTGAAGCGGGGAAAGTGTTTGGCACGGTGCCGTTTTTGCTGATGGAGGTGCACCCCGGCAACGAAGGATTTTTCATGGCGCGCGGCATTTTCAACCTGATGAATCGCTACGAATTTGCCAGCGATACCTACGCGCAACTCATTCTGGAGCATCATTTCGACGGCTTCTTTTTGAATAAAGTGCCTTTGTTCAGAAAATTAAATCTTCGAGAAGTCGCGTCTTTTAAAGCGGTGATGGGCAGCATTTCAGAAGAAAATCGCCAGGCGAATTTACCCAATCTATTCAATCCCAACGAATTAGACAACTACAATGGTTTCCGTGCGCCGTCGAGCCAGCCCTACATGGAGTTCGGCATTGGCATTGAAAATATATTAAAAATATTCCGTATTGATGCCTTATGGCGAATGAATTATTTGGATAATAAACAGGCGAACCGCTTCGGCTGGGTCGGCGGATTTTACTTTTTCTTTTAATGGTCAGAATCAGGATTCACAGGATTTTAGAATTTTCAGAATATGAATATGTAAAATTCTGAAAATCTTTTAATGCTGTAAATTCTGATTCCTTTTTCTTCGCCACAAAATAACGCACCCTGCTATTCCAACCAGAATGAGCACCACCGCAATCACCTCCGCCTGCGTAGGCTGCATGCCGAGGAAATTATAGCGAATGTTAACACGAATCGTTTCTACCCAGAATCTTTCAATGCCATTCAAAATCAAATACACAAAAAACAACATGCCTGGAATGACTTCCAATCGCTTGCGCAATGCCCATAATATCGAGGCAATTACAAATGCAAAAAATGTTTCATAAATTGGCGTTGGGTAAACCGCTTCCGCCAAACGCGAGCAATATTCCCAATTACAGCCTTCTATCGGCAAGCCTTCATTCAGTACATTTCTTGGATAATCGAATGCCCAGAGCCAGTCTGGCAAAAACCACCACGAAGGCTGCGCTGCCGCAACGATACCCCAGTCGCCATCGCCCGAAAACTGACAACCCAAGCGCCCCACGCCGTAACCGATAATCAGCGCGGGAGCCACCGCGTCCATCACGTGCAAAGGTGGAATTTTTTTACTTTTCAAATACCAGAAAACTGCCAAAAAGCCAACAATCAAGCCGCCATAAATTGCCAAACCGCCGCCGGAAAGCAAAGTACCCAGCGGATCTCGAAAGAAATCGGGCAAGTGTTCCAATACATCAAAGATTTTGGCACCGATGACGCCAGAAACCGCCGCAATGATGGTAATATCGCCAATGCGCTGGTGCGGATAAATGTCCATCACGGTTTCTTTCGGTTTTGGCAATTTTTTACGATTGCTTTCCCAATATTTCAATCCAACAAAAATGGCTAAGCCTAAAAATCCACCGAGCCAATTGCCCAAACCCGACAGCACCACACCCGCCGGGTCTGCCTGGAATACAGAAAAATTTTGTGCAATGTATAACAATTTGAATCCCAGGATAAATCCAAACACCGCATTGGAAATGTACTCTCCCATCGTCGCAGGCTTTCCTTCCATTACTTTCACTTGCTCCGGCTGGAAAAAGCCTTTCGCTGCCTTTCGCTTCAATTCAATGTACAAAAAATACGCGCTGCTGAGAATGGCGAGCACCAGGAATAATCCAAATGTTTTGAAAATGGACGTCCAGTTATCGGGCGGCGTGCCAAAAAGATCGTGGAAAAAGTAAGACAAGTCGGGATACATAGTTATATAGATGCCAGATTAAGAGATGCCAGATGCCAGACCGTAGCAACTGGATGTCAAATTGTTACTGCAAAAGTAGAATTTTATTGTGCAGAATTCAGCGAAGTGAAGAGAGATTTACCGCAAAGACCTTCTCCCATTTTCATTTGCAATTGAGATTCAAAATTCTACAATTCATCCAACCGCATTTACAACTCAATTGAAAACACTGGCTTCCCGCCTTTTTATCCCCCATTTTTGCAGCATCTTTTTGAATTGAAAACACCAAATACGATTGACATGACTCCTTTGAAACAATCTACATTTTTGTTGCTGGCGCTTTTGGCAAGTGCTTTTTCCTTCGCGCAAAATACCCAAACGGTGCGCGGCACCATCATTGACCAACAATCAGAAATTCCGCTTATCGGCGTAGCGGTCGAACTCATCAGTGTGGAACCCATCAAGGGCGAGACGACCGACGAGGAAGGGCGCTTCGCGATGAGCAATGTTCCCGTAGGTCGGCACACTTTTCGTATCAGCTATCTGGGTTACAATTCGATTACCATTCCAAACGTGGTGGTGACTGCCGGAAAGGAAGTGACCCTGAATCTGGGCTTGGAAGAATCCGTTACGCAACTGAATGAAGTCGTCGTGACCGCGCAAACCGACAAAGACAAAACCGTGAATGAAATGGCGAGCATCAGCGCGCGCAGCTTCAACCCGGAGGAAGTGACTCGTTTTTCGGGCGGTCGCAATGATGTGGCGCGGCTGGCTGGCAACTTTGCAGGCGTTTCGGTCGCCGATGATTCCCGCAATGACATTGTGATTCGCGGCAATTCGCCAACCGGCGTGCTCTGGCGTTTGGAAGGCATTCCGATTCCGAATCCAAACCACTTTTCGACATTGGGAACGACGGGCGGTCCGGTTAGTGCTCTGAATCCCAATCTGTTAGCTACTTCTGATTTTTTGACTTCGGCTTTTCCTGCGGAATATGGCAATGCCGTAGGCGGCGTTTTTGATGTGAATTTTAGAAGCGGTAATCGTGAAAATTATGAATTCACCGCACAATTGGCGGCTTTCAGTGGTTTGGAAGCGATGGCGGAAGGACCTCTGAGCAAGCATAAAAAAGGGTCGTTTCTGGTGAGCTACCGGTATTCTTTTGTACAAATTGCTGATTATCTGGGCATTCCGATTGGCACCAACGCCACGCCGAATTATCAGGACTTGTCTTTCAAACTGGATTTTGGCAATGGCAAAGCCGGTAAATTCTCGTTGTTTGGTATCGGCGCGACCAGCGATATTGCCTTCAAAGGCGACGAAACCGATGAAACCGATCTATTCGCTGATCCCAATGAAGACGCGTATTCTGATTCTCAAATCGGGATTTTGGGCTTGAAACATAATATTATCATTGGCAATAATGCGTATATCCGCACGGTGGCTTCGTTTTCCACCGCTCGCACCGGCTACACGCAAGATAATCTGCTGGACAACGGCGCTCAAAAACTCCGTGTCACCGAAGTCAATGACGTGAGCGATACGTACCGTTTGTCATCTTATTACAATAAAAAAGTGAATGCTCGCTTCACCGTTCGCACGGGAATTCTGGCGCAGCGTTTCAATTTGAATACCCAGGTAAATGACCGCGACAACCGCCCCGACCTCGACGAAGACGGCGAACCAGATTGGGTGACGGTGCGCGATTTCAACGGCGGCATGAATTTACTCGAAGCTTACGCTCAATCGCAATACAAACTCAGCGAAAAATGGACATTGAATACCGGTTTACACGCGCAATATTTGGATTTTAATGAATCTTCCGCCCTGGAGCCACGCGTGTCGCTGAATTGGCAATTCCGTCCGAATCAGAGTTTGACGTTGGGTTATGGTTTGCACCATCAAATGCAGCCGCTGCCGGTGTTCTTCCTGCAAGAGGAGGTCAGTCCGGGCGTGTACGAGCGCACGAACGAAGATTTGGATTTCCTGCGGAGCAACCATTTTGTGTTGGGCTATGATGTGCGTTTGGGCACGGATTGGCGCATGAAAATTGAAACGTACTACCAGGCGATTGACAACGCTGCGGTGGAAAGCACGCCGAGCAGTTTTTCCTTGCTGAATGCCGGTGCAGATTTTGTCTTCCCGGAGCGCTATTCCCTTGTAAATGAGGGCACTGGAAGCAATCGCGGCGTGGAACTTACCTTGGAAAAATTCTTCAGCAAAGGCTACTACGGCTTGCTCACGGCTTCGGTTTTTGATTCTAAATACAAAGGCAGCGACGGTATCGAACGCAATACGGCTTTTAATAATAAGTATGTAATAAATTTGCTGGCAGGTAAAGAATTCAAACTCGGCAAAGACAAGCGCAACGCCTTCACCATTGACACCCGCATCAGCACTGCCGGTGGGCGTTATTACACCCCGATTGACCTGGAAGCCTCGCGCGCGGCGGGCGACGAAGTGTTGCAGGAAGACCTGGCATTCAGCGAGCGCTACGATCCTTACTTCCGATTTGATGTAAAAGTGGGCTTTTTAAAAAATAGCAAGACGCGCAAATTTTCACAACAATTCTTCCTCGATTTTCAAAACATTACAAACCGAGAGAATATTTTTCAAAAAAGATATAATGATTTGACAAATGAAGTAAATAACGTGTATCAATCCGGCTTTTTCCCGGATATTTTATATCGAGTTCAATTTTAATTAGGTTGAAAGGTTGATAAGTTGAAAGGTTGAAAAACAAGAATGGATAAATCCATCCACCTTTCAACTTATCCATCAAATTTTTGTATCTTGATTTCAATTTTGTAAAAGCGAAAGCCATGACCACCAGAGAAAAGTTGATCGCAACCATAGGGGTAGATGACCGCCGTGCGCTGCTGGTGGGCATTCCGGCATTGGCATTTGTGTTGCCGCTACTTTTTTTCAAAGAGACTTTGGCGGATGGTCTGCTCGCTTATCTGCCTAAATTTTTAGGTTCTTTGGTGCATACAGTTGCATATTGGCTGGTCATTCGGCAAATTGTCATTGTTTTTCGACGCCGCTTTCCTGAATTAAAAGAAACGAAAAAACGGATTTTATATTCCGCAACTTCTACCATAGTTGCCTATTTTGTTTTAAATCCGATTTTAGATTTCATCCATGAAGCCGTAGGCGACGAGGGTGCGCCAGGCATGACGGAGTTCGATTATGCAGTGGCTTCGTTTTCAGTTATCTTAGTTTGTGTAACAATTTATGAAAGCATCTTTTTTTATGTCCGTTGGAAACAGTCGTTTCTGGAAGCCGAGCGCCTGCGCCGCGAAAATGTGGAGTCGCAGCTCGAAGGCTTAAAAAATCAGGTGAATCCGCATTTTTTATTCAATAGTTTAAATACCCTAACTTATCTGATACCCGAAAACCCACAAAAAGCAGTGTATTTTGTACAAATGCTATCCAAAGTATATCGTTACATTTTGGAAATCAGAGAGAAAAAATTGATTAGCCTGGAAGAAGAATTGGAATTTTTAGACGCTGAGCTTGTTTAAAATTAATGAAAAATCGTAATATCTTTTCAAACTAAGCTCCTACGTTCTCGTGTTTTGGAAGATTCAACAATCTACTCTTGAACAAGAGAATGTAGCGTCGAATTGCCTCTGTCATATTAAATAAAATCTTTAATTTTAAACAACTTCGCTTATAATTTTTTGTTAAAAGAACGTTTTGGCGAAAATTTGCACATCGAAATGCACATTCCTGAAAGTGCCAAACGTCAGCAAATGGTGCCTTTATCGTTACAAATTTTATTTGAAAACGCTATTAAACACAACATCATTTCGAGCGATAAACCCCTGAAAATTGAAGTTTTTACGGAAAACGGGCACCTCGTCGTGCAAAATAATTTGCAAAAAAAGAAACAAACCATGCCGTCCACCAAAGTTGGATTAGAAAATATTCGCAATCGTTACGCCTTCTTTTCCAATGAAAAAAGTTGAGATTTTTTCTGACGAACGCCATTTCCGTGTCAACCTGCCTTTGTTAAAAAACACAATGCCGCAATTAGAACATAAAGTTTGAACCCTTTTTTGCGTTTGGGGTTAAGATTGCAGAAAAATTAACTCAAAAATGCGGATATACCTTTTCGTTCTCTGGACGACCCTCCTTTTTGCGCCTGAAAAAAAAGGCGAGTTGGTTTTAAATGTTCAAAATATTGAAAGTGCCGACGGCATCATTCATATAGCCGTTTTTAATCAATCCAATTTTTTGCAGGAAGGAAAAGAAATATTAAAAACGACAGCTGCTGTTCAAAAATCTCAAAATCAACGAATTATCATTCCCAGCTTGCCATTTGGCACTTATGCTATTGCTATTTATCATGATGTAAATAACAATGGTAAATTTGATAAAAACGCGCTAGGCATCCCTGTCGAGCCCTATGCTTTTTCGAATAATCCGAAGGTAAAATGGCGCAGCCCGACCTTTGACGAGACGCAAATTGAGCTGAACGCGCCACAAAAAATCCTGGAAGTGGAACTAAAGCGTTGGCGAAAGCATTGATCCATTTACAATTGTTAATTGTCAATTGATGATTGTTAATTATAATTGATGGCTTTTGCTTGCAAAATTTCTGTAAACAAATGCTTGCGCAACAATAAAATATATCCGATATTTGCACTCGCTTTCAAAAAATGGCGCGGTAGCTCAGCTGGTCAGAGCGTGCGATTCATAATCGCAAGGTCGGGAGTTCAAGCCTCCCCCGCGCTACTCCTTTAATTTATAATTCGTTGACTAATAATTACTTACGATAGCTTCACTTTTAATTTCGGTCGTTTTGTAGGTCGTTTATGTAGTTGACCTTGCTTTTGGTGGAATATTTTTTCCTTTTTTATAGGTTGGCAAACAGTTTTAAAAATTAAATCATCTCAATATGCTTCCTGTTCTGGTTGCAACATTTGATGTTCCATTTTCTCCAATTTCAAATACTTCAGATACGCTTTGGTTAGCTTGCCCCGATAATGGGTTTGGATGTATTTGCGCCCTTTCATAAAATCGGTTTTAGCAAAACAGTCCTTCAACATTTTCATAAACGGTCGGATGCTTTTTGATTTCTTTTGGCAGTCATACATACACCCCGTGAAGGCTTCCCGATGCAGGAAATAACCACTAATTAAATATAACTTTCTACAATGCTTTTTAGTGACCGGACAAATGAAGTACCAAACAAGCCCTTTGCCCAAGTTGCTTGGCTTAGAAACGATAAAAACGCGGTACTTGATGGGTTTTTGCTTGTAATTGTAATCCAACTCTAAATAGCCGCTCGTTTCTTCCATGTGAATGGCAAAACTTATGCTGCCTGTCACCTCACCATTGCGCGTCCATCGGCTTACACCCGTGCTTTGTTGGTTAGGTTGCAAATAACCTTTTGCTTTGTAACTTTTAATATCAAGGGTTTTGACCTCATCGTAAAGCGTGGGAAAAGTGTGCGGATATGCCATAGCCTCGATTTTTTTTCAGCAAGCCTAAATTATTAGTGAAAACTGTGGTTTTATCAAGTTTAACCCCATTGCATCGGCTCGCCAATGTCATGCTGTACTGATTCCGTTTTGGGCATGACATAAGGCATCAATTTGCACAAAATATTGAGCCTTTGGATAGGTTCTAAGTCTTTGAGTAATTCGGGCAATTTTTCTAATTCCGATTGCATCAAGGCTTTGAGCGTATCGCGCAAATCGGTTGTAAGTATTTCTTTTTGCCTGGTAGATTTCATAGTATTTTAATTTACACTACTTTTAACCCTAAAAAATTCGGCGTATTTTTACAAGCGGAGGTTTCTATGGTAGTACGAAACATTGAAAACATTTTCGACCTGCCTACCCTTTGATTGTCAACGCATTGTACTAACATATCTATTTGTTTGGCATTCACTCTATCACAAACTTATCCACTTTGCGCCGCCGTTCCTTTTGCTTTTGGTGTGTAGGCAGCCGCTATCCGTAATTTTGCCATTGATACGTCCCCAATTACTGGAATCAAAACTTTAGACATAGATATTGGAAAGTAGGTTTTCCCTGCGTCCGTTTGGGCAGCGTTCACCAGCGCATCGTTCATTTCAAAATAGTACATCTGCTTTAGCGTCACGTCAATGAAAACGATCCACACGAGTGCAACCTGCTTTTGATAGGCTTTGCAAATTGTACGCACTTTAATAATTTGTCCGCAATTGCGGAGTGCAACCTGCTTTTGATAGGCTTTGCAAATTGTACGCACTTTAATAATTTGTCCGCAATTGCGGAGTGCAACCTGCTTTTGATAGGCTTTGCAAAGGGTTCTCCAATCTTTTTCATCCACGCCCCGTATCGTTGTAGGCAAAGCGTTTGGGATAGGTTTTCACTTCGCAGAAAGTAATATTCATATCCTTGTCCACAAGTACCATATCAAATGGGTGGCTTTTACCCTTCGGTGGTCGGTACACATAGAAGCCCTTCGCGGTGAAGTGCTTTTGCGCTAAATCTTCTCCGGCTTTTCCAATGCGCGTGGTTATCAAGTTTGTGAAATTTGTTTTCATTCTTTGAAAATTTTGACGTTAAAAAAATAGCTGTTTTTTCTTACTTAGCCAATTTGTAATCAGTTGACTTTCAATTAAAAAGACCTTTAGAAAGACCACCTTACCACCTTGTAATGATATAAAAGTTTTAAAAAGTCTTGAATTTTGCGTTTTTATCTGGTGACATGGTGACAACCCTTATATGTATTTGATTTTCAGCAGATTAACCGCCAAAAAGTGTCACCATTTACACAAAAACCATCTGGTGACAACGCTTTCAATCTGGTGACAGTTATTAGTTTTATTTTATATACTTGTCACCAGATGTCACCACTTTGTCACCACTTTAATTTTAGCAATCTGGTGACGCTTAACTATCTGTATTTCATTGTTTTATATAGCTGTCACCAGATGTCACCAGATAAAATGTATAAAACTCTTTATTTTTTTAAGGTAATGGAAGGTTATTATTTTTTTTGTGGTCATTCTATAAGTTCCTCTTTTGGAACATCCGCCATTTCAACTACATAACCCCAAACCCTCGCATTATTTCGTCTGCGCTGTTCGCGTTCAAACCCTGCCTTTTTAAGTGCTTCGCCTAACTTTTTTTGGGATAGTTTCAAACCTGACATTTCATTCAGGGAGGAAAGCACTTGTGCAGCAGTCTTGAATTCGCCCTTACCGGGTGGATTCAAATAAGTTGCTACGGCTTCAAATTCTTGGCTTTGTACTTCAAAGCGTGTATTGTGTTCGGCTAACTCGTTTTGTTCTTCTTTGGTAAGCCAATATTGAAAGCCCGATTTGTATTGGTGGTATGCTTGCGCCCAGACTGCATTAATATCTATTTTTTGTGCTGCATCAATATCAATGGCTGTTGCTTCAAAAGGCAAAAAGCGACGGTTTCCAGTCGGGTCGTGCAAAAACGTTTCTTCATTGGAGGATGCGATGAACGAACATATTTTTGGCATTTCCTCTGAATAACGGGCGTAAGGGCGGCGGATTTTTACAGTGTTCTTGGTCAACAATCCCTTGAATTCATTGATTTTACGGAAAGTTATTCCGGCGAAATAGTCATCTAAATTGAAGATAAAATTGGACGTGGTAGCCGACATACTGTCTTTGTCGTCAGGGTCTAACCCACCCTCGATGTAATATGGGGACAGTTGCGACGGGCATAACAAACGAATCCATGTTGACTTGAACACGCCTTGCTTTCCAGACAGTATAAAGCACAATTGATTGGCGCAACGGTCTTTGATAAAAACATTGGCAACCGCACCGACCAACCACTTTTCAAAATATTTTCTAAAAACTTCATCACCAGCAATTGGCGTAACAGTTTTGCATAATTCGCTAATATAGTCTCGATTTTCAGGGCTTGGCAACTTCAAAAAATATTCCTCAATCGGATTGACTGCGGGGCAAAAATCACTTTCCAGTAATTCAGCGATGCGGGTCTTACTTGCGTAAGCGATGCCCCGTTGTTTCAATTTGCGAACAATGGAATTTAATGTAAAATCGTCTATGCGAGACCAATTTTCGCCTTGCTCAATTTCAGTAGTGCAAGTGACCGTATTGTATCTAAATTTCCAGCTTCGGTTAAGTTCTTTTTCAACTTGCGCCAATTTCAAATCATTGTTTTTCTGTTTGCCTTGCGCCGCCGTACCGCTTGCCTGTGGAGGGTTTGCTTTGGCGGGTGTATCATTGGCAGCCGTTGGCGTGGCTTGCTTCCCGTCCTTTGTTTGACCATTCACAAGCGTTTTATACTTCGCAATTTGAGCGGGTTCAAACTCGCCAAACTTCTTGGAATCATACGCCGACTTCACGGTTTTCTTTATCTCTGCCTGGTCAAAATCGCTTTGCTCATACGCGGCGCATTCCATCAAAGCCGTGTCCATCGGTACACCATGACGGCACATTTCGGAGGCAAAAGCATAGACAAAATTATTACGACCCGTTCCAATATTTTGCCGATGCACTTTGTCCAAAGCTACTTTGACGCGGTCATCTTCACTAATGGCGAGTTGAATAAATGGCTGTTTTGGTTGCTTTGGATGTGTGGGGGGTTGTGGTCTTTGAAGGTCTTTTAAAACGTAAACGTGAGAATCTAAATTTAGGTAAAAAAGGTCACTGGGAACGTGCGAATAAAACCAAATTCGAGCAATGTTATTGGTACTGGTATCAATGATTTCGGTTTGCTCAATAATTGCGTCAATTTCCGCTTTCGCTTTGCCCTGTTCCTTCAAAGTGGCTCGAAGCGACTTGTCAGTAGGAATATTCAAAAACTCGCTTAAATGAGCGCAAAACGCTTCGTAGTAAGCTTTATGCGTTTCGGGCTTGCTATCACACCAAACCATGACCCGCACTCCTAAGCCGCTTACCGATGGAAAAGCAGCAAAGACGAAAGGATTCTTTTGAAGCATCCGAATGTTTTCACTCACACAAAAAGCATCAATCGAGTGGTCAATATCAAAGACCACCAACCCCGTATATTCCTCACACGCGGCATCTTCTTTTTTCGGGAATTTTCCTGGAATAAACGCCGGACAATCGCGTTCTTTGATACGCTTATAATCTTGAGAGCTTGCCAGTTTTGCGGCTTGCAAATGGGTCGCTAAGGGCTTCAATGTTTCGCCTTTCATCCAATCAAAAATATCGCCAATAGTGGCATATCCTTGTAAGGTTTTTCCAATGCCTTTGTATTGTGATACTGGACTTTTTAACCTATCTTTGCCCTGTAAAGAAACTGTTGGGCTGTTCGTGGCTTTTGTCATGGCAGCCTATTTTTTTATGATTAATGAATGTTTTCTATCTAATCTTTCCCGTGCGGCATCCGCGCTCCAGGATGTTCCGGTCGTCAATTCTAAAACTTCGGCTCGTTTGAATCTCACAGTTTTTCCAATGTAGTTTCGGCTTAATTTCCCCGACCGTGCATAATTGTCAATCGTGGAAGTCGAGCAAGCCAATAATTTTGCAGCTTGCTTTTTGGTCAAAAATTCGGCATGGTCGGCGGTATTGTCGGTTTGCTGCGTAGGCTGTGGTTTGTGAAACTTTAATCCTGTTGCGACCGCTTCGGCTATCAAATTGTGTAGGTCATCAACCGGAATAGAAACCAAAATTATTTTGTCTGTCATTTTTAATAATTTTTGTTGCCCCAAAGGTGAGTGCATTTTGATTTCCATTTTTTCCAAGATTTCCTAAAGGAAAATTTGGAAATTATTTGATGCTTAGGAGGCTTATGAATTGCTCATAATCTTTCTGTTGGCTGTCTATTCTTGGACTTCGCAAGGTTCTGTCTATTCTTGGATTTCGCAAGGTTCTTCCCGTTATGGACATTCCAAATGTAGCAGTAAATAGGGTGGCAAATATTTCCTCATTATTCGTCTTTAAAAGAGACTTTTTCACTAAGGCATCAAAAAATGGTTTTATGGCTGACTTTTTGCCTATGTACTTTTCGGCATCACTTAGTAATTCACGACTTTTGAGGGCATTTATAGCTCTTTGATAGCCTTCTGTATCGGAAAATAAGTCGGCGAACGTTGAGGGTCGAGGTTTTTCAACGTTGGGTTTGGCAGGGTTTTCCGATTGCAATTCAGACAGCAGCGCATCAATATAGGCAAGGCACTTTCTTGCTTTCATGCGGTCAGCAAGTACATTTTTCCAATGCTCCGGCGTAGTACCTGGCAGGGGTTGAAGTCCATCCGCTAAATCCTTGAAAAACGCAGTGTACCAGCCTATTAAATCTTCCCGCTTTCCATCGTAGTATGGTTTTTTATGCTTCAAAAGAAAGTCAGATATTAATTTATATCGTTCCTCAAGTATTGCCTTTACTTCGTCAGCATTTCTATGCTTTAGCTTTTCCGCTAAATATCCATTTTTCCATTCCTGAAAATTAGTTTCCGCCTTTGCTTCGGCGTGTTCTATCAATTCGATTGCTTTTTCTTTATAGTCCATTTTTTTTGAAATTTACACTACCTTTTAACCCTAAAAATTGCAACTTTTGATTAAAAAAATTCGGCGTATTTTTACAAGCGGAGGGGCCGGTGGTCGTCAGGGTACGGGCAAACATTATAGACCCCCACTATGCTTAATTTTGCGCTCACATACGCGAGGGAGGAACGGCGATGTTGGCAGATTTAAACCGCACTATTGACCCCTCTATCCCCTATCTATTTGATTTATTATTATATTTTGATTTTCCATGATTTTTTTATTTAGTTGTTATAATAGAGATTTTCGGAGTTGAATAACTCTACATCGTCACCTTCCAAGACAGCGATAACCCCAAAGTCCATGTCGTTATCCAATTCAATTGCATCCGAAGTATCAAAGCGACCGACAAACCTTGTTTCCATGTACTGATTTGCATAGCAACAAGCCATGAAAGCGTTTGGAGCTTTGATGATAATTGCAATCGTCAAGTTTTTGAATAAATACCTTTTCATTTCACGCCTCTTTTTGTTTTCCGCTTTCTCTTATCCGGTTTTGTAAACTTTCGCCCTGTCCTACCTTCCCAGGCAGCTATGCGGCAATCATCGGAGCAGTATTTTGCATTCCAGTGCTTGTATTCAAATTCATTATGGCAATGCTCACAACCTCGCGTCTTACGTTCACCGTTTATACGTTCACCGTTATAACGGTCACTGTTGGCAGGGTAAGAATCTTTCACTTGATGTGCTTGAAAACCTCGAATGACAACCCGCTTTGGATTAGATAAAATTGTCGTTGTATCGCCGTTCGGTTGCACTAAATTAGCTGCTAAATTATTCGAGAATCCGTTGTCCTGGAATAAGCTTTGCGCGTCCATATCTTCCATTAAATCATTCCAAAATTCGTCATCTGGACTGGCAACGCTCTCCACATCTTCGGGCTGTTGACCTGTCATTGCTATAACCTTTTCACGCCAAAATTTGACTTGCTTTTGCACCTTCGGGTCTGACTGATCTTGAGTTATCCAATACTCATAATTTTCCAGGCATTTAGCTACTGTGATACCGGTTGCGAACTTTTGAAAATTGCGATAATCGCGGTCGTCAATCGCTACTGATTGTTTTGAGGATGGGGTGGTTTTTGACTGCGGATTGCCTTGCGCCTGCTGCTTACCGACAACCCGCTTTTGCTGCTGATCGAACTCAAATAGAGTAGGGAGTTCGCTTGGCTCAGGCACTTCTTTTGTCTTGGCGGCCCAGGTGCGAATTTTGGTTCTAAAGTAGGTTTGCCACTTATGGGAAAACGTTGTGTACCATTCGCCGATAATGGATTGGTCAAAATGATATGTACCAATGACCGCCTTTTCCTCAATGTCAGAACCCTTTTTGATTAGCTCAAGCATGGTTACTGCAATCGCAAAAAAGACGTGGCAAATGATTGTAAACCAAGCCAAATAACCGCCGTACTTTTCACCCTTTTTGGTGAGTGAAGCAATACCACCTTGTGCATCTGTTTTTACTTCAGCAGTGGAATTTTCACGCTTTGTGAGTAAGGTAGCCAGGGCCGCCGATTTCTCACTTTGGAGTGTGGCAACTTTGGAAGCTGTTTCCGCTTCAATTGCTGCCATTTCTTCCTTCAGCTTTGATTTTTGAGAAAGGAAACTTTGATCGGTTGCCTTTTCCCGTTTTTCGATACTGCGTAATTGCTCCTTTTTCGCGCTCACGGCTGCACTCCCTGCATCCTGCAAAGCGATTATTTGCCCGTCATAGGATTGCGCCGTTTGGGTACTATCCGCCGTAAATCGCTTTAAAATGGCTTGCTTTTCACTGGCAAGATTTTGTTCGATCTTCGTTTTGCTTTTCCCGTTGGCAAAGGCTTCATGCACCGCGTCTTTACTGCCTTGAAAGGAAGTGAATAACGAAACTCCGAAAAGTCCAATAGTGAACAGCCAAATGAAAATGGATAGGGGCAAATCCAAGCCCGACCAACGCTTGTAAAGAATCGTGCGAACGCTGTAAGGCGCAAATTTTCTCATACCGATCTCGACAACCGCCGTCAAAATCGCAGCACCGATGCCAGCAATCAAATAAGCTTGGTTAGGTGCGATCTCTGCAATTTTTGGCAATAGGAGCGTGAAGAAAACGCCGTATTCGGTAAGTCCCGAAATGATTTGCGCTAAATAGGAAAGTTTGTTTAGCGACGGCCCGAGTGACGCATATCGGCTAAAAAAAGGTTCTTGTTTTGGAAGTTCATATAAAAGTCGCATTTTTGCTTCTAAATTTTGGTTACAAAATTCACGGGGTGGTACATCTTGGTAGGCGTTCACCCCGTGTTTCGTTTTCAGTCTTTGCGGTTCGTCAAATCATCTGTATAGTGTGTGTATGTGAAAACCTCTACGTTAATCAAGCATCAATTTTTCATTCATTTTTTGCCTTTCCCGCTTCCGCGCCGAGCGGATCAGTCGCCACATTTTCATTTTTCAAACAAAAAGTAATGCTATTTTAACCTTAATCATACCAGGCGTGATAATATTCAAAGTCACTTTCTCGCACGTCTTTTCCTTTTTCATCCGGTCGGTACTTCAATTTCATTATCAACATTTCGTCACCGCTATTTAAGCGGGTCACATCGCGGCTCAAGGGTATGGGTACGCCTGACATTTCAGCTATCAGCTTCGCATTTTGGAAGTAACCAACGCTGCTTACAAGCCGATTTGCACGGTGTGCGATGCGTACCAAGTCGGCAAATTCGTCGGGGTAAATCTTGCGCATTCGGTAGCGTCCCTCGACGGGCATCATGGCGGAGTTGAGTAAATGCGTTTTCATAGGTCATTAATTAGTCTTTTCGATTCGTTTTACCTTGCTTCGATGTGCTTCCAGTGCAATAGCTGCCTTCTTTCCAAAAGTCTCTGCCAGTTCATCGGCTTCCAAGTCGGCATATTCAAATAGTTGCTTTTCGGTAGCGTGTCCGGTTATCTGTCTAATCAGGGTAGGGGAAATTTCCAATTGTAAGAAATTTGATACAAACGAACGCCGCGCCGCGTGGCTGCTTACTGCTTGCCATTTCCCTATGGTTTCATCTTTGGTTTGTCCACCTTGTGAGTAAATGCGCATGAACATAGCGTTGCCTAATGCCAGTTGGCACACTTCTTTGATGTACTCGTTGAATTTTTGGCTGCTTATGGTAGGCAAATGATAGCTGTATTTTTCCAGCACTTGTTTTAATTCAGGCAGCAAAGGAATAGGGGTGTACTTTCGCGTTTTTTCTGCCAAAACTCGAATCATTTCATAACCTTCCGAAGTGGTGAAAATTTGGTCTTTGGTAATCTTATGCCAATCGGAAAAACGCAAACCGGAAAAACTTCCAACTATAAACAAGTCGCGCACTTTCTCCAATCGCTCGTTATTGGACAAGTCTAATGATAGGAGTGCGTCCAGTTCCTCCAATGATAGCCGCACTTTGTTTTTGGTCTTTACCCGCTTTACGCTAAAACCTTTTTCGGCATAGACTTCGTTTTGGTGGTATTTTAGTTTGCGACTTTCTTCCATAAACAGTTTGACCACGCTTACAATTTTGGAAGCATTATTAACCGCGTGGTTGCGGGGTGGGGCATATAGCCAATTCATAAAATCATTGCGGAACTTCCAATCAATGGTTTCATACGTCAACTCCAAGCCTCGTTCACGGGCATAATCTCTTATATGGTTAAAGACGGTGAGATACTTTTTCCAAGTACCACGCTTGGCATCCGGTTTGTTCTGTTGCTCACTAATGAATTGCTCAATGAATTGGAAAAAGGAAGGAATGTGGCTTTTATCATCTTCGGGGCGCACCTTGTCCCCGATCCGGTAGGCAATTTCCAGTTTATAGTCATCGGGGGAAATGTTACCTAAGCCACTGTCTTTGTATATCTGGATAGTGTGGTTTTCCAGTTCATTCAATTTGGCGTTTAGGTCAACGTATTCAGGATGGTTTCTTGTAAACTTTGCCCGTTGCGCTTTGCCGTCCCAATATTTAGGGTCAACATATTCGGAGGTGAAATATTTGAGGCGTATCGGCTCGCCTTTGTACTTGTATCGGTAAAACAGAACGATATAACCTCTACCTGCTTTTATGTCTAAATTAAAATGCGGCTTTGGTACTCCGGTAATGCGTGGCATAGGCTTATTATTTGGTCTGAAATTAAAATTTCACCAAATATAAGACCTTTTAATATTCGGAACAAGTTTCGGTCTTTTTTTATTAATAATAATTGCTTTTTTATGGCAATTAATGAGAGTGTATCTTTGTAAATCCCTTTATTTATTGAGTTTTAAGTTATGATGGATTGCGACCGAAAGTTAAGGTTCAAGTTTCCCCCGCGCTACCTTTTAAGTAATTGATTATTAATAATTTATAGAATTTATTCGCAATTTTTCGCTCACACAGCGGTCAAATCCTTGATGTTTCTATACCCTTTATTTGTTCGTTTTCGATAGACAAATGAAAAACAGGGAAATGGTAAATATCCTACCTTCAAATTCTATTTCAAATAAGACGTATCTTTTTTACATTGTATCCAATCTCAAACGGGAGGGAGAAGGTGCTGGCTTTTGCCACTTTTGGGTATATGCATTGTTAGAAAAAAGGTTACGAAAATAATTTCGTAACCCTTCTAATTAAAAATCACTCTTGTTTATGACTTTCTGTTGTAAAATTTTGCTACTGCGGATTTTGCTGTAAAAGCGCTGGATTTGCATCAATAGCATTTTGCGGAATCAGGAAAGTTCTTCTGTTTGGGTTGTTATCCGTTTTAGAAGTCCAGCTATCTTCAAATTTACCGAAACGAATCAAATCCGTACGCCGTGTCATCTCCCAATACATTTCAAAACCACGTTCGCGCAGCATATTGTCCAAAGTCATATCTGCTTGAGTCAACAATACCGGGTGTTTGCGAGCAGTGCGCACCGCATTTACATCTGCCAAAGCGCCAGCTGCATCGCCTTTTCTCAATTTAGCTTCAGCGCGCATCAGGTACACATCTCCCATCCGCAGAATCGGGACATCCACGCGGTTGATGTTACGACCTTGCGTAGAAGCTGGATCCACCGCATACTTAGAAACGCGTACACCCTGAGAGTGACCAGTGTTCGTTTCCAAATCACACTCTACGGTAAAATTCACCAATTCGCCTGTACGGAATGTATTTTTCAATGCCTCGATGACCAATTCACCATTTGCAGTTTTCTTAAAATCAGCGCCGCCCGGAGCCAATACAATACCATACTGCTGCCCTTGCAACAAGCCACGATTTAAGCCCCACTGGCTAACGGGCACCGAAGTAACCGAGCCATCCTGCTTAATGACCTCCTTATAGAAACGTGGGTCCATCTTATTATTTGCCCAGGTATCCCAAAATTCCTTTGTGATAGAACCGCCGTCCGTACCGGTAGAACCCCGATTGGTCAAGCTGAAGTGGTGATTACGTGCCAGGGCAAACCAGGTAAAACGACCGCCGTTATTGTTGTCTTGAATTTGCTTGAGCGCAAAAATGATTTCCGGGTGGTTGCCGTTATCCAAATCAAAAATCTTGAAGTAATCGTTTTTTTCCAAATCGTAAACGCCCGAATTAATCACCTTGTCTGCATTTTCAATCACCTTGTCCATATCAGCAGCAGCAAACTGAATGCCTTTCGCGTAGCGATTCAGGTAAACGGCACGGTTCAGGTACAATCTTGCTTTCAACGCCCAGATGGCGCCTTTGGTCATGCGACCGTGTCCTACTTCTTTTTTCGTCTGCAAACCTGCTTCTGCGGCATCCAACTCTGCAATGATATAGTCAAAAGCTGCACCATCTCTCAATACTGTAGATTCTTTACCCGTACCACCCGTTGTTGGAATGTCTTCCGGATTTTTTACAAATACCACGTTGAAAAGGTCCAGCATAAGGGAGTTGTAAAATGCTGCCATCGCTCGTGCTTCCGCCGAATATTGCGCAGTATTGGGGGAATTCAACGTCGCTAAAGTTTTCTGTGCTACCAATGCGCGGGCAATGCCTTGCGTCAATTGATTCCAAGTATTCTGCGTGTTGCTCAAGCTGGACGTCCAGGTGTGCCGGTGAATTTCAATCAAAACGCCTCCATTGAACCAGTCTGTACCACCCCGGAAAGGCACGATACATTCGTCTGTACTGTTTTCCTGCAACATGAAATAGCCGTTGTGGTCGTTGAACAGGTCAATCATACGAGAATAAACCGGAGACAGTACGCCTTCTGCGGCATTTTGAGATTCAAGCAAGCTCGCATTAAGAGCTTCGTCGAAGATTTCTTCCTCCAGGTCGCAACTCTGCACGAAGGGGAAAGCCAAAAGTATTAAGAAAAATAATATCTTTTTCATGTTAGAATTTTTTTAAAATGAAAATCGAATTGCATTGAAATGATACATTAAAATGATAAATCAATACCCGCCAGGAATGTCCGGGAACGTGGATA
>CAZFBN010000022.1:0-51457 GCA_964517145.1 uncultured Saprospiraceae bacterium
TGTAGAATCCGTAGAGCAATTGGATGATTATAAGCAAGCCCGTCAGCTATTTGAAGAAGTGAATGAAGTCGCGGCGGAGACGGAATTAGCTGATCTGACAATGGACGATATTATCAACGAAATCAAAGAGTATCGCCGTGAAAAAAAATTACGTAGTCATTGATACCGATGTGTTGATCGCATCGATTATTGGGCAAAGCGGTTATCCCCAGCGCATTTTTGATGAATTGGCATTGACCGGCGAATTAAAAATCTGCCTGTCGCAAGCGGTTTTGGAAGATACGAAGAAGTGACCGAGCGAGAAAAATTCAAAAAGTATCCCCATTTTGTTGCTAAAGCACAGGAATTGATTGCGGCGTTGCGAAAAATCGCTGTTTTTGTAGTACCCACTGAAACGATTCAAGTCTTGCCGGATAAAGATGACGATAAATTTTTGGAATTAGCCGTAGCAGCAGAAGCCAGCTATATTGTGACTGGAAACACGAAAGATTTTCCCATGAGCGAATTTCGAGTTATTAAGATTTGTACACCTAAAGCGTTCTATGAAGATTGGATAAATCAATAGAGCAGATCAAACTCGACGCCCCCACCCGCGCACGGAACGTTCTTTTTGCTACCCTTGTTATCAATTTTGACTGTTACAATTTTTGACCTGTCATAATATTTAACCGATGACCATAGAAGCCAGAAAACTGCATTTGATTCGGCGATTGATGGATATCAATAATGAGGTGGCTTCGCTAACCATTTTTTTTATTGCCCTCATTCCATTCAAATCTAGCGTACTAAAAAAATATAAAAGCCGTCAGATGTTAAAGTGCGTCTGACGGCTTTTTTTTATCAACTTTTAAACCCATCAACCCATCAACTTCCCACACGCATCCCCGATCCGTTCAATGGCTTTGCGCAATTTCTCTTCCGAAGTCGCATACGAGAAGCGCACACAGTTGTCCGCGCCAAAGGCAGCGCCGCTCACAATTGCCACATGCGCCGTGTGCAGGATGTATTCAGCAAAATCATCGGCATTGCGAATCGAAGTATTGCCATCACTTTTGCCAAAAAAATTGCTGATATCCGGGAACAAATAAAAAGCGCCTTCGGGTTTATTGACTTGAAAACCAGGGATTTGGCTTGCTAATTCTACCACCAGATCACGACGGCGTTCAAAAGCTTCACACATGTCCAACGTGGGCTGCATGTCGCTCAGGAGCGCATAGGCGGCTGCTTTCTGACCAAAAGCGGTAGCGCCAGAGGTAATTTGTCCTTGCATTTTGTTGCAGGCATCCGCGATCCATTTTGGGGCACCAATGTAACCCAATCGCCAGCCCGTCATGGAGAAACCTTTGGAAAAACCGTTCACTGTCACTGTGCGGTCCTTTACATTTTCAAAACCCCCGATGCTCGTGTGTTTTCCTTTGAAGTTAATGTACTCATAAATTTCATCAGAAATGATGGTAATTTGTTCGTACTTCGCCACCACATCCGCAATGGCTTTCAGTTCCTCATAACTATATACCGAACCCGTTGGATTACAAGGCGATGAAAACAATAAAATTTTGGTGCGCTCGGTAATAGCTGATTCCACCTGCTCGGCGCTTACTTTGTAATCTTGCTCAATTCCAGCGTACACCAACACGGGTGTGCCTTCTGCTAGTTTCACCAATTCCAAATACGATACCCAGTAAGGCGACAAAATCACGACTTCGTCTCCTTCATCCACCAACGACAAAATCACATTTGCAATGGATTGCTTCGCACCGTTGGATACGACAATTTGATTGATGTCAAAATCCAGATTATTATCTCGCTTGAATTTTGTTTTAATAGCCTGACGCAGTTCCACCAAACCCGGTACCGGTGTATATTTTGTAAAACCCTCGTCGAGCGCTTTTTTAGCGGCATCTTTGATGTGCTGGGGTGTGTCGAAATCGGGTTCGCCCAAGCTGAGATCAATCACTTCAAAGCCTTTTGCGGCGAGATCGCGCGCCTGCTGCGCCATTTTGATCGTGGCAGATTCTTCCATCCGCTGGATGCGGCGAGACAATAAAGAAGATACGGCAAATTCCATTTTAATTTATTGAACGTTTAGCGTTATTAATTTAAAGTTTTATAAAAATAGTCGCAATTGTTTAAAACTTTGCAAAAGTAGTCTTTTTGAAAATGGAAAGCAAGAGGTTCTTTCATCCTCGGATGATTTAAAATGCTAACAAGAATCCTGAAACTTTTAATTTTCTTATCTTGTCGCCGCAAAACAGTACACCCGCGCCATGAGTAAAAAGAAACCTGTAAAACCGCAACCCAAACCGCAACAGAAGCAATTAGCACGCGAGCGCGCGATGCCCACTACGCGCCCAACGGCTGCCAAGCCAAAGGCAGTGCGCCCGCCGATAGAAAAAACGCCTGTTACTTCGCCACAAGACCCCTTGTATAAAAGAATTTTTTGGGGTTCAGCTTTGGTCATGCTGATTGTCACGATTATGTTGTCTTTAGGTAGCGGCATCAATGCGGACGACGAGTATCAAGACGATTACTCCAATAAACTGGTCAGTTATTACAGCACTTTTGGTAAAGATACCAGCGCTTTGAATATTCCGCGAGGCAATATGCACCTGTATGGCGGCTTTTTTGATTTGGTGACTGGTTTTGTAAATAAAGCCCTGGGTTATGATGATTATGATGTGGAATATCATAATGTGCGGCACATTTTTAACGCAATCATGGGCGTACTGGCAATGGTATTTGTGGGGCTGACGGCAAGCGCCATAGGCGGTTGGCGAGCGGGCATATTAGCATTGTTTTTTATATTTGTATCGCCTCGATTCCTTGGGCATTCACTGATGAATCCCAAAGATATCCCGTTTGCAGCGGGCTTCGCCGTGGCGAATTATTACACCATTCTTTTGTTACAAACTTTACCCAAACCCAAGTGGAGCACCATGATTGGCTTGGCGCTGGGTATTGCCCTGGCGATTGCTACACGGGCGGGTGGTTTGCTGCTCATTGGGTATTTAGGACTTTTTATGGGTTTGCATTTTTTGCTAAAATACGGCGTAAAAGGCTTTTCTTCAAATACAAAAGAATTAGGAAAATATGCAATGTACGGTGCGGGCATTATCGTAGTCGGTTACCTGATAGCAATTTTAACTTGGCCCTTTGCCCTGCAAAGCCCTATTGCGAATCCGTTAAAAGCATTGTCTGAGTTTTCTCAGTTAGGCGTGAAGATCCGCTTGTTGTTTCAAGGCGAAAACGTCATGTCGGACGATACAGCTTGGTACTACCCAATTATTTGGATTGTAAAAACCATTCCATTATACGTATTAATCGGATTTGTAGGAAGCATCGTTTTGATTGGAAAGTTATTACAAAAATATTCCCTTTTACCAGTGTTGTTAATGTTTTTTGCCTCTATATTTCCTGTTTTTTACATCATTTATAAAGATTCGATCTTACATGATGGCTGGCGACATTTGATGTTTGTGTATCCGAGCATGGTGGTGGTGGCTACATTGTTTTGGATGCAGCTAGAGGCTTTATTCAGTGGCAAAGCGGCGAATGTAAAATACGCGGTATATGGCATTTTGGCTATTTTAATGTTAGAACCAGCGATTTTCATTGCTCGAAATGTACATTTTCCATATGTGTATTTCAATCCAATCGGCGGCGGCATCAAGGGTGCCTATGGCAATTACGAGACGGATTATTGGGGGGTGAGCACCAAACAAGCCCTGGATTGGATGGAAAAGCAAGGCATTTTAAGTGAAAATATGCAGGATACCGTTGTGATTGCTACCAGTTTTTATCATCCAGTGAGTCGATTGACAGGCAAATATAATGGAAAAGTGCAGGTGAAATATACCCGCTTTAACAATCGCTACACCGAGTTGTGGGATTATGGCATTTATCCTTCGCGCTACATCCGCGGTCCGCACTTGCGCAGTCACAATTGGCCCAATGACAAAACGGTTTACACGGTGACGGCAAACGGTGTGCCTCTAACGGCTATTGAGAAAGATACAACGCACGATGCATACCAGGCAGAAGCAGCAATTAAGCAACAAGATTATCTGACGGCGGTAGAAGCATTGAAAAAAGAAGTAGCCGCTTATCCTAAAAATGAATTGGCGTGGCAAAGCTTGGCAATGGCGTACATCAATACCGGCAATTTTCAGCAAGCGATTCAGGCTGCTAACGAATCTTTGAGGGCAGCACCACAAAATGAAACTTCCTTGTATTACTTAGGTTTGGCGTATTTGAATACCGGCAATGTACAGGGCGCGATTAATGGGTTTCGGGAATCTTTGGTACAAAATGATGAAAATTTCATCGTATATTATTACCTCGCGGTGGCGTATCAGCAGCAGCAAAACTGGGGTGAGGTGCTCGACAATGCAAATAAAGCGATTGAATTGAATCCACGATTTAAACAAGCATACGAACTTGGTGCCGTGGCGCTGGAGCAAATGGGCAACGCACAGTCGGCACAGCAGTACCGGGAGGCAGCGAGTCAGTTGTAATATTTTTTAATATTCCTGTTCGGATTCAAATATAATATTGGCGTAAATTTAAATATGAATTATAAACTGCTTTTCCCGACATATCGAAATCGTTTTCAATTTATTCAAAGGTCTTTAAAAAAATATGGACATTTTGAAAAAGGCTTGAGCTTGGGCACTGGTGAAGGAGATTATGATGCGATGATTGCAGCACATTGCAGTCATTTAGTGGCTTGTGATATCAATGAACAGGACGTCGCCTTTGCAAAAGCGTTGAATGCATCGGTGAAAAATCTGGAATATCGGGTTGAAAACGCACTGCAATTAAGTTTTGATAATAACAGTTTTGATTTGATTGTTTCCGTGGAAGTCATTGAACACGTGGGGCAACCCCATCAAATGATAGAAGAAATCGGGAGGGTATTAAAACCCGGGGGCATTGCTTTTATCACATTTCCTTCGCAAGATTTTCCCTTTACCTACGACCCCATCAACCGCCTTAACAAAGGACAGCGAAAGGTAGCACAGGGGGCTTATGCATTTGGGCATGAATATCTCATTGTTCCGAATGATTTTCGTCAGTGGTTGCAACGGAATGGTTTAACAATTTTGAGCGAAGAAAATTTGAGTGGATACTTAATCGGGTTATTGGAAATGTACTGGACGGGTTGGATTCAAAAATTGTTTAAAGCGAATGCTCAGAATGTATCCGCTCAAAAGGCTAACAAGGCGCTACAAGTACGCCCTACCAATAAAGCGCCGATTTTGACTTTCCTAACCGATGCAATCATCGATATTGATCATTTATTGTTTAAAAATGCTCGACACTCGGTGGGGAAAGGGTTTGTGATTCAAAAAAAGAGTTAGCTTGCTACGCGATACTATGGAACCATAGGATCGACAGAAACAATAGTATCAAAAGCATCCAATAAAAAATATAAACGATTAACCATATGAACCATAATCTCCTGCCTGTCTTACAGGCAAAGGTCGAAGAAGCGCTACTAGGTGGCGGTCAAAAACGCATTGACAATCAACACGAAAAGGGTAAACTCACGGCTCGTGAACGTATTCACTTCTTACTCGACGAAGGTAGTTTTGAAGAAATTGGGATGTTGGTAGTGCACCGTAGTCATGATTTTGGCATGGAAAACCAACGCATTCCGGGCGACGGGGTTGTGACAGGCTATGGCACAATCAATGGTAGATTGGTCTATGTTTTTGCTCAGGATTTTACTGTTTTTGGGGGTGCCTTGTCAGAAACACACGCGGAAAAGATTTGTAAAGTCATGGATTTGGCAATGCGCAACGGTGTTCCGGTCATTGGTTTAAACGACTCGGGTGGTGCGCGCATTCAGGAAGGCGTGATGTCATTGGCGGGCTATGCCGATATTTTCTTCCGAAATGTAATGGCTTCAGGGGTGGTTCCACAAATTTCTGCCATTATGGGCCCGTGCGCAGGTGGTGCAGTGTATTCGCCTGCAATGACGGATTTTATCATCATGGTGGAGAATACGTCGTATATGTTTGTAACGGGACCTAACGTGGTAAAAACCGTTACGAATGAGGAAGTGACTTCCGAAGAATTAGGTGGTGCGTTGACGCATGCTACCAAGTCGGGCGTAACGCACCTGATTTCAGCCAATGATCTGGATTGTATCGAAAAAATCAAACGTTTGTTGAGTTATCTGCCACAAAACTGCGAAGAGTCGCCGTTTAATTTGCCTTATGAAATTGGAGATGAGGTACGTGAAGTTCTGAACAACATCATTCCAGATGACGCACAGCACCCTTACGATATGCGCGATGTTATCAATGGCATTGTAGATGACGAATCCTTCTTTGAAGTGCATAAAGATTATGCCGACAATATTGTGGTAGGCTTTGCGCGCATTGCTGGTCGCAGTATCGGTATCGTTGGCAACCAACCAATGTGCCTAGCGGGGGTTTTGGATGTAAATAGCTCGAAAAAAGGCGCGCGTTTTGTGCGTTTCTGCGATAGTTTCAATATTCCACTGCTGGTACTGGTGGATGTGCCGGGCTTCCTGCCAGGTACGGACCAGGAATGGAATGCCATCATTACCAATGGGTCTAAACTGTTGTACGCCTTTAGTGAAGCGACCGTGCCAAGAGTGACGGTGATTACCCGCAAAGCTTACGGTGGCGCTTATGACGTGATGAACTCCAAACACATTGGTTCGGATATGAATTTTGCATGGCCCACTGCCGAAATCGCGGTAATGGGTGCCAAAGGCGCTTCCGAGATTATTTTCCGCAAGGAGATTATGGTGGCGGAAGATCCAAATGCGATGCTGCTGGAAAAAGAACGCGAATACAAAGAAATGTTTGCACACCCTTACCAGGCAGCGGGTCGCGGTTTCATCGACGAAGTCATCGAACCAAAAGAAACACGCCGCAAACTGATTAAAGCGTTTGCCATGCTGGAAAATAAAGTAGCGCACATCCCGCGCAAAAAACATGGCAATATTCCTTTATAAATGCAAAATCGAGGGTTCCGGCGACGCTTTTTTTGTAACAGCGTTATCAATTTTTTAAACCTGGCAACCCTTAAAATTAAGCGTTCATTGACAGCATGACCTTTATTTTCAGCAAGCTTGCCCCGGCAGCTTGTAAAACACTAGAGATTTTATGCCTCAAAGGTCGTACTGTCAATGAACTTGTTTTTCTTCTCATTTACCTCCAACTTTTACTTCCTTGGGGGTAGAATACAACTTTAATTTTCAACACTACATCTTTTTCATACTTTTTTTGCAAAAAAATACCCTTCCCCACCTTGCTACTGAAAAGAAATTAGTTTAACTTGTTTTACAATTCCATTATCACTTACCAATTCATTTTCAATTGAATCTATACAACCATTGGATTCTATTTATTTTCGACGATTTCGACATTCACTATACCGGTCTTTCTTCAACAACTGCCTGAGGAAAGACTTTTTTTATCCAACAAGCGCCAACAGATGTTAGACTTTAACTGTTCCTTTGTGATGCTGAAGTTTATCGTCTAATGTCTAAAGTCCAGAAAAAAATGATTCAAGTTTTTGTCACCGGAGGTACGTTTGATAAAGATTACAACTACATCAAAGGAGAGTTATTTTTTCGCAGTACGCACCTCCCAGCCATGTTTGAACGCGGGCGTTGCACATTGGATATTGATGTTAAAACATTAATGATGATTGATAGTCTGGAAATGACGGAAGCCGATCGTGAAATCATTGCGCATAATTGTCGTCGCACCTTTTACGAAAAAATTCTCCTAACGCACGGCACCGACCGCATGGTGGAAACCGCTACTTATCTGGCACAAGCCGATATTGAAGGAAAAACAATTGTGTTGACCGGCGCTATGATTCCGTATGCTTTTGGCAATTCTTCCGACGGTTTTTTCAATTTAGGCAGTGCCTTAGCTTTCGTGCAAGTGCTGCCGCCAGGCGTTTACATCGTAATGAACGGGCGCTATTTTGATTGGCACAATGTGCGTAAAAATACTAAAACCGGTAATTTTGAAGAATTGACCGCGCAGGCGTGAAGGGATGCTGTTGTTTCTATTGATACTCGCTGCGCGATGTTCGGAAACAATAGTATCAAAAGCATCAAAAATATCGAATAGCATCGCGTACCAGTATATTTCAAAATCAACAAAATCCTAGACTTATTCCAGAAATCCGACGAATCAAAGCTATCTTTGCTGTAACTTTTTAACAAACTTGTCATTATTTAAATGCAACGCTTCTTGAACAAACTTCGTTTCCAAAGACGAGCCATTTGTTCCGTTATAGCTAATTTTCAAAGGTGTTTATAAATTTATTTTACTAATATTGCATCGAACAAAATCGCATTCATCCAACATGAAAAGACTAGCGTTAATTCTATTCTGTGGTTTGCTGTGCAGCATGAGTGCTGTGTGGAGCCAGAATCAAGCAGACTTCTACGATACCAAAACCATTCAAAACATCAGCATTACATTCCAAGAAAAGAACTGGCGAGACATACTCGATTCGCTGCGTTACAACGGCGATGAACTCTTGACCGGCACGGTGGAAATCAATCAGCAAAAATTTGAAAACGCGGGCATTCGCTATCGAAGTGCGCGTGGATTTCAAATTGGCGGCAAACACAACAGTTTATATATCCAACTTCCTGAAAGCAAGAATTACCAGGGCTATGGTGTTGTCGAGTTGTCTAACGCAATCCGCGACCCAAGTGTCGTGCGCGAAGTGTTAGCGTCTGAAATTGCCCGTAAGTACATGCCCGCGCCCAAAGCCAATTATGCAAAAGTAATGGTCAATGGCACTTATTACGGCTTTTTTGTAAATATAGAATCGATAGACGGCAAGTTTCTCGAACGCAATTTTGGCGATAAAAACGGCGACCTTTTCTATGCGACCATCCCTACCAAACAGGCAGTGCCGGATGGCTGTGAAAAGCAAGCTTATGCCAATTTAAAATTTCAAGACGATCAGGCTTGCTACACCTACGCATTCGACCGTGTGAACAAGCGGGCTTGGAGTAGTGTGATGGAATTGTCGGATATTTTGACCAATCGTGCGGAAAACGTTGAAAATATTTTGGATGTAGATCGCACCCTGTGGATGTTGGCGTTCAACAACGTGATTGTCAATCTG
This sequence comes from uncultured Saprospiraceae bacterium, assembly GCA_964517145.1. Classification (GTDB taxonomy): domain Bacteria; phylum Bacteroidota; class Bacteroidia; order Chitinophagales; family Saprospiraceae; genus JADJNW01. The sequence goes on from CAZFBN010000022.1 coordinate 9,139, forward strand.
AACAGTTATAGCGGGCATCCAAGTACAAATTATTATCTCTACAAAGACCCCGATGGCAAGTTTGTGCCGATTCTGGGCGATTTGAATTTTGCTTTTGGCAGTTTCAAAAATACCGACGGTAGTTCCGATTTGGATGAAAAAGGCTTAATCATGCTCGATCCGTTGCTGCACGCTGATAATCCTGACCGACCACTTATCAGCAAACTTTTGAGCAATGAATTGTACCGCAAAATGTATTTGTCTCATATGCGGACTATTTTGTATGATAATTTTACGAAAGGTCAGTTTGAAAAACGCGCGAAGGAATTGCAGACGATGATTCAAAAAACTTGGCTGGATGATCCGAATAAAGAGTACAACGCTACAGATTTCCAAAAAAGCTTGACGACTACCGTAGGTCAGCGCAGCCGTATTCCGGGTTTGACAGAATTTATGAATCTGCGTACCGATTATTTGCAGCAAACGACAGAAATGGCAGTGGTACCGTCCTCTATCACCAACGTCTTGGTGGTGCCGCGTGAAAAATTTTCGCCGACTAGAGTGGAAACCTTCAAAGTGCAGGCAAAAGTGGGCGACTTCCCGCGTAAAGTGTATGTTTATTATCGTTTTGATGAAAATGAGCCATTCACTAGAGTAGAAATGCTCGACAACGGTAACAGTGCCGACGAAAAAGCGGGCGACGAAATATTTGGTACGGAAATCAGACCTGCCGGTGGTGCTAAAAAAATCGAATATTACGTAATGGCAGAAAATGCCAGGACGGTCAATTTCAGCCCTTCGCTGTATATGTATGAACGCCACATGGCAAATTTGGATGATTTAAATAAGTAGAGGGTACAAAGTAGAGGCTAAAGGGACGCGCCAACACGACTTCCCTCTACCCTTATTTTTATTACCAAAAACCAGCAATGATGCGTCTTCTCACTCTATTCCTAATCACTCTTGGTGCCTGGCAGTCGCTTCAAGCGCAGAATTTTTATAGCCTGAACGCCATTACAGAAATCAAGCTTTATTTTGAAGATAAAAACTGGCACCAATTGCTGGATTCTCTGAAACGTGCCGGAGATGAAGAGCGCTTGATCGCCGACGCCACTATCAACGGAAAAAAATACGAGAAAGTCGGCGTGCGCTACAAAGGGAATAGCTCTTTCAAAAGTGTAAGTGAAGACGGGCATTTGAAATTGCCATTTAACATTAAAATCAACGAAACCGACAAAAAACAAAAACTTCCGGGTGGCTACGGTACTTTAAAATTATCAAATGCTTTCCGCGATCCTAGTTTTGTGCGTGAAGTGTTGGCGTACGAAATTGCCCGCAAGTACATGCCCGCGCCCAAAGCCAATTTTGCTAAAATTTATGTCAACGATCAATACCTGGGCGTTTATCACAATGTTCAATCCATTGACGATCAGTTCCTAACTGAACATTTTAAAGAAGACAAAGGCGTTTTAATCAAATGCGACCCCGATTGGACGGTAGAACAAGCGCCCGGCTGCGCCGATTCCGACAAATCCTCCTTGATGTACATCGGCGAGGACTCGACCTGCTACATGCGCTTTTATGAAATGAAGGATAAAAACGGCTGGAAAAATTTCCTGAATTTTACCAAAACCTTAAATCAGGAACCTGAAAAAATCGGTGAACTGCTCGATGTAGATCAAACCCTTTGGATGTTGGCATTTAATAATGTATTGGTCAATCTCGACAGCTATACAGGTTTGCTTTGTCACAATTATTACCTCTACCGCGACACGCTGGGCATTTATCACCCACTGGTTTGGGATATGAACATGGCGTTCGGGGGGTTCCGGCGCCTGAATAGCCCGGTCGAGTTGCCTTTAAAAGAAATGCAGGAGATGAGCCCGTTCGTGCATTATAAAGACAATTATGACAAAAGACCTTTGATTATCAAACTTTTAAATAATCAATTAAACAGAAAAGTATATATTGCTCATATGCGCACCATTTTAAATGATTATTTTGTGAATGGTTTATATTTGAAAAGAGCAAAAGAATTGCAGCAATTCATTGACAAACAGGTACAGCAGGATTCGCAGAAATTATATACCTACGAGGCTTTTCACCAAAATTTACTACAAACCGTTAGCGCAGATGAGTCTGAAATTGTAGGGATAGAAGAATTGATGACCAAACGTACCGAATTTTTACTAAATCATGCCTTATTTCTAAAAACACCACCCAAAATCGCCTCTGTCACGCACCAGCAACAGCCTGATAAAACGGTAAAAGTGAATGCAAAAGTGGAAGGCGCGCAAAAAGTTTGGTTGTACTATCGCTTTGGAAAAGGTATTTTTACAGCACTTGAAATGAAATCAGCAGATACTTTGACGTGGACAGGTAGTTTTAATTATAAAAAAAATGCACAATATTATATTGTTGCAGAAGATGAGCGCAATGCTAGTCTTTCGCCTGCTCGTGCCGCGTTTGAGTATCATAAAGTGGAAAGTGCAACACCCGTAGTGAATAAGCCGAAAGCAAAATCTTAACATTCAAGCGTTTTTTATTAAAAATATTTAGTTTTGTCCAGCATGATAGAGGTTCGTTATCAAGTAAGTTTTCGCGATTACCTGCGGCTGATGTTCCAACTCGCCTACCGCCGCTGGACTTACTTAGTCATTACCATTTTGGGGGCATTACAAATTCCATTTATCATTGCCATGTACATCGTGCCTGCTGCTTACCAACCGGGCAATTTATTGTCTTCTTTTTTACTCATTGTTTTTGCATTTTTAATGCCGCTCCTACTCTACTTTCGTTCGCGCAATTATTACCTGAGCAACGTGAGCTTCCGTCAGGAAATCAAAGCCACTTTTACCAACGAAGCCATTGAATTTATTGGCTTTGGCAAACGCCAATCGACTCGACTTACCTGGGATCGCATTCAAAAAGTGCTGGAAACCCGCGACTGGCTCGTTTTTTATCAAACGCCTTACTTTTTCAACTTTGTGCCAAAAAAATCTTTTGCATCACCAAAAAGTTTAGAACAATTAGCAAAAATCATTCGTTCTAAGTCCAATATTAAAGCCAAATTGAAAAATCGCTAAGCTTTAGCGGTAAAAATTGTTCCCATGTCCGTACTACATACCTCGTCGTACCGTAATCCGCCCTTGTATCAATTCAACGGGCATTTGCAGACCATTTTTCCCGGCACTTTTCGCAAGATCGAAGGCATCGGGTACGAACGCGAACGCCTCGAATTGTCGGATGGTGATTTTGTTGATCTGGATTGGCTGGACAATCGCAGCAACAAACTGGTGATTCTTTCGCATGGCTTGGAAGGCAACTCGGATCGGGTTTACATGAAAGGCATGGCGAAAATTTTCCTGGAAAACGGTTGGGATGTGCTGGCGTGGAATTGTCGTTCGTGCAGCGGCGAGATGAATCGGGCGTTCCGGCTCTACAGCCATGGCGAAATCGGTGATTTTGGCGAGGTGATTCAGCATGCTTTGCGTACTAAAAATTATGAAAAAGTGGCGCTCATAGGCTTCAGCATGGGCGGTAGCATTACGTTGAAATATCTGGGTGTACATGGCAACAATGTGCCGGATGCTATTAAATATGGAGTGGCTTTTTCCACGCCTTGCGATGTAAAAGCTGCTTCCGAAATGTTAAACAAACGCTCTAATCGACTGTATTACAAGCGTTTTTATAAAAAATTAAAACTCAAACTCGAACAAAAAGCCGCCGTTTTCCCGGATAAAATTGATTTGTCACATTTTGAAAAAATTAAAGTTTGGCGAGATTTTGACGAATATTATTCTGCTCCACTTTGCGGTTGCCCTGATGCGGAGGGCTTCTATCAGCAATCTTCCGCCAAATATTATATGGGCGGCATCACCGTCCCTACCCTACTCGTCAATGCGCAAAATGACCCTATTCTTGCTCCTGAATGCTTCCCAACTGATATTTGCGAAAAGCACCCATTTGTTCACCTGGAAATGCCAAAACAAGGCGGTCACGTCGGTTTTGAAATGAGAAATAAGCCATATATGTGGTCGGAATATCGGGCGCTGGAGTTTTGTGTGTGATGTTTGAACCTGATCCATTTGATTTTATGATGCCTTTGACTTGCGATTATAGCAAATCCAAAATCGTATTTTGTAAATCCAACATTCTTTTTATCTTTCAAAAACAAAATATTTCATTACAAAAACACATTAACACTAAAATACATTAACGCATTGAAAATTCTACACACTTCTGACTGGCACCTGGGGCAAAAATTTTTGTACAATGACCGTGAAGCCGAACACCGCCTCGCGCTTGATTGGCTGGTGCAATTGATTCAGGATCAGCAAATTGACGGACTGATCGTTGCCGGAGATGTGTTTGATATTACCAATCCGCCCAATTACGCCCGGCGTTTATATTATAATTTTTTAACAGCTTTATTGAAAAGCGATTGTTGCAATCATGTCCTCATCACCGGCGGCAATCACGACTCCCCTACTATGCTCGACGCGCCCAAGGAATTGCTGGCGGCACTGAATATGCACGTCATCGGCGCTGCCACGGGCAATCTGGAAGACGAAATCATCGAATGGAAGGATAAAAATGGGCATGTAGAGGCGGTCATTGCGGCGGTGCCTTTCCTGCGCGACGGCGACCTACGCTACAGCGTGGCGGGCGAGACAGGCTACGAGCGCATTGCGCGCATGCGCGATGGGATTTTGAGGCATTATCAACAGTTGGGCGAATTGTTGGAGCGGTATCGCGGTCAAAATATTCCGATTATCGGCACGGGGCATTTGTATGTCAAAGGCGCTTTTGCATCTGAAAGACAGGACAATATATATATTGGCGATACCGCAAATATTGAAACTTCCCAGTTTCCTGATATTTTTGATTACGTGGCGCTGGGGCATATTCATCGGGCGCAGGCTGTCAATAACGTACACCACATTCGCTACGCCGGTTCCCTGATTCCCTTGAACTTTAGTGAAACGAAGGATGACAAATCGGTTTACATCGTTGAATTTCAAAATGGCAAATTAAATTCGGTGGAAGTGGTGCCTGTTCCAAATTTTCGGCGTTTAAAAACGATTGAGGGGACGTTGGAAGAAGTCGAAGAAAGCCTGCAACGCTTTGACAGCAAGGGCGGACGCGAGTTGACGCCCTGGGTGGAATTGATTATTCAAACCGACCGGGTGATTCCACAACTCGATGTGCAGTTAAAGGAATTTACAAAAGAAATGAATTTAGAACTATTGAAAATCAGGCTTTTACGCGATCATTTTTCATTAGATCATCAAATGGAGGAAGTGGATTTGAGCAGTTTAGAAATTACCGAAGTTTTTCAAAAAAAATGCGAAAGCTACGGCAGTCCGCCGGAAGAAATGGAAGAATTGCTGGCGACTTTCGCCGAATTGCAGGAATGGATGGAGGAAAAGGGGGATGAGGTAATAAGGGAATAGGACAAGGATTAAATTGATTTTTGCACCTTTTGTTGCAACAGCATCATAGAATCAATAGTTATAATAGCATCAAAAGTATCATACAAAATGATCCCGGCAAGAAAGGGTAACCTGACTTCAAGAACACTGGAACACAAGAATATAATCTTGGAATGAAAATCCTGAAAGTAACCGTACACAACCTGAACTCGCTGCGGGTGCGCACCACGATTGACTTCACGGCGGCGCCGCTGAGCAATTCGGGGCTGTTTGCCATCACGGGCGACACGGGCGCGGGTAAGACCACGATCCTCGACGCGATCACGCTGGCGCTGTACGGGCGGGTGCATCGTAACAAGGAGGTGACGGAGGTGATGTCGTACGGGGCAGCGGAGAGTCTGGCGGAGGTAGAATTTGAATCGCGGGGCGAGATTTATCGGTCGAAGTGGACGATCTGGAGGGCAAGAAAACAACTGGATGGAAAATTCCAACTGCCTGAGCGTGAGGTATCTAAGTGGAATCGGGAAAAAGAAGCCTTTGAAATTGTTGCAAAAAAAATTCAGGAGGCGAATGATGTCATAGAAGCGGCGACGGAATTGGATTTTGATCGGTTTTGTCGTTCGGTGTTGCTGTCGCAGGGCGATTTTGCTGCGTTTTTGAAAGCGGGCGAACGAGAGCGGAGTGAATTGTTGGAGCGCATTACTGGTACCGAAATTTATTCACAGATTTCCAAAGCAGCCTTTGAACGCAATAAATTAGAACTCGAAAAACTCAATGATCTCAAGCGCGAGCGCGAGCATTTGAAATTGCTGGATACGGAGGAAGTTGCAACTTTACAGACGGACTTGCAAAATTGCCAATCGGAAGCCGACGTTTTAAAAGTAGAATTGGAAGTGTTGCAACGCAAAATCCAACAGATTCAACGTTTTAAGCAATTACAACAAGAATCGGAAAAACTCGCCGCCAGCATTCAGGAATTAGAATTGCAATGGCAGACAGCACGCGGTGAATCGGATCAGTTGAATGCTGATTTACAGCGAGTTAAGTCAGAATGGATAGCCAGTCAGCCGTTGTTTTCGCAGGTTATCACTTTGGATGCAGCCATTTTTGAACAATCGCAATCCTTAACTAACGAAGAGAAAAGTTGGAAAACGACTACGCAAAAAATCCTTGATAATCAGGCAGAATCGCAACGTTTAGAGTTAAAAATCACTCAATTAGAAACGGACATTCAGCAGGTGCAACAATGGTTGGAATCGCATCAGCATTTGGAAAAACTGCGCGAGGATTTGCCCACGATTGAATACCAGCGCGAAGAGTTACGCAATTTGTATCAGGAATTGCAACAGTTGGAAAAAGCAAAAACGGACTTTGCGGCGCAACAGGAAAAATTGTGTCAGGATTTAGAACGTTGGCAAAAACAATTGCAAAATACTGAAAATCAGCTGGATTCGCTAAAAGAAAAATTTAAAAATCAGACACCGGATTATGCGCAGGATCGCAATGAATACCTGGCGTTGTTGTTTGAAGAGATTGAGCGATTGAGTGAGCAGTATAAAAAACTAAAAGACTTATCCAAAACTGTCACAGAGTACCAGGCAATGGTGCGCCAAATGAATGAATATAAAGAAATTTGGGAAAATTTGAGCGCACGTGAATCCCTCACCCACAAGGAATTACTATCTTCTATCGATGCTTTAGAACGCGCGACCCAGCGTTACAATTTCAAGCAACAAGTGTATGAATCACAAATGCGCATTGCTAGCTATGAAAAAGACAGGAGCAGCCTACAAGAGGGCGAGCCTTGTCCCTTGTGTTTTTCCATGCACCACCCTTTTCGACATACTCATGTTGAACCTTTCGTTGATTTTGCAAAAGAAGAATTGGATGCTGCCAAAAAACAATTGGAAGAAGTAGAAAAATATCATCGAAAATTAATGTTACAACAAAATGATCTTTATACACAAATTGACCGCTTGGATCAAAAAGAAATCGAAGATTTATTGCAAAAAATAATAAGCTATGAAGAAAATCTTGTAAGCACTTTTCCAATGTTGGAAATAGAAGAATTTTCACTAACACAGAATACCTTCCTGCAAAAGAAAGTTAGCGAGGCGGAGGAGCAGATTGTGACCAAACGTTACTTGCGGGAGCAATTGACCAAATTGAATAAAGAACTGGAGCAGCACGAGCGCCAATTTCAGGAAACCGAATTGAAAGTCAATGACTTACAAACGCAATTGCTCCTCACCAAGGAAAAGCAAGCCTCCGCGCAGGAGCAGTGGCAGCGCAGTCAGGTCAAATTTGAGGCGGCGTCCGGGCAGTTGAATACTTTGTTAGCACCCTACGGATTTGAATTTGAGGTCAAAACGGCGGCAGCGACTTTTCAGACCTTGCGGACGCAATCGGAGACTTTTATTGCCAATCAAAAAAAACGGGAAGATTTTACCCGGCAACTGGCATTCGCGCAGCGCGATCAGGAAAATTTACAGAAGCAATTGATTGAATTACAGCAACTTGCCACCAATCAGGAAGCTAATTTAATCGAAAAACGGCGGCAGTTAGAATCGCAACAATCTGAACGCTTCACGCTTTTTGGCGATAAAAATCCAAAGTCAGAACAAGATCATTTACAAAAGCGATTGGATCAGGCAGAATTCAATTTGCAACAAGCTAAAAATCAGCTAGATACAATTATTCAAAAACTGGAAGGTAGCCGTCGTTTGTTTGCCGACCGGCAGCAGGAATTGAGTCAATTGCAAGTGGAAGAACTCGAAGAAAAAATTGCACAAGAACAATTGAATGAGGGCAATACGCATTATCGTTTTTTATTAGAAAAAATTGGCGAAATTCGTCGAGAATTAAAACAAAACGAAGCCGCGCAGCAAACGGCAAAAGATTTGGCGCAACGCATTCAGCATCAGCAGAAAGAGCACGCCCGCTGGGCAAAATTGAAAGACATTATCGGTTCAGCGGATGGCAAGGAATTTCGGGTGTTTGCGCAGGGTTTGACTTTGAAACGCGTGACGCAATTAGCCAATCATTATTTGAAAAATCTGAATGGTCGTTATTGGATTCAAAAACGAGACGGTAAGGATTTGGATTTAGAAATTGTGGATACGTATCAGGCTGACAATAGGCGTTCTATGAATACTTTGTCTGGAGGGGAGAGTTTTTTAGTGAGTTTAGCACTTGCGCTTGGTTTGAGCGACTTAGCGGGCAACAATGCGCAGATTAAATCGCTTTTTATTGATGAGGGCTTCGGCACGTTGGATGATAATAGTTTGGATTTGGCGATTACCACCTTGGAAAATTTGCAGGCGAGCGGTAAAACGATTGGCGTCATTTCGCATGTGAAGGAATTGAAGGAACGAATAACGGCGCAGATTCGGGTGAAGAAGCAAAGTAATGGGTTTAGTGAAATTGAAATTTTTGGGGGATGGGGGAATGAGGGGATGGGGGAATAGGAACACGTCATACATTCCCCCATCACCCTATCATCCAATTCCCCCATAAACTAAGTTTTATCGAATATCCATCCCGGAATATCGAAATTTTGTCACCTTTTTACGAACATTTTCGTTTATTTTGCAAATGCGTAGCGCAGGCTTTAGCCTGTCTGTCGTTTCACAGCCTTGAAGGCTGTGCTACAATAAAACAAAAAATTCCATGCAAAAAGACCTGAAACAATTGTTTGGCGACGCACACGGATTGGACGAACGCAGCGTTGAATTTTTAACCAAAGCCCTGGAAAAGAACAACTTACCCGGTTTTGATTACATCGAGTACAAACAGTCGCTCGGTGCGCTGACCGCGATGAACATTGACGAAATGACGGCGTTCAAATCGGCATATGCGACCGCAGCTACGGTTGGATTGACCAAGGAAAAACTGCTCAAAACCGCTGAGCATTATAAAGGTATTTTAAACCAGGAAAAAGCGCAATTTGATGCAGCTTTAGAAAAGCAAATCCAGCAGCGGGTAAAGTCGAAGCAGGACGAGGTGGCGAAGCTCAAGAAGCAAATCGAAGATTATCAAGCGAAAATCCAGCAAATGCAGGCGAAAATTGCCGAGCATGAAGCGATAATTGGCAGTGCCGACGAAGACATTCGCAGTGCGATGGAAAAAATTGAGTCCACTCGTGAAAATTTTGAAACGACTTTACGCAGTATTGTAAATGAAATCGATAAAGACGTAGAAAATATTAATCGTTATTTGTAAATTCGGGTGATGGGGGAATAGGGCGATTGGGGAATTTTTTCCCATCACCCCATTCCCCTATTTCCTTATAAACTATAAAAAATGGCTGATAATCCTCAATTTCAAGGTGAATTTAAACCAAAATCATTCTGGAAGCGCCCGGAAGGCGTGACCGGTACTATTTTTCTGATTGCATTGATTCTAGGCGGTGGGTTTCTGTTTGTAACCTTTTTACCACAGATTCTTGCGCTCATTCAAAATACACTCTACTTAGCATTAATGCTGGTGGGGTTAGGTGCATTGCTTTACATGATCCTCGATCCGAAAATGCGGAATCTCATTTGGTACATGTACAAGAGCGTGATGCGTGGCATTACCAGTATGTTTGTGCAATTGGATCCGATTGGCATTCTAAAAAGTTATGTAGAAAGCTTGCAGGATAATTTGAAAAAAATGCGCACGCAGATTGGAAAGTTGCGTGGTCAGATGCGGCAGTTGCAAACTTTGATGGAGACCAATAGCAAAGAAATTGATGACAACATGAAAATTGCCAGCGCGGCTCGCCAAAAAGGCATGGAAAACCAGGTGGTATTGGCTTCGCGCAAAGCCGCCCGTTTGCAAGAAAGCAACGCCAAATACAAGGAATTGCTGCAAAAAATGGAAGTGCTTTATCGTATTTTAACAAAAATGGAACAGAATTCTGAAATTCTGATCGAAGATACGCAGAGTCAGGTTCAATTGAAAGAGCAGGAACGCAAGGCAATTCGGGCAAGCCACGGGGCGATGCGTTCGGCAATGAGCATTATGAGCGGCGACCCTGACCAGCGGGCAATGTTTGATATGGCGATGGAAAATATTGCAGAAGACGTGGCGAATAAAGTCGGTGAAATGGAGCGCTTCATGGAAATGTCGGCTAATTTTATGCAATCCGTTGATTTACAACAAGGTATTTATCAGGAAGAAGGCTTGAATATGCTGGAAAAATGGGAAAAGGAAAGTTCCCTGATGCTGTTGAACAGCGGCAATGTTAAATCCGATGATACCCTCGATTTGAATAGCCGTTCTGCACAGCCTGAGCCGGAGCAACGTTCTCAGAGCAAAGGCAACAGCAGTTACGATAGTTTTTTTAATTAATTTCAACTTATAGATGTGGCACAAGCCCCTCTAACTCCCCCAAGGGGAGAACCGTGTGCCACATCTAATTCCAGAATTCCTTCTTAATTCGCACTCACCGCTTTCACCGCATCAATAATGCCGTAGCCGAAGCTGCTGTTTTTGGTTGGGTACAAGGACGCTGCACGGCGCATTTTATCTAACACCTGGGTTCTTGTTTGCGCTGCATTTTTACCCCATACCAAAGCCGCAATGCCCGCCGTTGTTGCCGTTGCTGCCGATGAACCGCCGATGGTTGTAGGTGTGCTGCTGTACATGGCAAGCGTCAGAGAAGTCATATCGCTCGTGCGGCGCTGCATCACCGATACAAATTCTACTTTGCTACCCGTATGGCACACATCACACAGCGCCAAGGGCGTTCCTTCCTTGATGCCTGTCACAGCCACTGTTTCTGCCATCGTTGCCGGGAAAATAACGCCTACAAAAGTGGTAAAAGAAAAAGACGTGCCCGCTGCTGCAAAAATCAATTTGCCTTTGCCATAAGCGTATTTGATCGCATCTGAAATTTGACCGCTTGAAAATGGTGTTCCAATAGACATGCTCAGAATTTTTACATTGCTACGGTCGGCAGCATTGCGCACGGCATTGGTTACACCATTTGTTTCGGATGAGCCCAAAATAACCACATCTCCTACTGCGCGCATGGCGACTAGATTACAATTGTAAGCCACGCCAACCGTTGCGCCATCGGTGCTGCGCGGTGCCGCGATCAAGCCTGCCATTTGTGTGCCATGACCGCACTGATCATCAGGACCATCTGGTGCGGAAGTGAACCAGCCACTTACATAAAAACCCAATCGGGTCAAGGTGCGACCTGAAGATTGACCGGAGTTAAATTGGCTACCCAACTTCGGCTGATCCGGCGAAGTGCCGGTGTCAATCAGCGCAACGCCAATGCCCGCGCCTGTGCTTTGGCTCCAGGCATTTGGGATATTCATATTGTTATAATTCCAGGGAACTTTGGCATTGGGTGTGATGGTGCTGTAATCAGAGGCTGCAATAACATCCGGTTCCGCGTCGCAACCCGAATCACTGCGCTGAATCACTTCCATGTCTTCTGAGATGTAACCAATGGCATCTAAATAGCGCACTTCCGGCTTTTGCCGAAGTTGAGCGATCAGTTTTTCGTCCCAAATTTTAATGTTGAAAAATGGAAGCACCGCTTCTTCGCCAAAAGGCATGAGGTCTTTTGCCGAATAATTTTTCCCAGGGTAGGCTTTATTTGTCTCATTTACAATCCATTCGATCAGATTTGTTCGTGCTTTTTTCCATTTTTCATCCTGAATGTCAATCAAGTGCAGGCGATCACTTACATTTTGTTCGCCAACTGGCTGATAACCAATGGATACAATCGAATCGCTTTGCACAACCGCACTCCAAAGCATATGCTCATCCGTGGCGCGCCACCAAAATTCACCGCTTGCTTCAAGTTGCTGGTTCACGAAACGATCAATTTCTGCTTTTGTCAAAGGTTCTTGCGGATTCGTCGCTTCTGTTTTTACCGTTTCCTCGGCACAGCCGGTAAACAATAAAATAGTTGCTAAAAGGACAATTAGGAGTTCACTACGCATAATAAGATAATTTTAAGTGATGGATTAAAATCACAATATATTATTTTATCACTCAATACGATAGACAAATGGGATTTTAAATTTTTGTAAACAAAAAGAGATTGAAACAGATAGGATTGCGATATTTGAATCGTTTTGTAAAATGATTTTTTGCAGAAAACGTTACTCCATCGAAACTTTTGCGTCTTAATGACGAAGAACACTATTAAAACAAAAACCTGCAATGAGAAAAACACTTTTTACCCTTTTGCTTTGTGGATACCTGCTAGCCACTTATGCTCAAGAGGAAACACGCTCTCCGCACGCTATGGGCGCTAAACTTTTATTTGTTGATTATGGTACGCCCAATGACATTGATGATTTAAAAATTACCAATGGATTAGAAGTGTTGTATAGTTATAATTTGAATCGTTGGTTGAATATCGCCATTCCTGTCAAAGCGGGTGTGATGAATGTGATGGAAGACATTAACAATCGCAATTTTGTCAGTATTGATGGACTTTTGCAGTTGAATTTGACCAAACCTAGCAGCCGCTTGATTCCTTATTTGTTTGGAGGAGCCGGTATTGTTGGCGAACGCGACGCTGGTTCTAACTTTCAAATCCCAGCCGGACTTGGTTTTAACATTCGAGTAGGCAAAAATTCTTACGTCAATTTGCAAGGTGAATACCGCCTTTCAAACACTGAAAATCGTGACAATTTGCAAGCTGGGCTGGGTTATATTTATCGTTTAGGTCAAAGTCAGCAAGATACGGATCGCGATGGAACGCCCGATGCGACAGATGCTTGTCCAAAGGAACCAGGACCGGAGAAAACCATGGGTTGTCCAGATCGAGATACCGATGGCATTGCCGATAAAAATGACCAATGCCCAGATGCGAAAGGAACTGAAGCGACACAAGGTTGCCCGGATCAGGATGGAGACGGCTTTGCTGATAACAAAGATGAATGCCCAACCATAGCTGGCAAAATTAAAGGATGCCCAGATACCGATGGCGATGGCATAGCCGATAAAGAAGATCAGTGTCCTGAAGCTGCTGGTACGGAGGCAACGCGTGGCTGCCCTGACCGCGATAATGATGGCATAGCAGATCAATTTGATGATTGCCCGGATCAGGCTGGAATTGCTGCCAATCGGGGTTGCCCGATCAAAGATACAGACAGTGATGGCGTGCCTGATGAAATGGATAAATGTCCGACTGAAAAAGGCACAACGGCTACGATGGGCTGTCCTGACCGCGATGGCGATGGCGTGATTGATTCCCAAGATCGTTGCCCGGATAAAGCGGGTACTTTTGCGGGTTGCCCGGATAGCGACGGCGATGGTTTAGTTGATCCAGATGACGCCTGCCCGAATGAAGCGGGTCCTACCACAAACAGAGGTTGTCCGGAATTAAAAGAGGAAGTAAAAGAAGTGTTAGAATTTGCTATGCGCGCCGTGCAATTTGAAACAGGTAGAGCGACATTGAAGCCAGAATCTTATCCGGTGCTCGATCAGATTGTCCAAATCATGAAGCAATATCCGGTTTATTCCTTGCGCATCTCCGGTCATACTGACAACGTTGGTTCGGATAGTACCAACAAAATCTTGTCCGAGCAGCGGGCTAAAACTTGCTACGAATACCTGGCAGCTTCGGGTATCGACGCAACGAGAATGAGCTTTTATGGCTTTGGAGAAATCAAACCCATTGCCAGCAACAATACCGCTGAGGGAAAGCGCTTGAATCGCCGCACAGAATTTGAACTCTACATTAAGTAAAGGAAAGAATGAATAATTAAAAATGAAGGGATGAAGGGCGCCTTAGCTTTTCATCCCTTCATTCTTCTGTATCACTTCTTGTCGCATTTTCTCTTTGTAAGCCAAAATTTTATGGCGGATCGCTTCATCGTGCGCTCCCAAGATTTGCGCTGCCAAAATCCCAGCGTTTTTTGCTGCATTCAAAGCAACCGTTGCAACCGGCACCCCATTGGGCATTTGCAAAATGGATAAAATCGAATCCCAACCGTCTATTGAATTAGACGATTTCACGGGCACACCAATCACCGGCAAGGGCGACAAGGAAGCCACCATTCCAGGTAGATGCGCAGCACCGCCTGCTCCGGCAATAATGACCTTTATGCCTCTTTGGTGGGCATTTTTAGCAAATTCAAACATACGCTCCGGCGTCCGATGCGCAGAAACAATTGAAATTTCAAACGGAATCTCCAAATCTTCCAAAAAAATAGCCGCTTGCCGCATCACCGGAAGATCAGAGTCAGAACCCATTATGATACTTACCATTCTTTGAATGAATGAATTTAAAAAATTAAAGCATAAATTATAAAGAAATGCCAAAGTTATTTATCAATTCATTATATTTCAAAATCCACGCCGCGTTTGATTAAATCTTCATAGCGCTCTTTCGCCAATTGCTCATAGCGTTCTTTATCAAAACTATACAACACCGCCGGACGATGTGCCACACCCTCCTGCTTGCCCACTTCTTTCAAAACGCCCATTTTTAAAATGCGGGTACGAAAATTACGTTTATTCAGCGGTTCTTTAACGCCGAGAATCGTTTCGTACAATTTTTGCAACTGCGACAATGTAAATTGTTCCGGAAGTAGTTCAAAACCAATGGGTTGATACCGCACCTTCGCCCTCAGCCGGTTAATGGCTACCTGTAAAATATGATCGTGATCGAACGCCAGCGACGGCATATCATCAATTTCAAACCATTGCGCCTGCTGTGCATCAGAAGAAGCCTGCACGGGGTGCTCCGCCAGGTTGACCAACGCAAAATACCCCACGCTCACCGTGCGTCCGCGCGGATCGCGATTAGGTTCGCCAAAGGTATATAATTGTTCAATAAAAACATTTTTAACCCCAGTTTCTTCCTCCAATTCCCGCAGTGCAGACTGTTCCAGATTTTCCGCCATATCAACAAAGCCACCCGGCAGCGCCCAACAATTTTTATAAGGCTCCCCTCCGCGCTGAATAAGCAGCACCTTCAGCTTGCTACTTTCATCCAAGCCAAAAATAACACAATCCACCGTAAGCGCTGGGCGCGGAAATTCGTAGGTATAAGACATCCGAGTGCGCAATTTGGATTTTAAAAAGATGATTGTTGCCCCGCTGGAAAAACGAGCTGCAACAAATCTTCCCAACTCGCTGCTTCAAAGTTAACAATTGGCGGCGTATCCGGCGAAAAAATTGTATCTTGAATGATCTTTCCGTCTTTATCATAAAAACGGCGCACTTGTAACAATTCATCGCTTGAAACTAAATAAATTGCAGGTTTTATTAAGTGTGTAACCCAAAGCTGTAAAATTGCTGCATGCAAAGCGGAGCTCTGGATTTGTAAAATGGGCTGCCCTGCCAATATCCATGTTTCATCGGCTACTGCCCAAAATGTACCAGCAAATCGGAATCGTTGCAAAAAATTAATAAAACTTTCAGAAAATAGATTCCCGCCTTGTTCGTCGCGAGCGCTCATCAAGCGGCTCATGGCATTCGCTTCAAATGGCAACGACTGATGTAACCATTGTAATAAAATATTTACATTCTTTATTTTTCCGGGCTTTTCTGTTTTAAAAATAAATAATTGATCTAAATCCGCTCCCCTACCCTCCCATTGTAATTGAATGGTTTTCAGTACATTCCAATTATTTTTATCAGCATACAAATGTAAAGGAGAATGAAACAACATTTTTATAAAAAATTTATATTTTATAAAGTTGTATTTTAGAGAATATTTCGTCTGAGTAAAATTTTATGCTAAAAAATTAACAATTAAATACGCTTGCGCATTGCCCAATCCCTAGTTGTAATAGCTCCATACTGAAAATCCACATACCCAAAATGCTCGAAGCCCCATTTCTCATAGAAGCGCAATGCCTGCTTATTTTCCACCCAAACCACCAGCCAAAGCCACTCATAGCCTTCTGTTTTTGCAAATTGTAAAATATGTTGTAATAAAAAATGCCCAATTTGCTGACCCCAGTATGCCTTTACTAAATAAATCCGATGCAACATTAAAGATTTTACATCCCTTAATAATTCATGCGTTCGATCCCAGCGAATCACCGAATAGCCCGCCAAGGCAGCACCTTTTTTCACCAAAAAAACTTTCACCTGCGGATGTTGCAGATCAGCGCTTACTTTTTCAAGTGTAAAGTTTTGCTGAATATACAATTCCATATTTTCCGTGTCCGTTTCATAAAAATATGCCTCTCGGAAAGTTTGTTCGCCTAGGTCGCGCAGCAGCGCAGCTTGAGCAGCTTGCGCTTCGACAATTTCTAGTAGGGTTGGGTCGTTTGTTTGCATCATTTAGCAATCTTATAAGTAAGCAACACCTTTATCGAAAAATGGTCTTTTTAAAAGATCGGACAAAATGTTATTTTGCATCCGCAAATGATTGTTTACCTAAAACTCAAAGTTATGAGAACTTTTTTAATGAAATTTCCCGATGTAACGTTTTTATTGTTCGCTGCAATGGCGTTCTTTGCAAGCTGCAATAAAGATACCGAACAAGCTTCAAAAGCAAGTGCTATGTACACCAAAACAGACCTTCAGGCTCCCACTGCCAAGAAAGTGGCAAAAGAACTGAGCACCCACGGCGATAACCGTGTGGACAATTATTACTGGCTCAATGAGCGCGAAAATCCGGAGGTAGTGGCTTACCTCGAAGCCGAAAATACTTACAAAGATAAAATGCTCGAGCACACCAAAGCTTTTCAGGAAAAGTTGTTTGAGGAAATGAAAGGACGGATTAAGGAAGACGACCAGAGTGTGCCTTACCTCGATAATGGTTATTACTACCTCACGCGCTACGTGCAGGGCGGCGAGTACCCCATTTATGAGCGCAAAAAGGGCAGCCTGGATGCCAAAGCGGAGCTCTTGCTGAATGTCAATGACTTAGCAAAACCTTATGACTATTTTAATGTGACTGGATTATCGGTGAGCCCGGATAATAAAATTTTGGCGTATAATGAAGACACCTTGAGCCGTCGCATTTATACCATGCGTTTTAAAAATTTAGAAACCGGTGAGCTGCTGCCCGACCAAATTCCTGGCATTGAGGGCTATGGCGCGGCTTGGGCGAATGACAACAAAACCTTGTTTTATGTGCGGAAAGACTTACAAACACTGCGTGGGTATAAAATTATGAAGCATAAGTTGGGTACGCCAACTGCAGAAGACCAGGAAATATTTTATGAAAAGGATGAAACCTTTGACTTAGGCATTGGTAAAACCAAATCAAAAAAATACATTGTAATCGGCTCTTCTCAAACCCTTTCCCAGGAATATTGGGTGCTAGATGCCAACACACCGGATGGCAAATTCCGAGTCATCCAGCCACGCGAACGCAACCTGGAATACAGCATTGACCATTTTGGTGACAAATTTTATATTCGTACTAATCTGGACGCCAAAAACTTCCGCCTGATGGAAACGCCCGAAGGCAAAACCAGCAAAGAAAACTGGAAGGAAGTCATTGCGCACCGCAGCGATGTATTGCTGGAAGGCATGGACATTTTTAAGGACTACCTGGTGCTGTCAGAACGCAAAAATGGGATCACCCAGATTCGCATTCGCCCTTGGAACGGCAGTGCAGAGCATTACATTGATTTCCCGGAGGAGGCTTATGTTGCCTTTACTTCTGTTAATATGGAATTCGAGACCGATTTACTTCGCTTGAATTATCAATCCATGGCTACGCCGAATACGACATTTGATTACAACATGAAGTCGAAAACATTCAAGCAACTCAAGCAGCAGGAAGTATTGGGCGGTTTCAATCCGAAGGATTATGTCACAGAGCGCGCCTACGCTACTGCCCGCGACGGCGTGAAGGTGCCGATTTCCATCGTTTACAAAAAAGGCTTTGAAAAAAATGGCAAGGGTCCGCTACTTTTATATGCTTATGGTTCTTATGGGTATAGTACCGATCCTAGCTTTAGCTCCTCGCGCCTGAGTTTGTTGAATCGTGGCTTTGCTTTTGCCATCGCGCACATTCGCGGCGGGCAGGAAATGGGGCGCCAGTGGTACGAAGACGGCAAGTTATTAAAGAAAAAGAATACATTTAACGACTACATTGACTGTGCAGAATGGCTGATTCAAAATAAATTTACCAATAAAGACAACCTTTATGCGCAGGGTGGCAGCGCAGGTGGCTTGCTGATGGGTGCGGTGGTGAATATGCGTCCAGACCTGTTCAAAGGAGTGATTGCGGCGGTGCCGTTTGTAGATGTGGTGACGACCATGCTCGACGAAAGCATTCCGCTGACCACGTTTGAATTTGATGAATGGGGCAATCCGAAGAACAAAGAATATTATGACTATATGAAGTCCTATTCTCCTTATGATAATGTGGAGGCAAAAGATTATCCGGCTATGCTGGTTACTACGGGCTTGCACGATTCGCAGGTGCAATACTGGGAACCCGCAAAATGGGTGGCTAAAATGCGCGAGATGAAAACCGATAAAAATCCACTTTTGCTGCACACCAACATGGAAGCCGGGCACGGCGGGGCGTCGGGGCGCTTCAAAGCATTGAAAGATGTGGCAATGCAGTATGCGTTTTTATTGGATTTGGCAGGAAAGAATGAGGAATTTAAAAACTGATACTATTTTGTAAACAAGCTGGAGACTGGTGAGCGTTAAGCGGTGTTGATAATCGAGCTATTGTAAGAAAATAAATACATCTTTATTTTTTGAAACAGGCTTAGGAGATTTTAATAATTTCCTAAGCCTGTTTTCTTTAAAAGGTGCATACTAAGCTGTCCTTATGTGTCTAAGGTGGTTAAAAAGCACCGATTTAGCTGCGCTAAATCCATCATTCACGTCATATTACTAACAAGGATGATAAAATTGGGGGCAATTTCGCTGGCATTGCCGGCAATCTTGACAAAAAGGAGGGCATTTTTAGCAGCATTGGTGGCAATACTGGCAATTTTGGAGGCATTTTTCACCCTATTGGCGGTAAAATTGATAAGATTGGAGGCATTTTTCACCCTATTGGCGGCAATAGCGACAAAATGGGAGGCAATATTGGTAACATTGCCGGCAATAGCGCTAAAAATGCAGTAGGAATGCACAGACCGGTAGAGATTTTATCACATTTTGGCTTCTAATTAAGTAAAAAGACGTCTATAACTTTACTTAACCACAAGGCTTCACCAAGCACATAAAGGAAAGATAAGTAAGTAATAATCCTTTTGAAGATTCATTACTTACTTATCATAACCTTCGCTTTATCGAATCAAAGTAACATCGCCTTTACTGCGAAAACCCGTCAGTTCTGCGCCACTTGGCGAACGCAGCCGGATGATGTAAACATACACATCCGATGGGGCATTATTGCCATTGTGTTTGCCATCCCAACCTTGAGTCGGGTTGTCATTGTTATAAACCAATTGACCCCAACGATTCCAAACTTTAAATTCTATGATTTCTACGGTTCCCTGAGCGACAAAGTTGAAAAAATCATTTTTACCGTCCCCGTTTGGTGTAAAGGCGTTTGGAACTTGAACACTCACCTTGTTAATATCAACAGAAATAGAATCGCTGCTGACACAGGCGTTGGCAGCCGTGATCTCCACGCTATATTGAGTAGGGTCAGCCTCAGGATTATGCTGTATCTGAGCACTATTGCCACTGATGGATTCGCCATTGGCGAACCAGCGATAAGTAGCGCCCGCAGGGCTAGCTGGAATGGTCACGGCAGTAAGCGTCACTTGTTGACCTTCATAAACGGAGTCTGGATCAACCTGAATTTCATCAATAAAAATAGATTCCTGCACATCTACATTTACCTCTTTCGTGATCGAACCGCAATTATTGCCATAAATATAAATCAGTCGAACACGCGTATCTTGGGTTAAGCCACTGAAGTTCAAATTAGCACCCGTGCTGAATTGCCCATTCACTTCCCATTGATAATTTCCTTGAGCACCGGCAGGCGTAGTTGTCCCTACGGCGGTTAAATTCAGGATTTCATTTTGGCAAATCGTGCTATCGCCTGTGATCGTTACATTGGCGCTGATGACAGTGACGGTCACTTGTTTTTGAACAGGCGTACAGCCGCCATTCGATGCGGATAAAGTATAAGTGGTAGTCTGAGCTGGCGAAACCGTCAGCAAAGGATTGGTACTCTGGAAATTCGGATTGGTTGAAGAAGTCCATCTATACGTCACACCCGGCAAGGCAATTCGATTCAATTGTACCGCTTGGTTCGCACAAATAACGGTGTCTGGCGTCAGCGTAAGAACAGGATTTGGTAAAATGCGAATAACGGCAGAATCATTCAACACACCTGGGCAGGCTGCCAATTCTACCGCTACTTTGTAAACCGTAGAATCTGTCGGCGTAGCTACCGGATTAGGGCAATCGTTGCAACTTAGTTCTGCGCCTTCCCAGCGAATGCTCTTTAATTGAGCCGTGGTGGCAATATTTAATTGAACCGATTGACCAGGGCAAATCGTTGTGTCGCTTGGAATGACATCAATCGTACCTGCCTCGATGACATTGACCAAAACGGTATCTCTCACAATTCCGCAATTATTACCATAGGTATAAATGAGTACAAATCGGGTATTGGCTTGTAAATTAGGAACCGTCACCGTTTCACCAACTTCCTGGAAAGAAGTGCCAAGCCCGCGCCAAGTGAAGGTTTCCTGAACGCCATCGGGCGCCGTAGGATTCGCATTCAATGTAACCGAACTGCCTTTGCAAATTGTAGCAGGATCAGCGGTGGCGTTCACTGTGGCAGGTTGAATCACGTTGATCGTGACTTGCCCTTCTACCGGATCACAATTGCCCGCTTGCGCAACAACTTTATACGTCGTGGTTTGAGCGGGTGAAACGCTCAGCAAAGGATTGTTGCTGGTGAAATTCGGATCGGTCGAGGAAGTCCAGGTATAAGTGACACCCGGCGTAGCCACACTGTTCAATTGAACAGAATCACCTCGACAGAGCTGGGTTCGATTGGTTAGATTCAATCCAGGAATAGCGACTTTCACGCTTGTAGTTCCCGAACCTGGACAGCCTTGGTATTCTACTTTTAAAGTGTAAGTAGTGCTGGCAATAACGGTAGCCGTAGGCTCCAAACAATCGGTACAGCTCAAGTTGGTAGCAGGTTCCCACATAGGCTTCTCCACATCGGATGGCGTGGTTTTTACTGTAAATTTCACGCGCTCACCCGGACAAACCGTTGTATCCGAAGGCATGATTTCTACCATTGGAATCGGATTAACCGTTACATCCGCGTAGGCACTATCCACGCACACGCCGCTAGTGGTAATGCGGTAGTAACGCGTGGTGGTATCCGCCTGAATCACCATATTATATAAGGAGTCTGGTGTTTGCTGTCCATTCGCAGGCACCCATTCAAATTCAATATTTGGAAAATCTTTGGGTTCGTACAATTCAGAAGTCAACAAAATCAAGCTACCTTGACACACTGTGGTATCGCCGGGCATAATCGCCAAATTGGATGGCAGCGAGTCCACAAGCACCACGAGCGTATCCATGCGCACGCAACCCTGAGACGTCACCGTAGCAATGTAAGTAGTGGCACGATCAGGCAACAACGTAAGCGTGTTTTGAATGGTATCTCTGAACAAACCATCAGTGGACGCAAAAGCGACCAGGGTGTTGGCAGGCACCACGTTTAAATTGACTTGCAAGGGTATGCCACGACAAACCTGAACCGTATCTTCCAGTTGAATGTCAATATCAATCGGGGTTATGGTTACATTCACCGTATCATTCACAATACAAACGCCATTTCCACGAGCGGCTGTCAGCACGTAAGCGCCTGTATTTGTTGGGAAAGCCAGCGTATTCGGGTTGGTTTTATCCTGTATAATTTCTGGACCCGTCCATTCATACATTACATCGTCTTCAACCACAATATTTGCCAATCGAACCGGCGATTCCTGACAAACCGAAGTATCCGATGCCAATTCAATAATGGGTTTTGCAAAAACCGTGACCGTCACACTATCTATCGAAGCCAAGGGACAAGTGGCGTTGGTAGCACGCAAAATGTAGGTAGTCGTTTGAGTAGGTGTCACTTGCGGATTTGCATCTGTGGAGGTAAAACCTGCTGGATTAGACGTCCAACTATACACAACCCCATCGGTAGCAGCGCCACCTAAATTAACCGTCGTGCCCGCGCAAATGCTTCTATCTTCCTGAATGTTGAAAACAGGCGCCGTTTCTGCTCGTACTGTGATGTTGACGGTGTCTCGCAACGTACAACCTGGTGCTGTCAAGGTGACAATCAAGCTGTAAGTACCAGGCGTAGGTGTGGTAATGGTTGGACTCGAACAATCGGTACAACTTAATTCAATATTGGCGGGAACCGTCCAGCTATAAGTAGCGTTTTCAAATGGCTCGCCCACTTTTAAATCAAATTTTTCACCTCGACAAACAGTCAAATCAGGTCCGGCGTCCAAGTCAAACACGCGAACCGTTACTGAAATGGTATCCTGATAACAAACCGCTTTTACCAAAGCACGATATTCCGTAGTTTGCAAAGGTTTTGCAACGGGATTTGGGCAATCGTTGCAAGATAAAGTAGCAGTGTCATTCAACCAGAGGATAGAACTGATCGGTGATTCAATTAAAATACGAACCGAATCGCCCAAACAAACTGCCGTATCACCTGCCACGACCTCTGCGGGCAATTGTTCTAAAACCGGCGGATCAGAAGGTGACCAATCAATCGCTACGCCTTGATCGCCAATCAGGTTTTCCCAGTCGTTTATCAAAACTACATACACCTGCCCTTTTTGGGTTTGAATGGTACTCACATAATCGTCTCCATCTGCACCGGCATCGCTGGCGTCTTCTCCACAGTCATACCTGTCTGTGATGGAGTAATCTTCTTCCGGGTGCGTATCGGTCAAACCCGTAGGACCAGAAGTCGGCGACCAGGAACTACGAATGGGTTGATTATTGCGAATAAAATTAATCACCTCTTGCGGTGTGCCGCATACTTGGTCTTGTGAGAATGGTCCCCAGACATTAAAATCCAAATCAGAAAGCGTATCAGGATTCGCGCTGTTCAATATAAATCCAAAACGTCCATCTGCTTGTGACTGAATGGTAAACCAATAAAAATTAGGCTCTACCCCGAAGCCAAGCCAGCAGCCATTGTTCACATCCTCTTCAATTTGCATATCCTGAAATCCATCTTCAAAATCAAAAACGGTGGGCAAGCCATCCAGGCGTACACAACCATTCAAAGGATTGCACAAGGCGTTGACCAACGCAGGCGAGATAGCGCAAGTCGTTTCTTCAATGCTTATATTAAAAGGTGTACACCCTTTTCCATTTGCAACGACAATGTAATAAGTACCTGCCGACAATAAATTAGCAGAAGTGATCTTTCCGCTGCTGCTACGTGCTACGCAATTTGTGCCGTTTGCCGTGGGCAACCCATCTAAAATCACAATGCCTGTCTCCTCCGCAGCGCCTGTTACATTCACGCTAATGCAAGTATTGCCTGGCGCATTGTAAGTATAAACATATTCCGGTCCGTTCAAAAAATCGTCGGAAGCACAAGGCGAATTCGCAGTGGTCGAAGCGGATTCACAAGTGCTTGCGCTTTCAGAAAAAGGTAAACTACCAACTTGCACCGGATTTCCAAAACTACGATTTTCACAGGCGGTCGCCGAGCACTGCCAATTGAGCTTAAAACCAGCAAAATTTGCAAGAAAATCCGATTGAAAACGCACCGTAACACACTGAGTGGAAGCATGGATTCGGAAATTAGAACCAATATCCTGCCCCTCTACTCTAGCCAAAATTGGCGCAGAGGTATTGTTACCAGCATAAAAAGTAAGCGCATCTCCAAAAAAACCTAAAATCGTCGGCTCAATATCGTATTCTTCCAGGTTGATTTCAATGCAAGCATGCGGTTCTGAAGGACAAATGGTAAATGTTAAATCCTCTAAAAGTCCATAATCGCCATCGGCACCACCTGAATCGTACAGCGTACCCGAGCAAGCAGTGGTGTTGGAGGCATCTCCCATGTTGATAGCAGGGATAAACGGTTGCACGCAAATGTTAAAATCACCCGCGTTAGGCGTAGCCGAAGGCGTGTAATCATTGACCCGGAGGTAGTAAGTTACATTCGGAGTCAAATTCATAACATCCAGCTTCAATTCTGAATTGCCGTTTGTAGAAGAAGCGCAGGCAATTTGTGACAATCCGGTGCAAGTGCCCCGATACACCGCCACCTGTGGATTCACCAGCGCTTTGGCATTCGAGCCATTGGCTATCCCTTTTACCGTAATGGTCGCCTCGCGCGTATCGGGAAGCGTGGTAAAAGTAAACCAGACATCTCGCTGCGTCGTGCCTCCATTGAAGCAGGAAGGACTGTTGTTGGTGCCAATATTTGTGTTAGTCGCCCCGATATTGCTAAAAACGGTGTTTGAACATGTAGGCGAAAAACTTAATTGAACTGCCCCACTACAATCATCATTTGCAGGCTGGGCATAAGCGATTAGTGTTCCTAGTACCAAGAAAAACAGGGGTAAAACTGCTCTCATTATCCTTTGTTTGTTTGGAATTAACCTTTGGTTTCAAATGAATTGACCAAAAATAAGCAAATTTTGTACCTAGAGGCATTCCTGCCTAACATTTTAATTCACAGACCTAAGATTTGGGTAAGAAAACGACAAAATAGCAGTGTTTTTTAGAATCAGTTTCATCTAATTTGTTTTTTAAAAAATGAAGTTGTTTAAAATTAAAGATTTTATTTAATATATAAACTAGCTGGTATCTTTGATAAAGCACCTAATTTCGCCACGAAGGCACCAAAACACTAAATCTCACAAAAGTTTTGTGTAAAATTTGTGCCTTCGTGTTTTTGTGGCAGATTGCAAAAACGGTTCATTTATTGACTGATATTAAAATTTTTTATCAATTTTAAACAAGTTCAAAGTCTCATTTATACAAATTTCAATTCAAACCTATCAATTTATGTTATATTTGCAACAAATATGAATTGTAGGCATCAATTCCTGTTGTTCATACTGACATTTAACACAGAAATTAAAAACTTACCAAGTGAAAAGAGTGCTAATCACCGGAGCCGCTGGTTTTTTAGGTTCCCACCTTTGCGACCGCTTCTTACGTGAAGGATTTCAGGTTATTGGAATGGATAATTTGCTCACCGGCAATTTGAAAAACATTGAGCATCTTTTTCCGCTCCAGGAATTTGAATTTTATTTCAATGACGTCACCAAATTTGTACACGTATCTGGCAAACTGGACTACATCCTACATTTTGCGTCGCCTGCCAGCCCGATTGATTATTTGAAAATGCCGATTCAAACGCTGAAAGTTGGTGCTTTGGGTACGCATAATTTGCTGGGATTGGCACGTGAAAAAAATGCGCGCATTCTAGTTGCCTCTACGTCAGAGGTTTATGGCGATCCATTGGTGCATCCGCAATCGGAAGAATACTGGGGCAATGTGAATCCGGTGGGTCCGCGTGGCGTATATGACGAAGCCAAGCGCTTTTTGGAAGCGATCACGATGGCGTATCACAATTATCATAATGTAGAAACTCGAATTATCAGAATTTTTAATACTTACGGTCCGCGTATGCGTGTGGAAGACGGGCGCGCTTTGCCGGCTTTCTTCTCGCAAGCCATTCGGGGTGAGGGTTTGACGGTTTTTGGCGATGGCTCGCAGACGCGCTCCTTCTGTTATGTGGATGATTTAGTGGAGGGTATTTACCGTTTGTTGATGAGTGATTATCATTTGCCAATGAACATCGGCAATCCAGATGAAATCACGGTGAAGCAATTGGCGGAGGAAATCCTGGATTTGGTACAAAACCCACAAGCGAAGATTGTTTACAAAGATTTACCTGCCGATGATCCAAAAGTGCGTCAACCCGATATTACCAAAGCGCGTCAGATTTTGGGTTGGGAGCCGAAAGTACCCCGCAGTGAGGGTTTGATAAAAACGTATGAATATTTTAAAGAAGCGGTACAAGTAAATGATTCGGTGGCGTTATGATGTTAATTACTTTTTCATAAAAATATTTCTTTAAAATTTACACTTAAAAAAACAATTATGACTTTCCAAAAAAGCATCTTAATCACTGGCGGTGCCGGTTTCATTGGTACACACTTGGTACAGCTAATGGTATCAAAATATCCAAATTATCGGATTGTAAATTTGGACAAGTTGACTTATGCTGGGAATCTGGAAAATTTAAAATCTATTGAAAATCAGCCGAATTATACATTTATAAAAGGAGACATTACAGATCGGGAACTCCTACGTGAATTGTTTTCCAGCTACGATTTTGACGGCGTCATCCACCTTGCGGCAGAGTCGCACGTGGATCGTTCCATCAGCAATCCGTTGAGTTTTTTAGAAACAAATATTATGGGCACCATGTGCATGCTCGACGCGGTGCGGCAGGCATGGCAGGGGAAAACGGGTAAATTGTTTTATCACATTTCCACCGATGAGGTGTACGGTTCCTTGGGAGATACGGGCTATTTTACAGAGGAAACAGCTTATGACCCTCGCTCGCCCTACTCTGCTTCCAAAGCGGGTTCTGATCATTTGGTGCGTGCTTATTATCATACCTATCATGTTCCGGTGATTGTTTCTAACTGTTCTAATAATTACGGACCTTATCAATTTCCAGAAAAGCTCATCCCTTTAATGATTAATAATATCAAGCATAATAAACCGCTTCCGGTGTATGGCGATGGCAAATACACGCGTGATTGGCTTTGGGTCGGCGATCATGCAGCGGCGATTGACTTGATTTTTCACAATGGTAAAGTAGGCGAAACCTATAATATTGGTGGCAATAACGAGCGGAAAAATATTGATTTGGTGCATACGCTTTGCGATTTAATGGATGAGCTTCTACAAAGACCAGCCGGTACGTCCCGTCAGTTGATTACTTTTGTCAAAGACCGCCCTGGACACGACCGCCGCTATGCGATTGATGCGTCCAAACTCAAACGCGAATTGGGCTGGGAACCAACCGTTCAGCCAGAAGAAGGCTTGCGATTAACGGCTCAATGGTATTTGGACAACAACGAATGGCTCGAACATGTCACTTCCGGTGAATACCAGCGCTATTATGAAACTCAATATGACAATTAACAATCAACAATAAGCAATTAATAACCAACAATTTAATGAAACCTCAACCCGGCGATTTTGCAGCTTTTTATCAAAAATACATCGACCAAGTACCTGAAGGCGAAATTGTGACGCTACTGACAGCAGCGAAATCAGAAATGCTCACTTTTTTACAAAATGTTCCACCTGACAAATGGGATTACCATTATGCCGAGGGCAAGTGGAGCGTTCGGGAGGTGTTGCTGCATATGATGGATGCGGAGCGTATTTTCACTTATCGCGCACTTCGCATTGCACGAAACGACCAGACGCCCCTTCCCGGCTTCGATCAGGATGCCTATGTACCTACCTCCAATGCGTCCAATCGTTCCTGGGCTTCTATTATCAGTGAATACATGGCTGTGCGGGAGTCCAGTATTCAATTGTTTGTAAATTTTATTCCTGAAATGTGGCAAAATACAGGCGTGGCGAGCAATCACCCAATCACCGCTTTAGCGCTCGCGCACATTACATATGGTCACGAACGTCATCATTTAAACTTATTTAAAGAAAAGTATAATTTATAAAATATTATAAATAAAAACTTTACATCAAATATAAAATAGATAATTAAAAATATTCAATTATTTAACAACCAGACCAATAAAAACTGTAATATCATTACACCATCTAAAAGACAAGCAAAATAAAAATCTTCTTTTTCGGGAGTAGCCTTCATGATTAACAAGCTTGTAATAATAAGCGATGTAATGATACCTGCTGCACCGCCGAATTTATAAAACCCTAACAACCAATTCAATACAACGCAGATAAATGTAATAAACAAAAAGACCATTGCCGTTTTTTTGGCTAAAGCAATGCCGCCTGCAATGGGTATCGTCTTCACCTGTGTCGCTCGATCCAGCACTACATCGCGAACATCAAAGGCGAGAGAAATCGCAAAAACAAAACTGAATCGCCCTATACACATCCACACAATTTCTTGATTTACAATTAATTGCATTTCAAAAACAGGTAATAAAACCGTTACCCAAGTCCAAACACCAGCAATCAGCACATTTTTTATAAAATGAATATCTCGCAGCCTTTTTTGTCCTGGCAAAAGCGGCAAGGCATAACCGGCTGACAGCAAAATAGGCAAAAACAAAGCGATTTGTAAAGGTCGAGGCAGCTTAAAAAATAAATAAATCACTAGAAAAAGTAAAACAATAACAGCGCCCCAATAAAAATGTCGAAGGGAAGCAATTGGCTTGAACCGAGCCTGCGGATGAGTATATTTCAATTTTTGTAAACTCACCAGCCGATGCACGGCATATAATAAAAAAGTAGAAAAAAAAACAAATGCTGTAAAGAAGGAAAGCTTCAAAGGATTGCCCAATAACAATTGCGTTTGCCAAGTCATGCAAAGCGCAGCTAGTGCAATCCATAAATTGCTGTAAATCAGGAAATAAACGAGTGATTTTACAAAAGCATTGATGGCATTATATTTTTATAATATTATTCCATCGCCGGCATACCAAAAGATGCCCATTCTTCATTGGCAGGACCATAAATGCCGGGCACTTTCATGCCCAACAGCCGCATAATAACGGTCATCTGCCCTCTGTGGTGCGTTTGGTGTTTTACAAAAACCGACAAAATACGACCTCTCTCCCACTCCTCCCTGTACATATTCAGTTTATCATTCAACGATTCATTGCTCCACAAGTTCTTTACATTGTCACTTAACATTGCCGTATAATCTTGATATATCCTTGCAATTTCAGCGGCGCTCGTTGGTATCGGAGTATGTTCTAACTCATCCGCAGGGAAAAGCCCAGCACGCGCGCCCATTTCCGTAAGGGTTTGCACGATGTGCCACGCCAATCTGCCTAAGCTGCGTACTTTATCAGACACCTTTTCATGTAATTTGGAATCGTCCAGTTGATTGAAAATTTTCAAAGTTGCTTCCGATTCCTCTTGCCAATCATTTAAAAAATCAGTAATGGTACGATACATAGTTACAGGGCTTTATATCAAATTTGAAATATGAAAGCAAAAATATGAAATATGAGCTTTTATTATTAAAAATATTTAAAATTATGATTATTTTCAATTTTTAACAATGATTCATAAATCAAACGAATTACATTGCTTACATCCTCTTTATGCGCCATTTCCACGGTGGTATGCATGTATCGCAGCGGCAGCGAAATAAGCGCGGAAGGCACGCCGCCATTGGCATAGGCAAAAGCATCTGTATCGGTGCCCGTGCGACGCGAAGCCGCTTCCCGCTGAATCGGTATTTGTTTTTCCTCCGCTGTTTCTACAATCAATTGTAATAATTTATTATGAACTGCCGGCGCATAAGTAACCGACGGTCCTGCGCCACTTTTTACATCACCATGCTTTTGAGAACTGACCAGCGGCGTACTCGTGTCGTGTGTCACATCCGTGACAATCGCCACATGCGGCTGAATGGTTTGTGCCACCATCGTCGCACCATTTAATCCGACCTCCTCTTGTACCGAATTTACAAAGTGTAATGAATACGGCAATTCTATTTTATTTTCATGTAATAAACGCGCTACTTCTGCAATACAAAAGCCGCCCATTCTGTTGTCGAGCGCACGCCCTACATAATAACGATCATTGAGCACCATCATTTCATCCTCATAAGTAATCACACAACCCACATGAATACCCATTGCCAGCACTTCCTCTTTATTTTTAGCGCCTACGTCAATAAAAATATTTTCCAGTTTAGGCGTCAGATTAGCGTCATCCCCTACCCTCGTATGGATGGCGGGCCACCCGAAAATGCCCTTTACAAAGCCATTTTTGGTATGAATATTCACCCGTTTGGAAGGCGCAATCAAATGGTCGGAGCCGCCATTACGAATGACATTAATAAATCCATTATCTGAAATATAATGAACAAACCAGGAAATTTCATCAGCATGTCCTTCAATTACAACGCGATACGGTTTATAAGGATTTATAATACCATATACAGTACCATAATTATCAATTTTCCAATCATGAATGTAAGGTTTGATATATTCCAGCCAGATTTTTTGTCCAGATGATTCAAAACCAGTTGGAGCGGCATTATTGAGGTATGTTTTCAGGAATGCTTCAGATTGAGCTGTTATTACGGACATCTTGCAATTCAGTCGTTTACGTGTTTCTAGCGTCGTTATTCGCTGCTAATCAATTATTTGAACCGCCAAATATAAAAAGATTTAACTTTGCAAGGTAATGAATCAGATGGTGAATATTTTATACAATTGCTGAAATTGGACAGATTTTAGTGATATGCCTTCCATAAGCAACTCAAAACTCAGCGTCCCCATTCTTGCGGATTCTTTTGCCACTCCAATAATGTTTCCAATTCCAACTGTTGAATATAATGCGTTTGTGCAGCTTCTTCCAGTAAAGTGGCGTAATTGGTCAAAGTCTCCATTTTACAATCGGCTTGCTCAAAAGCGCGTGTCGCCTGCTCAAAACCGTAGGTGAAAATGGCGATCAAGCCCGCTACTTCCAAACCACCGCTGCGCAAGGCTTCTACCGCCGTCAAACTGCTACCACCTGTGGAAATCAAATCTTCAATGACCAGCACTTTTGTGCCTGGAGCCAGCTCGCCTTCAATCAAATTTTGCCGACCATGTTCCTTCGCTTTGCTGCGAACATAAATAAATGGCAGATTCAGCCGATCTGCCAGCAAAGCGCCATGCGCAATGCCGCCCGTAGCCACTCCTGCTATCGCGTCAAACGGCTCAAACGCTTTTGCTTTTTCAACAAAACTATCTATAACGAATCGGCGCACCGCAGGGTACGAGGTAATAATGCGATTGTCGCAATAAATCGGAGAAAAAATGCCCGAAGCCCAGGTAAAAGGCTTTTGTGGACTCAGTTTTATTGCCTTTATTTGCAATAAGTGGTGCGCAATTTCTTTTGCTATATTCATAAAATAATCGTAAATCGTAAATTTCACGGCGAATGTACAAAATCTATATCAATGGTACACCTCTGTTTTTACAATCGGCGGCGCAAGTGCAGACTGCTACCTCCGAGTGCGAGCTGGTGACGCGCTACCCCGGCAAGCCTAAATTTTTGCTCAACTATGCTGACATGTTGGAAAAAGGCAAACGGTTTGACGCGGTGACGCTGTATGCGGATGATTTGGAGCAACTTTTTAAAGATTTCGCTGCACATTATAAACTAATTGAAGCGGCAGGGGGCGTGGTTTTCAACACAGATCATAAAGCTTTGCTTATTTTTCGACGTGGTTTTTGGGATTTGCCTAAAGGCAAAATCGATGCCGGTGAAACGAAAGAAACGGCTGCCCTTCGCGAGGTTCAGGAAGAAACGGGTTTAAAAAATTTGCAACTAATTGATTTTCTTACTGAAACATATCACACTTATAAAGAAAATAAGACCCGCATTCTCAAGCGCACCTACTGGTATATGATGCGAACGGATGAAATGGAGTTGACTCCGCAAACAGAAGAAGACATCGAGCAAGCTGTTTGGGTAGAATTATCCGCTTTTTTGAAAGAAGAAGACCGCATGTATGGCAATATCAGAGATGTGTTGGAAAAAGTATAACTCAGGTTTGCAATCAAAGGGATCTAACAATTTACAGCCCAACTTTTTTTTGGTACAACATTTGAACTTCTTGCCTGCCTGCAAAAAAATAATGCACATTTCTAAAAAAAGGATGTACTAAAGTGTTACTTCTGGCGTTATTAAGGCGTTGTAGAAATATAAAATCAGGCAAAAACACAACCTTTTAAAATTTTATTTTGTAATTAATTTAGGTTCAATTTTTTACAAAAATAATTTTTACATATAGAACAATAATTTTATTTTTGCCTACGAATTGCCCATGAACATATAAACCTTAAATCGGCTATGCAAAAGATTGTGACAACCTTCGCTTTCCTGTTCTTTGGATTTTGCCACATTGTATCTGCGCAGGCAGTTGCCGCCAACTTCCGCACCGACCTCAAAAGTCTGGAATCTTTCACGCCTCCTCCTGCGGCGGGTGAAGATTGGACGATTTTTGCGGATGCGGAAAACAAGTTATTTTACATTGATTTTGAAACACTGAACGTCAACATCAGCGATGTACTGGTGCGCAATGAAAAAGGCGATCTGGTGTGGAAAGACAATGTGTTCAACTTACCGGTGAATACCATTTATGAACTCGATTTTAGCCGCTTCCAGGCGGGCACTTACGAAATCGAGTTGCGCACTTTCACAGGTGCCATTCGTAAAAAGGTTTCTCTACAATAATCGTTGTGCAACATCCTGGTTATCATAACATTTCAGATTTTCACCTGAAATGTTATGATAGCTTGTCGCACTTATTTTTCCTTTAATTTTCCGTGGAAGTTGATTTCGATTCCCACGCGGCAATCGCGGCTTTCAAGTTATTCATGATTTCCTTGATGGGGTAATTTTCCGCTGAAAGCACGTAGGTGTGCCCTTCATAATCTGCAATAAAAAGCAGCAAGACGGAGCGCTTGGTGATGGAAGGGTTCACCCAGGAACTTTCCCGGCTTTCTTCAATAACGGCATTTTCAATATTTTTATAATACAGCGTACGCTTACCTAACTCGACCCGATCTGCATAAATGCGGACTGTACTGGTTTTGGCGGTCGCCAGCCAGCCAAACAAAGCTGTTCCGAAAGCAATCAAAGCAATAAACCCCAGGAGCATTCCGAATAAGCCGGTGTATTGATTGCCACGGTGCCGAGTATCTTGTCGAAATAATAGAAACGCACCTACCGAACTGATGACAAAAACGGCAATAGCCACACCGATCAAAGCAAAGGACTGGTTGATAGGATCATAAACATGTAAAGGAACCTCCATTTGTGCCAATTTAATGTGACTACTTGTGCCGGAGCAACAAGCATCCAATTACAACAAGATTTTTTTCAAATTGCTCATTCGTGCATACAATACTAACAAATTTTCAGTGTTCAGCTCTTCATTTTTGTGTTTCTTTGCAGCTTGGAAAGGTTACGTGTATGTCAAAAATCATATATAATATTGGTATTCAGCTTTATACGTTAGGTATAAAAATCGTTTCCCTTTTTAATCCAAAAGCCAAAAAATGGGTGGACGGGCGAAGTCATTGGCAGCAACGCTACTCGGCTGATTGGCAACGACTTAACGCTGAAAAAATGCCTTGCCTGTGGGTGCACTGCGCATCATTAGGCGAGTTTGAGCAAGGGCGACCTGTGATAGAAGCCTTGAAAAAGCAATATCCCAATGTAAAAATTGTACTCTCTTTTTTTTCGCCATCGGGGTATGAAATTCGCAAAAATTACACTCAAGCGGATTATGTTTGTTATTTACCTGCTGACACCCATTCTAACGCCTTGATATTCATAGAGATATTTAAACCCACTATAAGTATTTTTGTAAAATATGAGTTTTGGTATCATTATTTAACGACGCTTCAAAAAAAGGGCATCCCTACCCTACTCATTTCAGCGATTTTTAGGGATAATCAATTGTTTTTCAAGTGGTACGGCGGATTGTTCCGACAATTATTATCGGGATTTACGCATATTTTTACACAAAATCAAAATTCTGCACAATTATTACAACAGCTTCATTTACAAAATTTTACGATAGCAGGCGACACCAGAATTGATCGCGTGTGGCAAATTGCGCAACAAGCGCCGGATTATCCGATTATTAAAACATTTAGTCAGCTGCATAAAATTTTAATTATTGGCAGCAGTTGGCAAGCCGACGAAGCCTTTTTATTACCTTTTATAAATCAACATTTACCCGAAGATTGGAAAGTTATTATAGCCCCGCACGATATTGCGGAGCGTCATATTCGTCAGATTGAACAAGGATTAAGCATTTCTTTTATTCGATATTCTGAATTAAGTGCAGAAAACATTGGAGGAGTAAAAGTTATTATCATCAATAATATTGGTATGCTATCGGCGCTGTATCAATATAGTCGGGTGGCTTATATTGGCGGCGGATTTGGCGCGGGTATTCACAATACGCTGGAGCCGATCACATTTGGATTACCGGTTATATTTGGTCCTAAATTCCAGAAATTTGAAGAAGCCGTTCAGCTTACGCAGCAAGGTGGCGCTTTCAGCGTTCAAAATCTGGAAGAGTTTAAAGCTGTTTTTAATTCGTTACAAGAAGAAAATGAGTACAATACAGCTTCACATATTGCAAAAAAATATATAACAGACAATCAAGGCGCTACGAATAAAATTTTAAACTTTATTCAACAACATGGTTTTTTAAAGCCAAACTAAAATTGTTGAACGAATTTAACCAGATTTCATACTTATTCTTCCCCAACAGCCCATTGAAATGTGAGGACATTTACTACTTTTGTTGAAGACATTTGCAAGAAACATGATTTATTCTAATAATATTTTTGACGCTTTTAATAAACTAAATGTTTTGGTGGTAGGCGATGTAATGATTGATCGTTACCTGAGCGGCAAGGTAGAGCGCATTTCGCCGGAAGCACCAGTACCAGTGGTTGCTTTGGAGACACGCGAAAATCGCTTGGGCGGTGCCGCTAATGTTGCATTGAATATCAAGGCTTTAGGCGCTACGCCTTATTTGTGCAGCATGATTGGTAAAGATCGGGATGCGGAGGTTTTCTTAAAATTGCTTCCAGAACACGGATTATCAAGTAAATGTATATTACAATCTTCCGACCGACCAACGACGGTGAAAACCAGGATTTTAGCAGGAAGTCAACAACTGCTGCGAGTGGACGAAGAAACAACGGGCGACCTGAACGAGCAAGAAACCAGCCAATTGATTGAATGTGTGCAAAGTATGCTGGAAGAGCGCGATATTCACGTGATTTTATTTCAAGATTATAACAAAGGAGTGCTGACTTCAAAAACCATCCGTGCGATCATGCTGGAAGCTGTAAAGCGCGACATTCCGACAACGGTCGATCCGAAGTTTCACAATTTCTGGGAGTATAAGCATGTCACTTTATTTAAGCCAAATTTGAAGGAAATCCGCAGTCAAATGAGCACAGCGGTACAAGCGGAACTGCACTCCCTAAAAGAAACGGCGACCTATGTGCGCAGCAAATTGGGCAATCAATATACGCTGATTACCCTTTCAGAAAAAGGCTTATTCATTGATAAACAAGGCGAAAGCTTGATGGTAGGAACACGCCCGCGCCAAATTGCAGATGTGAGTGGCGCCGGAGATACTGTGATTAGTGTGGCGTCGTTGGCATTAGCGTTGGGATTGGATAATGAATCTATTGCCATTTTATCTAATATGGCGGGTGGGCAGGTATGCGAAAAATTGGGGGTTGTGCCAATTGATAAAAAGCAGTTGCAATTAGAATATGAGCGGTATCAACAAGAAAAATTGGTCTGATAATCCGTTCGCTATCAGACCAATTTCAATGCTAGTTCAGCTGCGCCAAGGCTTCTTCCAAACTCTTGATTTTGGCTTCGCCGTCGGCAAGTTTTTTGCGTTCTGCTTCGATGACATTCGCCGGAGCACCATTTACAAACTTCTCGTTGCTCAGTTTCTTTTGTACTGATTGTATAAATCCCTGATAATAAGCTAAATCTTTGCTCAGCCGCTCGCGCTCAGCCACGGCGTCGATGGCTTGCTCCATTTCCACGTAGAATTTTTCTGTACCGGCAAGAAACGAAACACTATTAGAAATTTCCGTCTGAGTAAAAGAAAGTTCATTCAGGTTTGCCATTTTGACAATCATCGGCTTCAAGCCTTTTTCTGCCAATAATTCCTGCGCTTTTGGCGTATCCTGCGCAAAAACCTTCAATTCTTCCTTGGCTTTCAAGCCTTTGCTGCTGCGCACCTCGCGGATGGCGGTCACGATTTCTTTCGCCCGCTCTACCCGATTGATAAATGCCGCATCAAAAGCTTCGGCTTTCGGATACTCGCTCACAATGCAATCCTCACCTTCCAAACGGTCGGTCAATTGCTGCCAAATTTCCTCCGTTACAAACGGCATAAACGGATGCAGCGCGGTCATCATTTTGCTAAAAACATCAATCGTGCGGTCTAAAGTGGCACGGTCAATCGGCTCGCCATAAGCGGGTTTAATCATTTCCAGGTACCAGGAACAGAAATCATCCCAAATGAATTTGTATAGCGTCATCAACGCATCCGACAGGCGATATTGTTGAAAATTCGAGTCAATTTCTACCAGGGTTTGTGATAATTTTTGTTCCAACCAGTTGATTGCCAACTCATTAATTTCCGACGTTGATTCATTCACCAGTTCATCAGTCACTTCCCAGCCTTTGATGAGACGCAGCGCATTCCACATTTTATTGCAGAAATTGCGACCTTGCTCACACAATTTACTCTCGTTCAAAATCTCCTTTGTCTCCGGATCAAACGGCGCATCAAAAATAATGTCATTCCCCGCCGCTGAACTTGCCATCATGCCAAAGCGAACGCCATCCGCGCCATACTTATCAATTAATTCTAATGCATCGGGCGAGTTGCCGAGCGATTTGCTCATTTTGCGGCGCTTGTTGTCGCGTACCATTCCAGTGAAATATACATCATGAAATGGCATTTTTCCTTTAGTAGATGTAATGTTTTTACCTAATAACTCCTCCGAATATTCATATCCCGACATAATCATGCGTGCCACCCAAAAAAACATGATATCCCAACCCGTCACGAGCACACTTGTCGGATAATAATATGCCAGTTCTTCCTGATTTTCAAATCCATCAAAAACCGAAATGGGCCATAGCCACGACGAAAACCAGGTGTCCACCACGTCTTCATCTTGTTTCAAATCATCCAAAGTCAAATTTGGATTGCCTGTCTTTTTTCGCGCTAATTCCAACGCATCTTCCGGCGTTTCCGCTACAAAAATATGCTCCCCCTCCATTTGAGGTGCTCCCTCCCCTTGGGGGAGGGCTGGGGAGGGGCTGAGGTACCACGCTGGAATCCTTTGTCCCCACCACAATTGCCGCGAGATACACCAATCGCGAATGTTATCCTCATTCAGCCAATTATAGTACATGTTCCACATGCTTTCCGGGTAGAAGGTCACTTCGCCGCTTTTCACCGCCTCGAGTGCCGTGCGGGCAAAGCCTTTCATATCCAGAAACCATTGCAGGGTCAGGCGTGGCTCCACCACAGCATCCGTGCGTTCGGAGTGCCCCACATTGGTTTTGTAATCTTCAATTTTAACCAGATTGCCAGATTCTTCCAGTAGTTTCTTGATTTTCTTACGCGCTACAAAGCGATCTTCGCCGATTAAAATCTGCGCATTTTCATTCAGTGTACCATCGGCATTCAAAATATCAACTACCGGCAGATTATGGCGTTCGCCAACGGCGTAGTCATTCTGGTCGTGCGCAGGGGTGATTTTCAAAGCGCCCGTACCAAATTCCCGATCCACATAAGAATCTGCAATAATGGGTATTGGCTTATTAATCAATGGAATTAATACTTGTTTACCAATCCAATCTTTATAACGCTCGTCTTCAGGATGAACCGCGATTGCCACATCCGCCATGATGGTCTCCGGGCGTTGGGTAGCAATTACAATTCCTTCAGAATCAGAACCTTCCAGCAGGTATTTCAAGTGAAACAACTGCGAATTCACCTCTTTGTAAATCACTTCTTCGTTCGACAATACCGTCTGCGCCGCAGGATCCCAGTTCGTCATACGTAATCCTCTGTAAATCTTTCCTTTGCGATATAAATCGACAAAAACATGAATCACCGCTCTGGACAAAGACGGCTCCATGGTAAACCGCGTTCGTTCCCAATCGCAGGAAGCGCCCAGTTTTTTCAATTGCTCCAGAATGATGCCGCCATACTTTTCTTTCCACTCAAAAGCATGATTCAAAAATTCCTCACGGCTAATGTCAGATTTCTTAATCCCTTGTTTACGAAGCAGTTGCACCACTTTAGCTTCCGTTGCAATCGAAGCGTGGTCGGTGCCCGGCACCCAACAGGCATTTTTACCTTCCAAACGCGCCTTACGAATCAGGATGTCCTGAATCGTGTTGTTGAGCATGTGCCCCATGTGCAGCAAGCCCGTTACGTTCGGTGGCGGAATTACAATTGTAAATGGCTCACGATCATCGGGTTCTGAATGAAAATAATTATGTTTCATCCAGTAATCGTACCATTTCGGTTCTGTCTCCTGCGGGTTGTATCTGGTATCCATCGTGTTCTTATGTTAAAGTGTCCCTGTGTTCAGGTAGGCGCGTCCTATGAGCTTTGGAATACACGAATACTTGAACACCCAAAAAGAAGTGCAAAGATAAACGATTGAAATTTTTATTATAGCAAAAAGGCTAGACTAAAACGCTTCGAGTAATTGGTTGATGTTAATGGTCACGCCGTCCATGACCACAATATCTGCCGTCCAGTTGTCGGTTTCCCATTTTTGGTCTTTGACGGCGACCTGATGCTTTTTGGTGCTGGTAAAAATCCAGATAACCCGTTGTACCCCAGCGTTTAATAATTGATCCGTTTTCTTTTGATGATAAGACGCCGGATCGGGCAATTCGGAGAGTTCCGCTTTTGTATCAATTTCAATGACTACCTCAGGCGGTATTTCGATGTATTTATTGGTCAAAAAAACCGATTTATCGGCTACTTTTCGTTTGTCATAAATGGCAATGTCTAAATTGCGCCAGCTTTTATGTGCAAATTTTAATCCTAATTCAGCCGGTAAACGCAAATAATTGTGATCTAATTTGGTTTTCAGAACATCTAACAAAAGCATCACCAAAAGTGATTGCAACGCACTACTTCCCATGATTTGTTCGGGGGTTTTCTTTTTATTTAAAACATCTTTGTAGCCACGATAATAAATCGGCGTCCCTTCATCCATTTCATAAATGAGGTATTCCGGGATTGCTTGATCTTTTTTCGCGGTTTGCCGGGCAGAAGCGCTGCTCATATTGATTATTTTTAAATGATGCTTACCTTTTTTATTACATCAAAATGTCATTCTTTAGTTCCTAATAGTTGTAATAAATTGCTTATGAACACCTTACCACTATTCAAAACAGCGCCCGGATCACCTCCACCTGCCCGTCTTTGCTGATGGAAGCCACGTAAATATTGCTATACTCGCTGTCACGCAGGTCTTTGAATTTTGCTTCGCCCAGCAGGCGATTGAGCATTTGTGGTACGGTGTTGGAGTGCCCAACGACCAGAAAATGCTTGCCCATTTGCCGCGCTGCGAGTTGAATGACAAAATCTGCGGATTGATTGGCTTCGTAAAATTGAATATCCACCTGCGCCTGGTACGCGCTGGGCTGTGCGGTGCTCGTGCTGCGATTGTAAAAAGTGGTGTACACGCCATCCAACGGAAACTCCTGCAAGATATCTGCCAGGCGCTCGGCTCGCTGTGATCCGGCAGGCGTCAGATCGGGGTCCTCCGGGTCTTCGCCGCCCGTTGCTTTTTCGGCGTGGCGCACCAGAATCAACTGCGTGGCATCGGCATCATCGGCAAAAGGAAGCGCTTTGCGTTTGCCATTGGCAAAAACTAATTCCCCATTATTAATGCCCACCAGGGTGTCCTGCAAAATCTCCACGCCATCATTGGCTTTAACGACAGTTGAGTCAGCCTTTTGCGGGCTATTGCTTTTGCAACTATTTCCCAACAAAATAAATGCGAAAATCAATAAATAAATAGTTCTCATTGGATTGTTTGATATTGATTTAAAACAGGAGTCGCCTCCAATTCTTTCCCTTTCAATTTTATGGTTAGAAAATAGAACGTTGGAGTAGCGCGCATTCCAACATTCCATTTTCCACTATTCCAACATTCCATCTTACACCATCACTTCCTGAAAAATCTCGGCTTCAATCTGATTGCGCATAATATCTTCCATCGTTTCGCGCTGGCGAATCAGGTACGCTTTGCCCTCGTGCACAAGCACCTCCGCCGGACGGAACCGCGAATTGTAGTTCGACGACATCGTGTAGCAATAGGCTCCCGCATTGTGAAAACACAACACATCGCCTTCATGAATTTCAGAAAGCTGCCGGTTTACCCCGAAAGTATCCGTTTCGCAAATGTAACCGACAATTGTGTAAAAACGCGATTTCCCATTCGGATTAGAAATATTCGTCATTTTATGATACGCATTGTAAAACATCGGTCGAATCAAATGATTCAAACCCGAATCGACGCCTGCAAAAACAGTGGAAGTGGTCTGCTTTATCACATTGACTTTCACGAGGAAATAACCCGATTCGCTCACCAGAAATTTACCCGGCTCGAACATCAAGGTCAAATCCTTGCCGTATTCTTTACAAAATTCGTTGAAGCGCTTCGAGATTTTCTCCCCCAGTTCTTCAATATTGGTTTCAATATCGCCTTCCTTGTACGGCACTTTAAAACCGGAACCGAAGTCAATGTAATCCAGGAACTTATAATCTTTAGCAATGTTTAATAAAATCTCGGCACCCATCAAAAACACCTCCGCATCCAAAATATCGGACCCCGTGTGCATGTGAATGCCTTCCACTTTGATATTCGTAGCTTCGACGAGGCGACGCACCAGCGGCATTTGATGAATGGAAATCCCAAATTTGGAATCGATGTGCCCCACGGAAGTCTTGGCATTGCCGCCTGCCATAATATGCGGATTAATACGAATACAAACCGGCACATCGGGATACGCCTGACCAAACTGCTCCAGGATGGAAATATTGTCAATATTGATGCGCACGCCGTACTGCACCGCCATTTCGATCTCTTCCAAGCTCACACAATTGGGGGTGTAAATAATGTCTTTTGGACTAAATCCAGCCTTCAAACCCAGCAACACTTCCTGAATGGAAACCGTGTCCAAACCGGAGCCTTGTTCTTTGAAAAATTTTAATACGTTGATGTTATTCAACGCTTTACAAGCATAATTAATCTTCAACCGTTTGACATTGAACGCGTTGGTGATGCGTTTATACTGGCGCTCCATAATAGCGCTGTCATAAATGTACAAAGGCAAACCGTACTGGTTCGCCAACTCGAGCGGATCCACGCCGCCGCTGAGGAGATAACGGTTGTTTTCTAATTGCATTTTTGAAAATTTAGATAATAGACTTTAGATGTTAGACTGTTGTAAAATGCTTCTATGGCTAAGGTCTAACGGCTATTGTCTTTAAAAAGCGCAAATATAAGAATTTCAGTTCCTTGGAGGCAGGATTTTTTTTCAATTGCTCAATGTTTCAGCCACAACGTCAACGCCATTAAAGCCGCCAACATAGCAATCAATATCAGCAAAGGCGACCAAATACTGCGTTTTTCATAATTTTCAACATCGCCCAGCAGCCAGCGCCACAGCGGAAAAATGAGGATAAATCCGCCAATCGCATTGCCAAAAACGTACACCAGCGGGTTGTTCAAAAAATATTCCCAGGCAATTTTGAATACAATCATATTCCACAAGCCCCCAAAAATCAGGATGGGAAAAGCCTTCGCGCTCCGACCCGCTTCCCACAGATTTTGCAGAAAAAGCAAAGTGCCAAAAAACGGCGTCAGCACCATTGCCGCCAGGAAAATCGCGGGTTTGGTATATAGTTTTGGATTGGAAGATTGCATGTAGGTGATTTTGATACCGAAGTTGTTTAAAATTAAAGATTTTATATAATATGAAAACGAACCAGTATAGTTGATAAAGCACCTAATTTCGCCACCAAGGCACAAAATCACTAAGTCTCACGAAAGCTTTGTGTAAAATTTGTGCCTTGGTGTATTTGTGGCAGATCGTAAAAAACATTCATTTATTGATTAATATTAAGATTATTTATCAATGAGCTTGTTTAAAATTAACAATTTTATATAATATGTTTACTGATTTTACGCAAA
>CAZFBN010000023.1:0-49537 GCA_964517145.1 uncultured Saprospiraceae bacterium
AAAATTCGTTTTTCCCATAAGATTACAATTTGTGTTACGAATTAGGTTAAATAATAGATTATGATAGCGCTAAAAATAGCCTTTTAAAGATGCCAGATTTTATGATGCCAGATGCCGTACATCCAGTCGTATGCTTTATCTGGTCAGTGTTTAACTGCTTTCCCATTATGAAAGTCCTTCAACATAAATTGGAAAGCGCTGTTTTTGTTTTTGAGATTAATCGGTCGAAATATTATTGAAAAACGAATACACCAAGTTTTCAAAATCAGATGGCTACATCTTTTTATAGCCAGGCAAATATATGTTATTAATTTGGAATCCCATCAACTAATGCTACGCGTTTTTTTATTGGCATAGCATACCCTCAATAAACTAAAGGTTGTGTTGAAAAATAATGCGTGATATGTTTACAGGAAAAAATACGGAAGAAATCCACCTATGTGAGGAGTAATTTTTTTTAGTCATGGGATATAACAATTTAATACCGGACAAAGGTACAGTAATCTATTTGAAAAAGTCAAGTCCTTACAGCAAATTTTCGTAACGTGGGTACAGGCGTTCACACAATTCGTTTTAACAGTTGAATATGTAGTTGCTATTCTTGTGTGTTTGGTGTCGCTAGACGGTACAAATATACAGCATGAAAACTGGCTTTGCATACCCCAAAAACGGTATTTTTAATAAAATGTTAATATAACAACAAGCCTTATTAGGTCAAATAATTGATTATCAACTTTTTACAAAGTTGATAATTAAAAAATTATTTCAAAAAGCCAGCTTTTCAACGTTTTTTCATACCAAACTAAAGTCGTAGGCGGCTTTAATTAGTCCTGCCGTATTGTTGACCCCCAATTTTTTCATAATATTTTTGCGATGCACGCTCACCGTTTGGTCACTTATATAAAGCTCTTGTGCAATCTGTTTATTGCTCATTGCCAATGTAATAAGCCGAAGAATTTCCAATTCTCGCTTAGTCAGATTATATTTTTTTATAAATCGGTCTTCAATATGAAAATCGGTATGCTGTTTGCCAACAACAGCGCGAGTGAATCCATTTTCCGAAAGTTGCACCCCTTCGCCAATGTACGATTCTTGTTCATTCAAAATTTGGTGCAACGCGACAAACAACTCATCTATGCCTTTATTTTTAAGCAAATAGCCGTGTGCTCCATTTTTAAAAGCCGATTTTACAAATTTTGAATCATCATAGACCGTCAATACCAAAATCCGCAAAACAATTCGCTCCCGTTGCAATTGATGAATCACTTCCAATCCATCGT
Source organism: uncultured Saprospiraceae bacterium (assembly GCA_964517145.1). Taxonomy (GTDB): domain Bacteria; phylum Bacteroidota; class Bacteroidia; order Chitinophagales; family Saprospiraceae; genus JADJNW01. Next base: position 1,281 of record CAZFBN010000023.1, read on the forward strand.
GCTCCGATAAATTTAAGTCCAGAATCAACAAATCAGCAGGTTTGCGCCGTGCCAACTTCAATAATTCGCTGCCATCACTTGCCGTTCCAACAATTTCAAACAGGTAACGCTCTGACTGCCCGAGAACAGATTTTAAGCCCTCTAAAAAAATAGCCTGGTCGTCTGCTAATATCGTCCTTATGATTTGCATAGTAGTAACACTTTTAGCTGTGTACAATGGGATTATAAATAAAAGAAAAATGCTATAAAAGCAATCACTTTGTATTGATCTGTCGTCTTATTTTATTTGATTCTTTGGTATTTTTAATTTGTAAAGGGATAAAGCTCGCGGCTGCACTCATTTTGCTGACTTCCTGCACGCTGATTTAATAACAATCCAGTAATTAAACGTTATTTTTGCGGTGCAAAAATACCTGATTATTATTAGGTTGTTCAGCATGTTTGAAAATGTACGAAGCGTATTAATCGGGTTTTCTCTGACGCTTGGGGTAAAATGTATAGATGCCTTTAACAATGGTAAGAAAATTAGGACAATGTAGTAAAAAAATATAATCTTGTCAAGAGGGATGAAGCAAATTGGGTATTTTGGGTTAAAATTTGGGGTTATTTTGTTTTCGTTGCTGCCATTTTGGATGTTGTATCGGCTGGCGGATTTGCTGTTTTTTGTGTTCTATCACCTACTGAAATACCGCTACAAAGTGGTGTTGGATAATTTGCAACAATCTTTCCCGGAAAAGTCGCCAAACGAAATCCGCACTATTGCAAAAAATTTTTATAAAAACCTGTGTGACATCCTTTTGGAAGGCATTAAAGGGCTGTCGATGAGTAAGGAACAATTGCAAAAGCGCTATCACTTCGCCGGTACGGAGCTGTTTGAACGAGATTTTGAAAACGGGCAAAGCATTATTTTGGTGGGCAGCCACCTCGCTAATTGGGAATGGGGTGTGCTCTCCGTGAGTCTTTGGACGAAACATACGGTAGTTGGCATTTATAAACCCCTCAAAAACAAGTTGATAGATGCTTATTTTTATCAAAAACGCAAACGCTGGGGCATGCAACTCGCCCCTATGAATCAAGCCGGACGCGCCATTGTGCAATACCGAAATCAGCCTAGTGCCTTTGTTTTAATTGCCGACCAGACGCCTTCGGATGTCCATAATTGCCACTGGATTCCTTTTTTAAATCGGGAAACGGCTTTCCTGCAAGGGGCAGATAAATTGGCGCACAGCACGAATTATCCGGTCTATTATTTTGATACAAAACGCTTAAAACGAGGGCATTACGTTGTAACTTTCTATGAATTTATCCTCAATCCTGCTCAATTGCCAGAGACGGAGGTAACGCGCCGATTCGCGCAACGCCTGGAAGAATCCATTCAGGAAACGCCCGCGGATTGGCTGTGGTCGCATAAACGGTGGAAACGGAAACGTCCAGTAGGCAGCTTGCAATAAGCAGTTTGCATTTTACCTATCAAACAATGGAAGCAATTTCATAAGCCTGCCGAATCGCCCGTTTCGCATCCAACTCCGCCGCTTCAAACGCGCCGCCGATCAAGTGAACGGGAATATTCAAAGCTTGCAAGGGTTCGTATAACTCTCGCAGTGGCTCCTGCCCAGCGCAAACGATGACGTTATCTACTTTTAAAACCTGTGGTTTGCCTTGGATGCTGACATGAAAACCTTCGTCGTCAATTTTGTGGTATTCCACTTCGCTGAACATTTGCACTTTTTTCATTTTCAAGCTGGCGCGGTGAATCCAGCCAGTGGTTTTGGCGAGGCGGTAGCCAGGTTTATCTTTAGAACGTTGCAATAAAAAAACTTGGCGCGGCGAGGCTTCGGGCTTGGACTTAGCAATCGCGCCCCGGTTTTGGTAAGTCATATCCACGCCCCATTCTTGCATAAATTCTTGAATGTGTAAACTCGGTGACTCGCCTTCCTGGGTCAGAAATTCTGCCACGTCAAAGCCAATACCACCCGCACCAATCAGCGCGACCGATTTGCCCACTGGTTTTTGATATTTTAAAACATCAATATAACTAAGCACTTTGGGGTGGTCAATGCCTTCTATTTTAATTTGTCGAGGACTTACGCCTGTAGCCAGCGCCACTTCGTTAAAATTTTGCAATAAAACCGCGTCTGCTTTGGTATTCAAATGCAAATGAACCCCATATTTTTCAATCATTTTGGAATAATAGCGAAGCGTCTCGTAAAATTCCTCCTTGCCGGGAATGCGCTTCGCCATGTTGAATTGTCCGCCGATTTCGCTGTCTGCTTCAAATAAATGCACTTCATGTCCGCGTTCTGCGGCGGTTGTTGCAAATGCCAATCCCGCCGGACCCGCGCCGACGACCGCAATTTTTTTCTTCTTGGCAATTGGTTGCAAATTCAATTCCGTCTCCCGACAAGCACGGGGATTCACCATACAACTCGCTGTCTTTCTGACAAATATGTGATCCAGACACGCCTGATTGCAGGCAATGCAAGTGTTGATTTCATTCGCCCGGTTGTCCATCGCTTTTTTCACAAAAAATGGGTCCGCCAAAAATGGTCTCGCCATCGACACCATATCCGCACAACCATCGGCGAGGATTTGCTCCGCCGTTTCAGGATTGTTGATGCGATTCGTGGTAATCAAAGGAATGTTGACCTTGCCCATCAAACGCTTCGTCACCCAAGCAAAGCCGCCGCGCGGCACCATCGTAGCAATGGTCGGTACGCGTGCCTCGTGCCAGCCAATGCCAGTGTTGATAATGGTTGCGCCCGCTTTTTCAATTTCCACCGCTAATTTTTCCACCTCTTCCCAGGAGCTACCGTCTTCCACCAAATCCAGCATCGACAAGCGATAGATGAGGATGAAATTCGTACCGACTTTTTCCCTAATTCGCTTTACAATTTCCACCGGAAAGCGCATGCGATTTTCAAAACTGCCGCCCCATTGATCCGTCCGTTTATTTGTTTTAGACACAATAAATTCATTAATCAAATACCCTTCCGACCCCATCACCTCTACCCCATCGTAGCCCGCCTCCTGCGCCAGCGCCGCGCAACGCACAAACGCCCGAATCGTGCGCTCAATCCCCATTTGCGTCAACGCCCAAGGTTTAAAAGGTGAAATCGGCGACTTAATATTGGATGGCGCCACCGCCAAGGGATTATACCCGTACCGCCCCGCGTGCAAGATTTGCAGGCAGATTTTGCCGCCTTCGTCATGCACCGCTTTGGTTACAATTTGGTGCTTCCGCGCCTCACTTCGAGTGGACAACTTACTCCCAAACGGTGTCAGCCAACCTTGAATATTCGGGGGAATGCCGCCAGTTACCATCAAACCCACGCCGCCGCGTGCGCGCTCCGCGAAGTACGCCGCCATTTTTTCAAAGCCGTTTTTCGTTTCCTCCAAGCCGGTGTGCATGGAGCCCATGAGGACGCGGTTTTTCAAGGTGGTAAAGCCGAGATCAAGCGGTTGTAATAAATGTGGATACGGATTGCTCATAAGAAGTTAGATTTACGAAGTACAAAGTACGACAGTACAGCGAATTTTCGCTAAAATACATTTTTTTGGAAAGTTGGAATGTTTTAAATGAGAAAATCGTTGTACATTTGAAAAAAGGAAAAATATGATTAGAAGGATTGTTAAATTAGACGGAAATACACTCGTATTGACTTTACCCGAAGCTTATCAAGGAAAAGAAATTGAAGTCATTGCTTTTGCCGTGGAAGAAATTTCTGAAGTTTCATTACATCCTAAAGAAAAAAAGATCACGGTGATAGATGTAATGAATAAAGATTATAAATTTAGCCGGGAAGAACTACATGAACGTTGAAAATTTTCTAGATACCAACATTCTTATCTATGCACATACCAATCGAGATAAGGATAAACAACGTACCGCTGAAGCCCTGATTCGAAGTATTGACGCGACCATCAGCACACAAGTTTTGCAAGAGTTTATTAATGCTTTTTATAAAAAATACAATCCTAACTGGGATGTGATTAACCTGTTAGTCGAGGAATTAACCTATAATTTTAAAATAGTCGAAAATTCGACTACAACTATTCATACTGCTTGCTTCATTGCAAAAAGATATAATTTCTCCTTTTACGATGCGCTCATCATTTCAGCAGCCCTCGAGAACAACTGCACGACGCTTTATTCCGAAGATTTGCAAGATAGACAGGTCATTGAAGGGAAATTGAAGATTGTCAATCCATTTAAAAATTGAAGATTTTGACCACTCATTTGTATGAAAATATAATCCAATTTCTTCAGCCATTCAATCCCGCTCGAATCAGCATTTTCGGCTCTTACGCGCGTGGTGAGCAGCGCCCGGACAGCGATTTGGACATTCTCATTCAATTCAAAGAGCGAATCGGATTATTACAATTGGTACAAATTGAACAGGAACTCAGCGATAAAATTGGCGTCAAAGTAGATTTAGTGACGGAAAACGCCATTAAAAATCCTCATTTGAAAGCTTCGATTGAACAAGACCTTATAACAATTTTTCAATGAAAAAAGGCGATTTAGTTTACCTCGATCATATTTTAGACAGCATTGGAAAAATAGCTAAATATTTGGATAATGTTACCTATGCAGACTTTCTAAAAGATGAGGAGAAACAAGATGCTACTATTAGAAAGATTGAAATTATTGGGGAAGCAACCAAAAGAATCAGCAAAGAATTGCGAGATAAATATCCGAATTTACCTTGGCGTGCTATGACGGGAATGCGAGATAAACTCATTCACGATTATTTCGACGTTGATTTGGAAACAGTCTGGATCACGGCTACTTCAGACATCCCTTCCTTGGAAAAACAAATCTTAAAAATTACTCAAGAATTAGACTCACAAATTTAAAAACGCGTTAAACTGCTCTTCGCTCCGGCAAAATTTTAACACTTTTCCCATCTTTACTTTTCCTATTTATTTTACTCATAATCAAATCATTATAAAAATTACTTTTGTTAAAATTTTAATATAAAATCATTTTTCGAGGTGTAACTAATCGAAAAATATACCGGTCTTGCTTGTAACAAGTGGAATATTGGAAGGACGGAACATCAAATAAAAAATAAAAACATGAAAACCATCTACACAACCCTGATTTTGCTGGGCTTTGCCCTTTTCGCGCAGGCACAGCAAAGCACTTCGACCCTCACGCCGGGCTACTGGACCTTCGGCATCAACGGCGGCTGGGCGTACCAGAGCAGCGACGTGAAAGCGCAACAAAATGGCTATGGTCTGGGACTTACACTTGGTAAAAATTTATACTATCGTCCTGGGGCACTGCTAGCGTTTGATTTGCGCGGTCGCGCGTTATTCACACAGCAGTATGGCTTGGATGCACAGCGTTTTTATGATATTAAGAATAATAATATAGTAAATGGTTCTGGTAGCTTGAATTATTTGAATTATCCAGCCGAATTACAAGAGCCACGCGGCTTTATTTTTGCGAATCATAAAACGACCACGGCTGAGCTGGCACTCGAAGGGCTACTGACACTCAATCAGTTACGCGAGCGAACGGGCGTGTACGTGGGCTTGTTCGGCGGCATTGGATTGGATTGGTTTCGGGCGAAGACCGATCAGGCTGATTTTTCCGGCAAGGAATATTTTGAAGGCTATGCTTCCCTGAAGGACAATCAGCCTACTTCGCTCATTAGCAAAGAGTTACAAAATATTTTAGATGGCGATTATGAAACAATTGCCGACGGAAATGGCACGGGCGGTTCCGTGAAGTTTATGCCGTCGCTTGGCGTAGAATTAGGATATCAATTGACCCCCAAATTTTTGGTATATGCCGGGCATCGCACTACGTTTTCAGGCACAGATATGCTTGATGGTCAGCGTTTTGAAAATGTAAATAACGATTTATATCATTATACCAACTTCGGCTTGCGCTGGACGATTGACCCTCAAAAAAATGAACCCCTCGCCCGTAAACCGGAAATTGATATCATCGCGCCGTTTGGCTCGCCGTATAACACGAATAGCACTGTTGTGACGGTGATAGTGGATATTCGTAATGTAAATAGCGCGGCGGATGTAGAATGTTTAGTAAATGGTCGCTCGGTGCCATTTGATTATAAAAATGGACGATTTTCGGTCAATGTGGATGTAAATATTGGCAATAACGATGTAATAATCATTGCCAGAAACGAGGCAGGACAAGCCCGGCGAAATGTAATAATTGTGTATAAAAATCAAATTATTGAGCAGCCGATTGTAAAAGCGCCGGTGATTCGCATTACAAATCCAAATTATAATAATTATCGCACCGAAGAAAGCAATTTTATAATAAAAGCGATCATAGAAAATGTACAAAGTGCGCAGGAAGTGGTGCTTACGGTGAATAATGTGGATCGGAATTTTGATTTAAATAATATAAATTTTATCGCTAATATTACATTGCGCGAAGGGGAAAATGAAATTGAAATTCGTGCCAGAAACAGCGCTGGTATTGACTTGGAAGAAATTATTATCATCCGGGATGTAAAAATAGCATTGCCCACTGTAAATATTACCGAACCTGCTACCGCTCGCTCAGAAACGCGTTTCAATATGGCTCGTATTACCGCCAATATTAATAATATTGAAAATAAAAACGATATTAGTTTTGTTGTAAGTGGTCGTCCGGTTTATAATTTTAATTATGATATAAATCGCAGTATTATTACATCCAATATTAACCTTGAAAAGGGGGCAAATACAGTGGTGATTACTGCCCGCAACCGCGCTGGAGAAGCCCGCGACGAAGCGACAATTGTATATCAGGAGCCAGTAATTCCGAAGGTTCCGCCGGTGGTAACCTTCGTGGAGCCGGATCGTAACGCTTCCACGACGCAAATGATGGTGACAGTGGAAGCCCGCATTCAACAGGTAAATAACCGGAATGACCTAACGATTTATTTTAATAATACGCGACAAAATAATTTTTCATATGATACGCGTACCGGCAAATTGACGCAGGCCCTTTTCCTGGAGCGCGGCGATAATGAATATACCATTATTGCGGTGAACCGCGATGGGGAAGATCGTAAATCCATCATTATCCGGCGAATGGAAGAAGTGATTGTGAAACGTCCGCCGGTGGTGCGTATTTCCGAGCCTTTTAATAACAGCGAAACCACCAACGCCTGGGCAGACGTACACGCACGCGTGGAAAATATTAGCAATAATTGCGATATTAATTTCATTATCAACGGTCGCCCGGTTTATGATTTTAGTTATAATATAAATGCTAAACAATTAACCGCACGGGTGAATTTGATCGAAGGAAATAATACAATTGTGATTCGCGCCAATAATCCAGATGGTTCTGACGAACAGACCGTAAATGTGCGCTATCGCCGGAATTTGAATCCGCCACGCATTACAATAAATAATCCAGTGAATAATTCGGAAACTCAAAATGAGTATGCCGATTTACGAGCCAGCATTGATAATATTAAAAACAGAAACGATATTAATATCCGACTAAATAATGTGGCTTTTTATGATTTTAATTTTAATCCGACCACCCGGCAACTGACGGCTCAGGTTGGATTGTATGATGGAAATAACACTATTGAAATCAGCGCCCGCAACGCCGAAGGCTCCGATGCAGCGGTAGTGAATGTACGTTATCGCAAGATTCAACCGCCGATTGTTAATATTACCAATCCGGTAAATAACAATGAAATGACGGAAGCGACGGCACAATTTCGTGCCAAAGTGGAGCATGTAAATGATAAAAATAAAATCCGGCTGACAGTAAATGGAAATGTAATGAGTAATTTTACATTTACACCCAACCGGCAAGAAGTGACCGCCACTGTAAATCTGACGGAAGGTAACAATACCATTCGCCTGGAAGCCAGCAACGACGTGGGTAAAGCCGAGGATTTGGTCAACATTCGCTATCGCCGGGCGCAACCGCCTACGGTACAAATTTTAGAACCTGCGCAGCATGCTCAAGCAGAATTTGCAAGTATTACGCTTCGGGCGCTCGTTGAAACCTGGAACCGCCGTTACACCATTAAAATTTTAGTAAATGGAAATTCCGTTTCTGATTTTGATTATAAAGGCAATGAATTGGCAAGTAATATACCATTGCAAGAAGGTAATAATTTAATCTTTGTGCAAGCATCCAATGCAGATGGCAACGCGAAAGCCAGTGTAAATGTGCATTATACACGCGAAAAAACTCCGCCAACAGTGACGTTCGTAACCCCTCAAAACGGTGCGAAATTGAAAAATGGAAAGATCGCAGCAAATGCCATTATTACTAATATGAGTGATGCCCGCGGTGTTATTTTGCGGGTAAATGAAAAAATAGTGCAAGAATTTGAATTAAATGGTAAAAATTTCATTGCAAATGTTAACTTGGAACCTGGCAACAATATTTTAACTTTGAGCGCTCAAAACGCGGATGGCAAGGCAGAAGCTAGCGTACAAGTGATGGTAGGCGTTTTGGAGTCAAGAAAGCCGGTTTCAATGGTGCCGATTATTGAATTTATTCAACCATTGGAGTCAGGAACTGTTATAACGGAAAAAACGTTTAAATTTGTAGCGAATATTCGCAATGTAAACGCGCCTGAAGCAATAAGTTGGTGGTTCAATGGCAAGCCAATCGCTGATGTTGAGTTTAATGCTAAAGCGCAACAAGTTTCGGCGCAGGTTGACCTAAAAGCAGGCAACAACGAAGTGCGCATCGTGGCACATAATCAAGCTGGAGCAACTGAAGCAGTAACATCGGTTATTTTTCAGCCTGAAAATCAATTGATTAAGCCGATTATTACTATTGTTTCCATTACACAAGCTGTTTCTGATCCGTTCAAAAGAAGAGTTGGAGAAAACACCTTGGTAGCAAGGGTAGAAAACGTAGAAGAAAAAAATCAGCTTAAAATATTGTTAAATAACGAAGAAATTAGTGACTTTCGTTTTGATTCGGCGTCTAAAATCGTAGAAGCGACCTTGAAATTACAAAGTGGCGAAAACCTGCTGCTCGTACAAGCGCGAAACGCCGCCGGAACAAGCGAACTCAAAAAGCAAATAGATTACTGATCTATAAAGAACAATTTTTGGCGCTGTCCGAAAGGACGGCCCAAGAGTCGGGTGATTTCTATCGGAGAGGGCGGCAGATCCGCCCTTTCTTTTATATTGTGGATAACTTTTTTACTTCTTTTCCAACTTCGGCTTGCATATTTCCTTTGAATAGTATAGATTTGTTCAAACCAGCCATACTATGAAAGCAACTTTTCTGGAGCGTAAGCTACAAACGATCGAATTGTTGACAAAGTTAGAACACGAGGGTTTGTTGTCCATCATTGAGAACTTGTTACAAAAGTCGGCACTGCTAGACGGCTCAATTTGGGCAGGACAAATGCCAGAAGACGATGAAGAATGGGAAGACACTTTTATTGAAATACATCCTGGGCTGTACGAAGCCTGAAATTGATACAAAAATGATCTGGTGACTTGAAGTCGTCAGATCATTTTTGCTTTTGCCGATTGGCTGATAGGGGTCAGTTTGGCGCAATGGAAGTCTCGCCTTTTTTGTTACTTTTTATTTTTGCTGCGTCTAAATGGTAGTCTGAATCAGAATTTTCAGAATTGTTGTAATTCTGTACATTTTTTAATTCTGAAAATTCTGATTCTAACAATCACACATGCCGCTCCGCATGATACGACGACCTGACCAGCGGTCCGCTCTCCACATACGGAAATCCTTTGGATAAGCCCACTTCTTTATACATCGCAAAAGTATCCGGGTGCACAAATTCCGCTACTTCGAGGTGCATTTTGGTCGGTTGCAGGTATTGCCCGATGGTCAGCACATCGCAGCCGTGCTCCAGCAGGTCATCCATGATCTGGAAAACTTCGTCATGCGTTTCGCCCAAACCGACCATAATGCCCGATTTAGTACGTTTGCCGTATTCCTTGATGCGTTTGATTTGTTCGAGGCTACGCTCGTATTTGGCTTGCGGGCGCACCTTGCGGTAGAGGCTTTTAACTGTTTCCATATTGTGCGAAACAACTTCCTGACCCGCACTAATCATGCGTTCCAGCGCTTCCCAATTCGCCTTTGTATCGGGAATCAAAGTCTCAATCGTGGTTTGAGGAGAGGCTTCCTTGACCTTTCGCACCGTTTGATACCAAATTTCTGCACCTCGGTCTTTTAATTCATCCCGATTCACAGAAGTGATAACGGCGTGCTTCACCTGCATGAGGAAAATGGCTTCGGCGACGCGGCGTGGCTCGTCTTCGTCGTATTCATTCGGGCGCCCCGTTTTTACCGCGCAAAAAGAGCACGAACGCGTGCAGGTATTCCCCAAAATCATAAAAGTAGCCGTACCCGCGCCCCAGCATTCGCCCATATTCGGACAATTGCCGCTTTGGCAGATGGTATGGAGGTTAAATTCGTCAACGAGGTTCCGAACTTTTTTGTAACTCTCCCCAATCGGCAGCTTCACACGCAGCCAATCCGGGCGTTTTTTCCGTTGCTCAGCAGATTCTACAATCGGCAATTCTACCATGCTATTTTGTTTTGGCAACAAACTCCAAGAAGCAAGCAGCAAGAAAGGGAAAAAGCCCAGGAAATCTGATCTTGCAGCTTGATACTTGTTTCTTGTAGCTAAAGAAACACTACCAACGCTTACCGAGTTGCAAATTTAGAAACAAATTGATAAAAATGGGTGAGTTTTCCGCATTCAGCACCCGCGGCGATTCCACCATGATAGGCACTTTTTTAAAATAAAAATCTACCATCACACCTGCATCGAGGGCTTTTACAAATTCATCAAAAGCCCCCCAATCGAAATGCAGGGCGAATTTGGCATTGCCACCCGGCATAATAGTAATTTCGTCCAAGCCTTTTGTGAAACTGGAAGAGCCAAAAATAGTATTGTTATTGATGTTGAGAAAATAGTCAGCATTATCTTCAGAGAAACGCTCACTGCTGATGATTGGATCCCCTCCACCTGTGTCTGGGTAGCGCAATAAATCTAAGTAATAAGGCTTGAGCAAGCCCGCAGAAGGACCCACAGCATAGCTCATCCCTATTGCCAAACCCCGGCGCTTCGCTTTTTCAGAAAAGTAGCGCTTTTCGCCAAAACTCAGCCGCAAGGGGATAAAGTTATTTTGTTTGCCCAAAATAAAAGCCCGCGAGATGCGATTGTTGTAAGGGGAGCGAAATTCATTGCTTTGGCGAAATTCTTTCGGATGCTTATTTTCTCCAATTTCGATACCCCAAAAACGCGTTTTATAATAGGTTTTTAAACGCCCAAAATCTAGCCCTAGCGCATACCCACCGGTGTGCAGCTTGAAATTGACGGAAAATTCTTTATTGTAGATGATCCCCTTTTGGTTATCATAATAATTCTGCCCGGACACGATCACTTCCTGTGCCTGCATTGGCACCAAAACAGCTACACAAAGGACGATAAAAAGTAGAAGCTTGCCCATAATTTTGATTAAATATTGATGATATTTGATGGCAGTTTGCTGTTGTTCGACAGAAAACATAGAATTACAGCTAAATTTAAAAAAATAATTCATCGAAAACCATCTTTTGCCAAATTATTCTTTGCAAGATACGGTTTTTGTCAAATACTTGCCATATGCACCTGCTTCTTTATACCCCCAACATCACGGCACGCCTTCAATATACATGGGAGGTTTTATTAAAATACGTCCTCCACACAGAATGTTTTTTGACCGACGACGAAAATGTTTATCGCGAAACGCCAGCAGGCAAAATCAATTATAGTAATCAACGACTTTTAAGCGAAGAAGTTTTCATTCCAGCAGGAAACCTGTTGCTGGAAACTGACATTCGTCCACAAACCATCCAGGTATTTGACCACGAAGGGTTGCCCGCTTTTTTTCAGCAAGACGCCCCAACATCGGATTTTCCTTTCGATCTGCCGGCTTTGGTTTTTTATTTAATCAGCCGATATGAAGAATACTTACCATTTGATGCCGACGCGCACGGGCGATTTGAAGCCTCCCAAAGTCTGGCATTTCAGCATCATTTTTTACAATATCCTTTGGTAAATGAATGGGGGTTTCGGCTGCGACAATTGTTGAAAGTGCGTTTTCCAGCGTTGAAAATTACCCAGCCGGATTATAGATTTGAACCAACGTATGACCTGGATTTGGCTTGGGCATTTCAGCATCGCGGCTGGATGCGCACGTTGGGTGCCTATGTGCGTGATGTGGTGAAGAGCGATTTTAAAATCCTAAACCGGCGCTGGCGTGTACAAACAGGCAAGGAAAAAGACCCGTTTTTTACATACGATTTCCTGCAATCTTTACACGAAGGATATCAATTAGCACCTCGTTTATTCGTTTTGGTGGGCAATTATGGCGCGTTTGATAAGAATATTCATCATCAAAATACTGCTTTCCGCGAATTAATCCAACAGTTAGAAGCGCATTATCAAATTGGCATTCACCCTTCGTATGCCTCTAATGCTAATATTGCTACCTTGCAAACAGAAATAAAACGGCTGGAAGCGATGATCGGGGAGCCGATTGTGTGTAGCCGTCAGCATTTTTTGAAATTGCGCATTCCGCAAACTTACCAGCGTTTGCTGCAGTTGAACATTACCGCCGATTACAGCCTTGGATATGCGTCGGCTATTGGTTTTCGCGCTAGCATTGCCAATCCATATCCCTGGTACGATTTGTCAAAAGAAGCCAAAACGCCCCTTTTGTTACACCCTTTTCAAGTGATGGATGTAGCGCTTAAAGATTATTTGAAATGGAGCCCGGCGGAAGCGCTGGAATTCATTCGCCCGATGATTGAAAAAATTCGGTCGGTTGGGGGTACTTTTTGCACACTTTGGCACAACAGTTCGCTTTCTGATCTGGAAGGATGGTCGGAATGGCGGCAGGTTTACAAAGAAATGGTAGAAATAGCAATACAACCTGCGAAGATTTTGGAAACCTAAGAGCTTTGAACTATTTTACAGCCAGAAAAGCCACATATTTTATGATTTTTAATTTGAGTGAACAAAATACGATTGCCAATCGCTTCCTGATGGAGTTGCGCAGCACAACGATTCAAAAAGATCGGATGCGTTTTCGGCAAAATATGGAACGCCTGGGAGAGGTGCTTGCTTATGAAATTAGCAAAACCCTGCAATACAAAACCACAGATGTAGAAACCACTTTGGGCACTGCTACGGTGATGGTTCCTGATGAGCCCATTGTGCTGGCGACCATCCTTCGGGCTGGGCTGCCACTGCACCAGGGATTGCTCAATTATTTTGATACGGCAGACAACGCGTTTGTTTCGGCTTACCGCAAAAATCACAAAGACGGCACCTTTGAAATTCATTTGGAATATGTGTCTTGTCCTGACCTAGAGGATAAAATATTGATCTTGTGCGATCCGATGCTGGCAACTGGTGCTTCTATGGGCTTGGTAGCCAAGGCATTGCATGAACACGGCACACCAAGGCAATTGCATTTTGTAACTGCGATTGCTTCTGCGTATGGATTGGAGCACATCGAGCGACTATACCCGGAAGCGCATATCTGGATGGGCGCACTGGATGAAGAATTGACTGCCAAATCGTATATCGTACCAGGTTTGGGGGATGCCGGCGATCTGAGCTATGGACCGAAAGTGCAGGAATAGGCACAGGGGGATAGGATGATAGGGTAATAGGTTAATGGGAATGCTTTACGTAGCTTATCAACCTATGAACCGATTACCTTATCCTCCTATTCTCTCATGCCCCATACCTAACGCGCTGCGCGAATAGTGGTCGTCTCCTGAATCCAGCAGCCTACTGTGTAGCTATCGCCTTCCTTCAGGTTGCGTTGGAAAATATCTTCTACACTTGGCATGTATTGGCTATAACGATTGATCCATTTGTTGGCTTCCGCTGCTACGCTTGCATCTACACGTTTCGCACGATTCCACATATCAATGGCGGGCCACACCACTACCTGGCTATCCCAACCTCGCCCTGGACCGCACAGGGGTCCACTCGATGCGTACAAGCGACCAATGAGAATGTACGGCTCTCCCCAGCCCGGATTAGCTTCTGCTGCGCGCTGCGCGTACTGGCGCGAACGGGCATAATTTTTCATATGCGAATAATAAATGCGTGACATCGTCAGGTAGATTTTCCCTCGTCGGCTGCCATCTTTTTCCTCAGCCGCCGCTTTTTCATAGTTTTGAAGGGCGCATGTATAGTCATTGTCTTCCAAGCATTTGTTGGCTACACTGAGCGGACCTGTGCCGGCAGTAGTGGTAGAGCAATTTTGATTGCCCGCAGCTACGACTTCTGCAAATTTAGCATTGGTTTCGCCGCAACCTCCCCAGCGCATCCAGGTGTAGGCTTCCCGAATGATGTCACAATCCGTTTTCGCTTCTGCAAAATCTTCGTAATATTTATTTACATAATAATCACAATCATAGAAACCACGCACGGTTTCGAACGCCGTTAAGCGGTCTGGCGCAAATTGGTCAATGATCCGCCAACGTTCGCAATCTTTGCCTTTACAATTTTTCAAACCCTCTGCTAAAATTGTACGAACCTGCTGCTGGTATTTCTGAGCCTCTTCCATTGAAATTTGATTCTCAAAATACAAGTCGGTGAGTAAAGCAGTGAATGGATTCAAAGCAAAATCAGGGGTTTTCAAGCCATGTTTATCAATTGTTTTTTTGAAAAGCTGGTAGGCTTCCATTCGAGTGCCATAAAATGGATATTTGTAATAAATATCAAACGCTTTGCGGGCATCGGCATAAGAATCCTCAGGGTAGCAACGCTCCATTTCGCTGTACATGATAAAAACAGAATCTACATAAACCTTTATTTGGCTAGAATCCTGAGTTTGCGTCATAAAATATTCATAAAAACGCACCCCATCATTAAAGACCGTTGCTCGTTTACCATCGGCAGCAGGTGCTACTTCATACACTTGCCGCCAATAATTGTATGCTGATTTCCAATCATTTAACTTTAAAAAGTCGCGGTACAAAACATAGTTGGTAGAAGCTTGGTCTGGATCGCGGGCATCGCTAAATTTTTTACAAGGGCTTAACCCAGCATCCGCAGTGGGCCGGGGCGTTGTAGGCTGAGTTGGTTGGGTTTCGGTGGTGGTTGGGGGCACCGTTTTAGGAGAACACCCAAGCATCATACCCAACAAAATAAAGACAAAAAGCAAAGATTTTGCAATTTTCATGGTGGTTTACTTTTTTTAAATTCAAAAATTTAAGCGGGGAAATGTTCAAAAACAACAGAAGCTTCGCCCCACGACCGGAGCGAAGCTTCCATCAAAAGTTATTGCGCTAGATTGTCATATGAAGCCAGAGCAGGAGCCATAAACAATCAAACTCGCATTAGTTGGAGAAGCTAGCCCGCACGGTTTCACCAATCCAACATCCTACCTTTACAGAATCGCCAGGATTAATTTTACGCATAAAACCATCTTCGCGCGTTGGTTTGGAATCAGCATAGCGTCCGATCCGTTCATTGGCATCACCAGCAACTTCGCTGTCGATAGACTTTGCATAAGCCCATTTTTCGATAGCTGCTAAAATTGCCAAACGCGCATCCCAGTTACCGTCGCCACAGTCGCGGCTGGTGCGAGCGTACATGTCGCCGATGAGGATGTAAGGTCTGCCCCAGCCACCCTTCAAACTAGCTGCTTTGCGTGCATTTTCGCGAGCAGTGCTGTATTGCCCGAACTGGTAAGTCTGAATATACGCGATGCTGTAATAAAACTGCGCTTTCTTATCGTTGTCTGTTTCTTTTTCGATGGCTTCTTTGTACTTTTCTACCGCTTCCGAATACTTACCTTCCTGCTGCAAGGTAGCGGCATAATAACCTGGGTTGGTTGTACGAAGTACACGCTCCAAACTATCGTTGATCGTTTTCGCCAATGCTTGATACTTGTCGTGAATCATCACCAATGTAGCATCGGTAGAGTCACAGCCTTGCTGGCGTAGTTTGCTGTACACATACTTTACTACTTCCAGGTCATTTGGGTTTTTATCAAAACTTGGTACCAATTGCTTTTTGAAATAGTCACAATCAAATACTTCATCTGCAATCGAAGCCATATGGTTTTCCATCACAGCTTGTGCAGATTGATAATATTGACCGTACTGTTTGTTATTTTTAATATTGTGCTCCGCAATGATATTAAGCTTGTCGGTCAACATAACGACTTCGTCTTTACTAATCTGCTTTTCTTTGTACAAATAAGTCATTAACTGCCCCAGTGGATCGTACACGATGTACTCAGTAGCATTGTTTCCTTTTTCGACTGCCGTTTTGAAAACTTCATAGGTTTGTTTACTAACGCCATATTCTGGCAAGTAATAAAACATGTCGTAGCCCTTGCGACCCAACAAGTACGCTTCATTTTTGTAGCAAGCGATCTGCTCGTCGTACAAGCGCAATACCGTAGCTGCATATTCTTTTTTCTTGGCAGCATCTGTTTCTTTGTTGTGCATGGCTTGGTACAAGATGCGACCATCAGAGTAATGCAGTGCCGTTTGTCCATTGGCAGCCGGTGCAATGTCATAAGCTGTCTTCCAATGGTCAAAAGCAATTTTAAAATTTTCAGCATCCAGTTTTTCCAAATCTGCCACCTGTTTGCCTTTTACATATTGGCGGTAGATAGAGTGTGCATTTTCAGCTTCCTCTTTTTTTGGAGAATTGTTCCAATTAGCGCAGGCTGTCTGCGCCTGAGCAGTGAGCGCCAAGGAAGCAGTTAACACTACTGCTATAGCAATACGGAATAGCATTTTCATAATTTTAACCAAATTTGCGTTTAAAAAACCAAGTATTATCATTCAAAGTAAATCCTAATGTCATGCGAATAAAATGTTCGCGAACGGCGTCGGATATTCCAAATTGCCCCGCTTCTACACTCAGATTGATAAAAGAAACCTGCTGACGCGGCAAAATAATCGGAAATCCGCCTCCTATTGTCACACTGGTCTGCTTCAACTGTTCGCCTGAAATGCTGCGAGGATCATTCGCATATACAAAACCGAGCCGATAGCGAACTCGGCTAAAATAATCGTTGTACGAATTGAAATCGGGTGTCCATTCTAGTCCTATTGCGAGGCGATTGGCATCCAAAAAAAAGATGCTTTCTTCCTTGCCTTCATTTTTATAATCGCTCCACGAAGCCACGTTGTATTCTGCGCCAATCTTAAATTTATTGGGTTGCTCGTAGGTCAAACCCGCTGTCCATTGCGCCGGCAACGTGCCTTTGCCCTTTTGCTCATTCAGGTTGATGAGCGTGTCCACAGGCGTATAAAAGTTATTGCGGACAAAAAGCTGGCTGTAATTTGTATTAAAATTTCGAGCATTATTGCCATAAACTCCAAAAATCAAGCGCTGCCGAGCGTTTTGATTTTTATTGATTTTACCAAATTCAATAGCGTATTGCACTCCAATGTCCCATAGAAATCCGCTTACACTCGTTTCATTGTTAATTTCTGTACCATAAGCAAGCGCCAGGCTGTCAAATTCCACCCGGATGCTGTTGGTAATTTTGCCAAAAAAATAGCCCGCATTAACACCCGCCGCAAGGTTTTTGTGCTTCACGCCCAAGCCCCAATTCAAGCGATACGTGCCACCGCTGCCTTTAAAAATATTGGTGGTCAGCTCCAACTCGCCCGGCTGCTGCACTTGTGCGCGAATGTCGTACCCCACTGTTGTCAAAGGCTGCAAAGACAATGCCATCCCCAAATTCCACGGTGATTTGCTCTGGTCTAAAACTCGACT
Organism: uncultured Saprospiraceae bacterium; assembly: GCA_964517145.1. GTDB lineage: Bacteria > Bacteroidota > Bacteroidia > Chitinophagales > Saprospiraceae > JADJNW01. The sequence goes on from CAZFBN010000023.1 coordinate 19,025, forward strand.
GATGGGATTGATCAAAGGAAATCCCAAGGCAAGGTAATTCAGATTGCCCGTCCAAAGATCAGCGCGCTGGGTTGCATCCTTGAGATTGGCATACCGCCCATAAAAACCCACTTCAAATGCAGTAGATTGTAGCGAAGCCAGTGCCGCCGGATTTTGAAGATTCAAGTGATAAGGGTCGTTGAAAGCAGCGCTCAAGCCAGCCATTCCACCCGCCGCTGCCAGGTGTTGATTTACCAGATCGCCCAACCCAAAACGCGAGTAAGGAGAATTCCCTTTCGGGAAAATGGCATCACTTTGCGCCATCATCATTCCTACATTCCAAAGGGCAATCAGCAAAACAACAATCCTTTTCCTACGATTCGACATTATAGTTTAAAATTTTATTTAGCCCTTGCAAGACTAAATTTGGATTTACAAATATCTGGCTTTTCAAACTTTTTACAAAGAAATCGGCGTCTCCTCCGGTTAAAATAACGTTAATCTCTCCCCATTCGCTTCTGCACCAGTCAATTATTCCTTCTATTTCTAAAATAGCGCCCCATTGTGCACCGTTTTGCATGGCGGATACGGTGCTATTTCCAATAAAATTTTCGTTTTTCTCCACTTGCACCAAAGGTAATTTGGCAGTAAAATGGTGCATTGCTTTCAAGCGCATTTCAAGTCCTGGCGCAATATTGCCCCCCAGATAAACGCCTGCCTTTGTCAAAAATTCATACGTGATACAGGTACCTGCATCAATTGCCAGGCAATTTTGGTTAGGAAACATGTCAAATGCTCCTGCGACGGCGGCAATTCGATCTTTTCCCAGTGTTTCTGGTGTTTTATAGGCATTCTGAATTGGTAAAGGTGTTTGTGTGTCTAGTCGGATGTAGAAAAAATGTTGTTGCAAATAAGCTTCAATAGCAGCGGGTACTTCTTGCCCTACATTGGATAAGATGACATTTTTGACGTTTTGGTTGGTTGTCAGAAAAATTATTTTTTCCAAATCCCAATCCTGCCATGTTTGCCGTTCCAGCAATTGACCGTCGCGATAAATGCCAAACTTGATGCGGGTATTGCCGCTGTCTATTGCCAAATTCATCGAGTCCTCTTGTTAGTTAGTGCCCTAGCTCATTTCTCACCAGATCACTAGCTATATTTAATGTCTAAAATGCCGAATGCCTGTCATCACCATCGACATGCCGTGTGCGTCGCAATAATCTACACTGTCCTGGTCTTTGATAGAACCACCGGGTTGAATCACTGCTGTAACGCCCTCCCCATCTGCAATCTCCACACAATCGGGGAAGGGGAAAAACGCATCCGACGCCATCACCGCACCCGTCAGGTCAAAACCAAATGCCTTTGCTTTGGCAATTGCTTGCTTGAGCGCATCCACGCGCGAGGGCTGCCCGCATCCCATGCCGATCAGTTGATGATTTTTCACCAGAGCGATGGCGTTGGATTTCAAGTGTTTACAACATTTATTCGCAAACAGCAAATCGCTGATTTCCGACATGGTCGGTGCTTTTTTCGACACCGTTTTCAAATCGGCTGCTGTTTCAATTTTCAAATCAGTATCTTGCTCCACCACCCCATTCAACAAACTGCGGAAACTGCGCGGACGCACAAAAAAGTCCTTGATTTTCAACAAAATACGATTCTTTTTTGCAACTAATAATTCCAGTGCATCTGCTTCAAATTCAGGGGCGATCAACACTTCGTAAAACAATTCGTCAATTTCCTTGGCGGTCGCCAAATCCACAGCGCGATTGCACACAAAAATACCCCCGAAAGCCGACACATTGTCGCATTCTAGCGCGGCTTTCCAGGCTTCCAGCAACGTTGGTCGCGTCGCCACGCCGCAGGCATTGGTATGTTTTAAAATGGCAAACGTAGGCGATTCCTGCAAAAATTCGCGCATGAGTTGTACCGCCGCGTCAATGTCCACCAAATTATTGTAAGAAATGGCTTTGCCGCTGAGTTTATCAAAAATTTTATCAAAATCGCCAAAGAAAACGCCATTCTGATGCGGATTTTCGCCATAGCGCAAAATATCGGAGCGGTGAATGCTGTATTTGAATGCTACGTCTGCTGTGCCTTCATTGAAATAATTAAAAATAGCGATGTCATAATTGGAAGACACTTTGAATGAGCGCCGCGCCAGTTCGTGCCGGTCTTTCAGGCTCGTGAAGCCTTGCTTTTCCTCTAACAATTTTTGTAAAATCGAATATTCCTCTTTGGAGGGTACGACCACCACGCTTTCATAGTTTTTTGCTGCCGCCCGAATCAAGGAAACGCCGCCAATGTCAATCTTTTCAATGATTTCCGCCTCGTCGTCGGTTTCTGCCACCGTCTGTTCAAATGGGTACAAGTCCACAATCACCAAATCAATTTCAGGAATTTCGTACTGTCGCAACTGCGCAATGTGCCCTTCTTCACGCCGCGCGAGGATACCACCAAAGATTTTTGGATGCAATGTCTTCACCCGTCCATCCAGAATAGAAGGATACGAAGTCAAATCTTCGACTGCTTCCACAGGGATGTCCAGTTTTTGAATGTAGGCGTGGGTGCCGCCGGTTGAGTAAAGTTTTACCCCCAACTCATGTAATTGCCGAATAATAGGTTCCAATCCATCTTTCGAATACACCGAAATCAGGGCTGATTGTATTTTTTTTGAAGCCATTTTTAATTGTGTTACTGTGTTTGGAGTATTCGAGTGTTCATGTGGGCTTGCTAGGCGCACACATCAACACAATGAATACAGGAACACAAAAAATTTGAAGCCGCAAAGGTAATCAGAATAGACGATGGGGCACCAAGGTGACAGGGTGATTTTTCACAAAAAGCCATCTAATTTATTGTCATTCAAAATAGTTTGCCATTTGTTTAAATTTTAAAATGACAAAAAACGCGCCGCTCCTTTTCAGGAAACGCCGCGTCGTATTTGTCAGATGAGATTGTTGATTTTACTCTTTTGGAGCGCCTTTACCTCTTTTTTGCTTCCACTTTTCAATTTTTTCCCGGCGCTTCTCTTGCTTAGAAGCCTTCATTTCCAAGTGTTTTGCGTATTGCTCCTCTGTCAATACAGCTTTTAACTCTGCATCGCGTGCGTCGGCACGATTTTTTGCCTCTTCAAGGCGAGCTTGTTTTTCGGCTTTTGCCTCGTCTTTGCGCACTTTTGCCTCTTCCAAGTATTTTTCATTGATGGTAGCCACCTTCGCCTTTTGTTCTTCGCTTAGGTTCAGGTCTTTCGCCATGCGCTCGGTTTGATCCTGCACACGTTCATCTACCGTTTTCTTGGGTTGTGCATTTTGTGCAATGGCAAACATTGGCAACAAAGCCAGCAACATCAAAATAATCCTTTTCATAAGTCTGTCTTTTTTTAAAATTTGTTGATACCTTTTTGACTATGAAAAAGGAGAAAAGTAACATGGAAGATTGGTTAGAATTTTGTTAAAAAAAATGGGAAGCTTTAAATTTAAAAAGGTTTGAATATGAATTGTGCGCGTGCCTTGTCATATCAATTTCCAAAAAAGACGTATTTATTCTTACAACAAATTGATTATCAACACAAACTACCGCTTGACGCTCGCCAAATCACTTTTAAAACGGTATAAGCCGAAAGATGCAATTACAAACTGTTCACCGGAAGGTCTCCTTTCCACTCGGCTTCTACAATTTCCGGGCTGGAGTGAAACATTTGCAGCACTTTGATTTCATAATTATTCACCTTGATAATTTGCCCGACTTTAGGAATAGAGTCAGAAGCATTTAACAACAAACCCGACAAGGTCAAATAGTCGCCTTCAACGGGCAAGGCTTCGGGCAAGAATTCATTGATTTCGTCAATTGGATTTTGCGCCAAAATCCGGTATGTTTTTTCAGCAGTTTTATCCACTATCGGCAATTCGCTATCGTATTCGTCCTGAATTTCGCCTACCAATTCTTCAATAATATCCTCCAGCGTCACAATACCCACCGTACCGCCAAATTCATTCACCACTACGGCAAATTGCAGGCGTTCTTTTTGAAACGTCCGCAACAGATTCATAATTTTCCGATTGGTATTTACAAAAATAATGGGGCGCAGCATGTCCTGCAAAGTTTTGTTCGTGGGGGAGAGTCGCTCGGTCAGCAGGTCTTTTGTCATTACAATTCCCAAAATATTGTCAATCGAATCGCGGTACACCGGGTAGCGTGAGTAGCCTTCGTTCAACGCTTCTTCCATGGCTTCTTCCAATGGCGTGTCCACGTCAAAAGCGACGATTTGCGTGCGCGGGCGCAGGATATGCTTCACCAGCCGATCATCAAAATCGAAGACATTTTGAATCAATTCCCGTTCAGAAGATTGAATGGCACCACCCTCTGCACTTTCGGCTATAATAAGGCGCAATTCTTCTTCTGAGTGAATTTCCGCATGTGGAATTGGCTGAATACCAATGAGTTTTAAAATAAAATTAGCAAATCCATTCAATAGCCAAATGAAAGGTCGGAAGATGAAATAGAAAAAACGGAGCGGCGAAGCCACCCACAGCGTAGTGCTGGTGGGAAAACGAATCGCCAAGGATTTTGGTGCCAATTCACCAAAAACAATGTGCAACACCGTGATAAGCGCAAAGGAAGTCGGCAGCGCAATCTGGTGCGCGGTTTCATCACTCATTTGCACTCCAATGGCGTGCATCGTATTGATAATAATGCGCGACACCACGCCTTCGCCGATCCAGCCCAATCCCAAGCTTGCCAGCGTAATGCCCAACTGCGTTGCCGCCAGGTGTGCATCGAGGTGTTCGACAATAAATTGCGCAATTTTTCCCGTAAAACTATTGCCTGCTTTCACCTGCAATTGGGAAGACCGGACTTTAACGATGGCAAATTCTGCTGCAACGAAAAATCCGTTGAGCAAGACTAAAAACAGGGTAAGAAATATGTCGAATAACATGTAATTGTAAATCGTTTTTTGGGTCAATCAACTTAACCAGGATTGACGTTCCTGCAAAATAACCAATTTTTTATGAGATTTTTATCGCTTTGACCTTCCTGCTTAAATAAAAAGAACATTTAAGGAAGAATTTCTAAGAACTGTTTTATCAATAAACGTTGAAAAAGGACAATGTCCTATTGTCTTATTGAGGATATTCAAAATATTTAATAAAATTGGCAAGCAACCGCTGGTCTAATGACCATAAATTTCAACTCCAGAAGGTTTGTACAAAGCTAGACTTAGCAATTACAGGGTCATTTGTTAATGGAGGTATTTTTAAATGCTTCGCTGTACCAGCTATGAGTCGATCGTGCAGTTCAGGAATGTCGGTTATTTGAAAAGAAGCCTGCACGATTTCAAAAGTCAGCGATGCCACCTGAAAACTTGAATAATGTTGTAATAATTTATCAACTGCTTCTAAGTTGGTGTCAATACGTCCTTTTTGAAATAGATAACCAATTTCGGCAAGTGTAATGGCAGGAATCCATAATTGAGCTTTGTTTTGCGTCGCTTCAAAAAAATGATTTTTAATGGTTTGAGGTAGTCTCCGATTCTCCAGATAAAGTACCAACGCCATTGTATCTAACACATACTTACTCAATGGGATAGTTTTTTTGATAATCTGTAAATTCTTCTTCTACATGGATTAGTTCTGTAGAACGCAATTCCGACAGAGCTTCTTGCAAACGTTGTGACCACGTCTCCTGCTCTAACAATTCAGGTTGAAAAGTCTGTGTCCGAATGAAAAGCACATATGATGCCACATACTTCAGTCCTTCATCGGGTAAGTCATCAATACTGCGGCGAATCAAATCACGAAGCTGCGCTGCACTCATTTTTTTTAGCAATTTACAATAAAAAACTTAATTTTTCAATCCACTCATCAAAAGCGTCCCAATTTGCTCATACAGTTCTTCCGGCGTGACATTTCGCTCCGGTTTGTACCAATCGTAAAGCCAGCGTACAGAAGAAAAAATGGTGTATAACATGGTAAATGCGTCAAGTTTTTTAAATTCACCCTGCAGCATTCCCGACTCTATAATCGCCTGAAAGCGATGCTCATAATCGCGGCGCATGTTTTTAAATTCACTCAGATAAGGCTCGCTCAAGTGTCGCCATTCGTCATTGAATGCCGTTACGGAAGTGACATCTTCGGTCGCAACATGTATGTGCATTTGTAACAACGCCTGCACTTTTTCAGTAGCAGAGGCATTCATTTGCTCCACTTTTTGCATTTCTTCCTGAAATCGGCGGGCGTTCTCAAAGCAAATATCGCGCAGGATTTCTTCCTTGGAGCCAATATGATTGTACAAGCTGGAAGCCTTTAAATGTACGATTTGCGCCAGGTCGCGCATGGACGTTGCCGAATAGCCCTTGTCCCGAAAAAGCTTTGCCGCCGCCTCAAAAATGACTTGCCGCTTTGTTTTTTCTTTAGAAAGATCAAGCATTTACAAATAAATTAAAGTAGGACACTGATAATCAGTTCATTAAGCATCAAAATCTACCACCACCCGCTGCGAAATCGGATGCGACTGACAGGTCAGAATATAACCTGCTTCCACTTCATCGGGTTCCAGTGCGTAATTCACGTCCATTTCTACCTTGCCCTCGGTGAGTTTGGCGCGGCAGGTGCAGCACACACCGCCCTTACAAGCAAAAGGAAGGTCCGCGCCAGCTTTTAGCGCGCCATCCAAAATGCTATCGCCGGAAGACAGCAGCGGAAAATGAAACGTATTGCTGTCCAAAGTTATTTGCACTTGTGCCTCAAAACCAGCCGTTTGGCGTTTTTCAGGCTTTGGTTGACTGCTTTTAGCAAGCCCGGTGGTAAAAAGTTCTACGTGAATTTTCTTGCGTTCAACGCCGCGTTCCAGCAACAAATCGCGAATTTCTTCATTCATTTCCTGCGGTCCGCAAATAAAAAATTCATCTACTTCATTGACATCCAATATTTTATTAAAAAAAATTTCGCACTTTTCTGCACTGATCCGCCCGGTAAACAAATCGCTGCCCGTATGCTCCCGACTCAAAATATGATGTACGCTCAATCGCCCCAGATGTTCATTTTTCAAGCCCTCAATCGTTTCGCGAAATAAAATAGAATCCGTAGCCCGATTGCCATAAAAAAGGGTAAATTGACTGTTGGGTTCAGTTTTTAAAACCGTTTTTAAAATTGATAAAATGGGCGTGATGCCACTCCCAGCCGCAAAAGCTACATAATTCTTTGTATTTGAATCACTTAAATCAACACAAAAATTACCCATTGGCGTCATCACATCCAGGGCATCTCCAATTTTTAACACCTCATTTGCCAAGGTTGAAAATTTTCCACCTTCCACTTTCTTGACTGCCACCCGCAGTTCTCCCTCCGACGGGCTGCTGCAAATGGAATACGAACGCCGCACTTCCTCCCCATTCCATGCTGTTTTCAAGGTTAAATACTGCCCGGGAATGAATTGGTACAACTCCCTGATATCCGTAGGCACTTCAAAAGACATTGAAACACAATCACTTGTTTCTCTACGAATATCTTTTATTTTTAATGTATGAAATTTAGGAGTCATGTTTAAACAATTTCTGTTTTGACAGCTAATGTCTGACCTGTTCCGTATGAAAAAACGTCCAATAGCAAAAAACAACAAAAAACAGTAAAACGAATGAACGTTCGTTTGCAAAAATAGCATTTTTATTGAAAAAAGGAAGGCAAGAAAAGACGCGAGGTAAAAATTCTCTTGACAATCAAGAGAGTGTACGCCAGCTACCGCCGAGGTACACTCTCTGATTGAAAAACTAAAATATTATAACAAAGTGGTAATGTTAATGGCTGCTCGCTGCTTGCTGAGAGATCGCATTGATGTGGCGCATCAAGCTGCTCTTGAGGTTAGCGGCTTTATTCTTGTGCCAAGTGCCGCGCTTTGCCAATTTGTCAATCATGCTAGCCACTTTAGGTAAAAATTGCTCCGCTTCTGACTGATCGCTCATGCCGCGCAAACGCTTGATTGCACTGCGGGTTGTTTTTTTGTAAAAACGGTTGCGCAATTTTTTGGTTTCACTCTGACGAATGCGCTTTAATGCTGATTTATGATGTGCCATTTTTCAATGTACGATTTCTGATTTACAAATGACGATTTTTAAATATTAGATTCATCTTCGTTTTGAATCACCTTTCTCTCGGCAACTCTTCAATCTTGTGAATCCTGGTCAAATTTCGGAGTGCAAATATAGTGCTTTTTGTCAAATTGCAAAAGTTACTTGTGAAAATTTTTACTAAAAATTCCTTTTAAGTTTTAATATTTTTGTCTTTCAGCAAAATCAAGTTACGAATGATGAAGCACTACCTGACTGTTTTCCTACTTTTTTTACCCCTGTTTATCATTGCTCAAAATCTGACCCAAACCATTCGCGGCAAAGTCACCGACGCCGATACCGGGCAGCCGCTCGCGGGCGCAACTGTGCAATTGATTGAAAATCAAACCGGTGCAGTGACAGATTCGGTTGGAAATTATCGGCTGGAAAATGTTCCTGTCGGGCGCTATCAAATACAGGCGAACTACCTTGGTTATCAAACCCTTACGATCACAGAAATACTGGTAGAATCGGGTCGGGAAGTGATTCAAAACATCGAACTCAGCGAGCAAGCCACGCAGGTGGACGAAGTGGTGGTGCGGGCTTCCCGGCAAATGACGCAGCCCGTGAGCGTGAAAACCCTGACGATTGAAGAAGTGCTGCGCTTTCCGGCAACTTTTTATGATCCGGCGCGACTGGCAACGGCTTTCGCGGGTGTGGCGGGCGACAACGACCAGGCAAACGGCATTTCCGTGCGCGGCAACTCCCCGAATGGCTTGCTCTGGCGATTGGAAGGCGTGGACATTGTGAATCCAAATCACACCCCAAATGCCGGGACTTTCAGCGACCGCGTAACGGCGAATGGCGGCGGCGTGAACATTCTGAGCGCCCAAATGCTGGGCACTTCCACTTTTTACAGCGGCGCTTTCCCGGCGGAATATGGCAACGCGCTCTCGGCGGTGATGGATATGCGTTTGCGCACCGGCAACGACCAAAAGCATGAAACCATTGCGCAGATTGGCTTAATCGGCATTGATGTTGCCAATGAAGGTCCTTTTTCCAAACAAGGCGGCGCTTCTTATTTGTTTAATGCGCGGTATTCGACCGTGGGATTGTTGGGCGCATTAGGACTTGATTTTGGTGGCGAAACGATCAATTTTTACGATTTGTCATTCAACCTGAATTTTCCTTTCAAAAATGGGGCGCGGCTCACTTTCTTCGGCATGGGCGGCAATAGCGAGAATATTTTTAAAGCGGAGCGCGACTCTTCGGTGTGGGAATTTCAAAAAGACCGCTTTGATATTAATTTCAAATCTTCGATGGGTGCGCTGGGCGCGACTTATACACAACCCGTTGGTAAACGCGCGATTTGGCGCACGGCACTGGCGTACTCGATTTTGGATAGTGAACGGACGGGGGATTATTTGAATTTTGAGTATAGGCCCTTACGTGTAGAGGAAGACAACATATTGAAGTCTAATTTGTCTTTGCATACTTCTCTGAATTTCAAGCAAAATGCCCGTTCTAACTGGCAAATTGGCTTGATAGCAAATCTTAACAGAGGAAATAATACCATTTTACAACCTTATGGAAATTGGCGAATTCAAATTCTACCAGCATTAACCACCAATATTGGACTACGGCTATCGTATGCCGATGATTACAAAGCAGTATTGGAACCACGTGCTTCTTTGCATTGGGAATTATCTAAAAAGCGCAGCATTAATTTAGCGTACGGTTTGCAAACTCAGCTTGTGCAAGAACAGCTTCATTTTAATTTTGAAATAAACGCAAAAAATGATTTTATTAAGGCACATCATTTTGTGTTTGGCTATCGAGAAAATTTAAGCCAATCCAGTAATTTTAATATAGAAATTTATTATCAAAATTTGTTTGATGTTCCAATTTCTGTTGAACGTAATTCTTTTTCTATGCTAAATCTATTAGAAGGAAATGTTGATATTTTCAATCGGTTGACAAGCAACGGCACCGGACGCAACTACGGCATCGAACTTAGCTACCAAAAATTCCTTACGGACAATTTTTATTTACTTTCTAATGTAACATTATACGAATCTAAATATAAAGGCAGTGACGGCATCGAGCGCGACACCCGCTGGAACGGCAATTACATTTTCAATGCAACGGCAGGCAAAGAATGGCGTTTTCTGCGCAAGGAAGGCAATATCAACGCCGTTTTTGGTTCGAATGCGCGCGTAGCTTACCTCGGTGGTTTCCGCGATACGCCAATTGACGCGCAAGCTTCACTAAATGCAGGCGAAACCGTTTACCTTGAGAATGAAGCATTTACCATTCAACAAAAAGCTTACTTTAGAACCGATTTACGCTTTTATTACAAACGCAACAAACCAAAATACAGCACGACTCTAGCCCTCGATATTCAAAATGCGACCAATGCGCAGAATGTCGCGTTCAGCTATTATGATGTTGAAAAGCAGGCGATTGTGGTGAAAAATCAATTGGGGATTATCCCCTTATTGAGTTGGCGGATTGAATTTTAAAATTCAGCTTATAGCGTTATCGTGTTTTGGGGTTAGGGTTGGATAGGAGCTAAAAAAATGCTATTTTTGAAGAAAATTGACAAATTATGGCAGCAGCCGCCGCATTAACCGCGCCGATAGAAGAAGCACAAAAGCAAGAAATTCCCGCTTACCTCGTCAAGGAAGTGCTGGACGGGAAACCGCTTTATTACAAAGGCTATAAAGAAGTGTTAAATAATAATAAAACCCTGGAAGACATCATGGGCAGTAGTTCGTTACAAGCAGAAATTATTTCTTGCATACTCCGTTTTTTATATAAAAATGTGGATGAAACAAAATATCGCGTTTACACCAATGAAATCGGCAGCCATATCAGCCATAAAAATAACATCTCACACGACATTGCCATTTTTGATAAAACCATACTCACGCCAGATAAAATCAATGAACGCTACACCGAAGTACCCGCCAAAGTCATTATCGAAGTAGATGTACGCATTGAAGCGGAGCAATTCCCGGAATGGGAGTATGTAACCAAAAAGAACGAAACGGTTTTTGCTTTTGGCACCGAAAAAGCCATTTGGGTGCTCAGCAAAGCTCAAAAAGTAATCGTCGCGCAGCCCGGGCAAGATTGGCTGATCATTGACTGGAACAAGGATATCGAACTTTTTGACGGACATTTCTTCAATATTGGCACTTATTTACAAAGTGAAGGAATTCAACTGCAAGTAACTGATATATAGCAAATTATGAAAATATTCAACCTCGTTTTAGCACTTCTCTTCCTCTCTTTTGCCATTGTGCAATATAATGATCCTGATCCTTTTGTATGGATAGCCATTTACGGCATTGTGGCGGTGGTGTGTGCGCTGGCGGCATTTCGCAAGTATTATAGATGGCTGATTCTGTTGGGGTTAGCCATTTGCGCGGTGGAATTGATGACGACGTTGCCCGGATTTATAGATTGGATCAATCGGGGTATGCCCAATATTGTGGAAACGATGAAAGCAGAAAAACCTTACATTGAATATACACGTGAATTTCTAGGGCTGATATTGTGTATTGGCACTTTGATTTACCAATACATCCAGGCAAGGAAGCAAGTGTAGTCTTGCTTGAAAAAATGTTACAAACGCCCAGTTTTTCTACTCTTTTATAAATGTGAAATCAATTGTATTTTTGCGTTGATGAAACATAATTGACAACAATTTACTCATTGCACCCTAATCTCCTCTGTCACAAAAAATATCAATATCGAGCTATTTTAGAATTATAATTTGCTCAAATTCCTCTATTTTCAACTTGTATTTCCATTATACAATCATTTTTACCATTTTAAAAAATGGATGGCAAGCAACAACCTACGTACAGCGAAGTGGCGCATTCTAGCAAAATTGGGTCGGTACAAACCCATGGACAGCTGGAAAAGGAACAAAAATTTAGCGAAACAATTACCAAATTGATACCTGATTGGGTGTTTGTGGTTGACATCGAACACAGGCGCTTTGACTTTCATAATCTTACTTTTCCGGTTTTAGGGTATGATGCCGCAGAAGCTCCCAGTGTTTTTGAGTTGTTAGTCAAAGCGCTGCATCCAGAGGATCGAGAAAGCTCGTACCAATTTCTTGCGCAACTAAAAGCGGCACCACCCAATGCGATTGTAGAAAAATATTTTCGGCTTCAGCACAAAGATGGGCGTTGGATGCACTTCTATGAACGTGCCCGCGTGATGTCGAGCAATGAAGCTGGCGAAGTAGCGACTTATTTAACTGTTGTACAAGACATTACATCTATAAAAGAAACGCAACTTGCTTTGCAACAGAGCGAAGCCATTTTAAAAGCGACCATCAATGCCTTGCCAGATTTAAAATTTAGACTCAGAAAAGATGGTACTTATCTTGACTTTTTTCAATCTGAAAATGAGGACATTAAGTCCATGACCCCGCGCTCGCAGGCTGTGGGCAATCGCATAGCCGATATCATGCCGCCTCAGCTGGCTGAAGTATTTATGCGTAGTTTACAAAAATCGATAACGGAACGAACAGTACAAGTGCAAGAATATCAAATAGATAAGCTTGAGCAAGAAACTGAATATCGGGAAATTCGTTTTAGCCCGATCAATGACGAAGAAGCGATTGCCGTGGTGCGGGATATTAGCGAACGTAAACGTGCTGAAATTGCGCTGCGCGAAAGCCAGGAGCGTTATTATAATTTTATTAAGCACAGTCAGGAAGGTATTTACTATATGAATTGTGGAAAGCCCATTCCATTACATTTGACTTTTGATGAAATGGCAGACGTTTTTTATGAAAATGCTTACATCGAAGAATGTAATATCGCATTAGCAGACATGTACGGGCTCCCCATGGAAGCAATCAAAGGTAGAAAAGTAATAGAATTTCATGGAGGGGAGCATTTTGAACAAAATAAAAATTCATTTAAAGATTTAATTAAAAATAATTTTCAGGTTGTAAACGTCGAAACCATTGAGCCAGATGTAAATGGCGATTTTCATTATTATCTAAATAACGGCGTTGGCATTATAAAAGACAATCATTTGCAGGGTTTTTGGGGCACCCAATTTGACATCACGGAACGAAAACGCGTCCAGCAGCGCGAGCAGGTGCGGACGCACATTCTGGAACTACTTTCAAAAGGCGCTTCGCTCGATGGCATTTTGCATGCGATTGTACAGGGGGTTGAATCTTACAATCCGAAACTGATTTGCAGCATCTTGCTGTTGGATGAAGCCAAGCAACGGTTTCATTTTAACTATAGTCAAAAATTGCCCGATTTTTACACCAAAGCCATTAGCCAGGTTGACATTGGCATGGGCGTGGGATCATGCGGTACAGCGGCGTTCACCGGCGAGCGCGTGATTGTGGAAGATATACAAACGCACCCCTATTGGACAGATTTTAAAACCCTTGCGCAAGCAGCCGATTTGCAGTCGTGCTGGTCAGAACCCATCAAAGACAGTGAGGGTGTGGTACTAGGCACTTTTGCTATTTACCAGCACCGAGTTAGCGCGCCTTCTGAAGAAGATATTGAACTGATCAAGCAAGCCGCCGACCTAGCCTCTATAACTTTGCATAAATTTCAGGCGGAAGCCATCTTGAAAACCAATGAAGAAAAATTTTCTTCGATGGTGCATAATATTTCTGATATCATTACTTTGTTGGATAAAGATGGAAATATACAATATACGAGTGCTTCCGTCAAACATATCTTAGGCTTTGATGAACAGGAGTTAATACATAAAAACGTTTTCAATTATTTTCATCCAGATGACTACGATAATCTTTATAAAGAACTTGATATTTTACTTTTAAATAGTGACATTGGTAGGTTAATAGAAGTTCGATTTTTAAGTAAAAGTGGTGAATATATTTACTTGGAAGCTCAAGGCAATAATCAACTTCACAATCCGGCTATAAAGGGTATCATCATTATTTCGCGTGATATTACAGCGCGAAAAAAAGCGGAACATGCGCTTCAGGAAAGCCGAAGTATTCTGCGGGGTATTGTCAATGCCTTGCCCGATCTTAAATTCCGTGTTGACCAAGAAGGCACATTTCTGGATTATTATGAATCGGAATATGAAAATGAAATGACTTTTTTGCCACCCAGTGAATTTATTGGTAAAACGCTATTTGAAGCGTTGCCTTCCTTTGTTGCAACGGTAGGTATGCAAAGCATTCAACATGCGATTCTTCACAAAAAAATTCAAAGTTTTGAATATTACATTCCGTTTAAAGATGAAATTATGTATTATGAAGGAAGGGTAAGTCCGGTTGGCGAAACCGAAGCTATTCTAACCGTTCGTAATATTTCCGACCGAAAAAAAGCGCAAATCGAGCTACAGGAAAAGCTCCGCGAATTGGACGAAAAAAACCGCCAGCTTACGCAGTACATCGAATCCAATTTTCAGCTGGAAAATTTTGCTTACATCGCCTCCCACGATTTGCGCGAGCCGGTGCGCACCATTCACAGTTTTGCGCAGCTTTTGAAAAGGCAATATTATAATGAGTTAAAAGAAGATGGCAAGAAGTGTATAGATTTTATCATCAATGGTTCTGTAAATATGAACCGCCTTATTGAGGATTTACTCACTTTTTCGCGGGTAACAAGTGAAGAACACCGGCTGGAATCCATTGAAATTGAACCTTTGCTGGAGGAAGTGACGGGAGGGCTCGCTCAGTTTATTCATGAGACAAATGCAGAAATCACCTGTAATGAGCTACCGAATCACATACAAGCCAACCCGACTACCATGCGACAATTGTTACAAAATTTACTTACCAACGCTATAAAATTTCATCATCCTGAGCGGCAACCTAAAATTGCGGTGAGCGGCATTGACCAGGGCGATCATTGGTTGTTTGAAATCAAAGACAATGGCATCGGCATTCCAGAAGCCATGCAGGATAAAATTTTTCAACTTTTTAAAAAAATCCATTATATGAAGGAACATTTTGGAACGGGCATTGGGTTAGCCATTTGCAAACGCATTGTCGAGCAACATGGTGGCGACATTTGGGTCGAATCTACTGCTGACATGGGCAGTTCTTTTTATTTTACCATCAAAAAATAATTTTGAACGATGCATGAAATGCTGGTGCACCATTATTTAAAGGCGCTGCAAAAGGCAGATTATCAAGCCATTATCGCTTTGTTCGCCGAAGGTGCCACGGTGCTTTCGCCCCTGTACGGCACGCGCCCTGCCACAAGTTTTTATCAGGAACTCCTGACAGATACGCAGCAATCTGATCTTACCTTGCTGGACTTTTTTGTCAATGCTACCAATACCAGCGTTGCCATTCATTTTTTATATACCTGGACGCTGGCAGATGGCTCCGTCACGAGCTTCGATTGCATCGATGTTTTTGAACTGGATGAACAGGGCTACATCAAGCAATTAAAAATTATATATGACACCTTCAAAACCAGAACCTTGTTTCAAAAATTAAAAACAACGCATTAGAACAAATTTTAAAAATCTGCAATTGCCAGGGTTGCCATGCTTAGTTTAGTGCCAGGTACTGCCAAGAGTTTCAGTCCGCAGGCTTCCATGGTAGCGCCCGTTGTCATTACGTCATCGACCAATAAAATATGTTTGTTTTCCAGTTTTTTGACATTGCCGATGGCAAAAACTTCAGCAACATTTTTCAGGCGCTCATCGCGCGATTTCTGGGTTTGAGTTTCAGTAAAAATTTGGCGCAGCAGCCCGTCTTTCAACCAAATTTTACCCATTGTAGAAGCGATACCTTGCGCAAACATCGCCGCTTGATTGTACCCGCGTAGCCGCTCCTTGCGTGGATGCAGCGGCACCGGCACGATCAGGTCAACATTTTTAAAATGAATGGATTCCAACAATTGTTGTCCGTACCATTCCCCTAGTTTTATACCAATTTCACGTTTTCCTTCATATTTTAGTCGGTGTAACAATTCCTGCACGCGCCCTCCTTTTACAAAATGATACAAGGCTGCCCCACTTTCCAGAGAAATGCGCCCCCAAAATCGCTCGGTAAATGGGTTATCTTTCTCCAGATGAAAATTGGTTTTAGGCAGATTGAGTTGGCATTTTACACAAATTACCTCGTGCTGCACAGGAGGCTCCTCGCTGCAAGCCAAACACAAATTTGGATACAAAAGCCCGATTAAATCTTGAAAAACAGTGCGAACCGCTGTCATCGTAGTTGCTTTTTCTTTATAACGGAAGAGGAGCGGTAGAGTAACAAAAAAAGATAGGTGAAGGTGATGAACAGTTATTTTACGGTGACAAAGTGTAAGAATAAGGTGATGTAAGTAGTTAACAGTTAGTTAATCGGTTAGTCAAAAGTCAGTAGTCGATAGTCAGTGTTTAATTAGTGAGAGCAAGTAATTGAAATTTAATACTTTATAAAAAACGTCTGCCCTGTAGAAACAAGACAGACGCATCAAAACAAAACGAAAAACCAACTTTAAACAAGTCTTTTATAACGCAATAACTCTATTCTAACAAAATTTGTTGCAAAGCCTTACGTTAAGGATTTCTTAACGATCATCGGATTTGTCGGCGCGCAGTTTTACCGAAATTTCCTTATTTTGCCCGCGGCGATTCACTGTCAACACGACTGTGTCACCTACTTTAGAACGTCCGATTATTTCCTGAAGTTCCGGCACGTTGTTGATGGTGCGTCCATCTACTTTGACAATAACGTCTTTGGGTTGAACGCCGGCATACTGTGCAGAGCCGCCGTCTCGCACGCCTTCCACTACGACACCTTTACTGATATTAACGCCCAGCGAATCCGCCAATTCACTGTCAAGATTCTGAATTTCAATACCTAAGAGCGGGCGCTGGTAGCTGCCAAATTCAATAATGTCATCTACAATACGTTTCATCAGATTAACAGGAATGGCAAAGCTGTAGCCCTGAAAAGATCCTGTGCGGGTGGCTATCGCCGTGTTGATGCCCAATAAACGACCTTCCGCGTCCACCAAAGCACCGCCGCTGTTGCCAGGATTGACGGCTGCATCGGTTTGGATAAACGCCTCGATGGCATTGCCTCCACCCAGCAGATTGATGCTTCTGCCTTTTGCGCTGATGATACCGGCTGTAACGGTAGAGGTTAAATTAAAAGGATTGCCTACTGCCAGTACCCATTCACCAATTTTAGCATTGTCAGAATCTGCAAATTGCAAAGTTGGTAAATTGCTACCCTCAATTTTTATAACCGCAAGGTCGGTTTTTTCGTCCCGCCCTACTACTTCTGCTTTGAACTTTCGATTATCGTATAAAGTAACTTCCAATTCATCTGCAAATTCTACCACATGATTATTTGTTACAATATAACCATCTGACGAATAAATCACACCCGAACCCGTACCTTCTCTGGGTCCATCGTACATATCGCCAAACGGATCATCCCCAAAGAAAAAACGAAGAGGGTTGAGCCGATCTTCACCTCTTTCCTGTTGTTGCTGCGCTGTTTTTTTGGCGGAAGCCGAAATATTGACCACTACTGGCATCGCCTTCGTAGCTGCTTCTGTGAAATTAAGTGGATACGCGTTGTTAAAATTGTTGTTAGGTGTAAAATTTACTTGTTGAGCAAAACCGGGTGCTTGGGTCACCGGTTCTTCTTGTTTTAACAAATAGGTGCCACCCAGTGTAATTAAGCCTCCCATGGCACCGGCTAAAACCAGTGAAAATATCTGCTTCATATTCTCGTTTGTTTTATTATTTTTAACGGCTAGGTTTGCAAAAAAGTTGGCAGGAAAATTTCCTTCTCCTGTCGTTGCTCTGAATAACTATTAAAATCAAGTGTTTGTTACACTTAAAACACTCCTTAACAGGAAATTAACAAGCGATTTAGACTAAATCGAAAAACAGTTTTTGGATGATACAACCACATACTTCATTTATAGATTTACATACTGAATTGCACCCGGAGACACCCTTGGAGAAGCAACTACTATGTATGCCGGAATTCGTCAAAGGACTGTTTTGGGGAGTGCCTCGCTATGGGCATCCAGAGGGAGAGGTTTACAAGCATGTAAAAGAAGTGTTAGAAAACATCGATCACCTGCCCGTTGATGCTCAGATGCGGGAGCGCCTGCGCCAAATTGCATTTGTACACGACACCTTCAAATACATGGAGGATAAAGGGCAGCCGCGCGATTGGTCGAAGCACCATGGCGTGCTGGGACGGCGTTTTTTAGAACAATTCACCGACGATCAGGTCGTGCTGACCATTACGGAGTTCCACGATGAAGCTTACTATTGCTGGCGACACATTCAATTGCACCAGCAGCCAGAAGTTGGGGAAACCCGATTGCAAAAGCTTTTCGAGACCATAGGCACTGAACATTTACAGCTCTATTACTTGTTCTTTAAATGCGATACCCGCACAGGCGATAAAATTCAGGCACCTGTAAAATGGTTTGAAAAAACGGTACAGGGCATTCAGATTATCAATTGGTGAAAAATAAGCATTGATAAGGGTTCTGAATACATCGTCAAGGAGCAATTATAACATTTTTTTAAATTTGGAAACTTTTCTGTTTCAGATCGGGTTGAACGCATTGTGAGGTGAGCAACAGCGTTTAGATCAGATCAGCAAAGTTTTCGTACTTTATGATGGTAATGACGCAGGATAACAAAACAAGACAGTATAATCGAATTTTTGAGGAAGAGTTCTTACCTCAAATAGACGCGCTTTATACTTTTGCTTACCACCTCACGTACAATGAGGATGACGCGAACGACTTGGTACAAGAAACGTATTTGAAAGCTTTTCGCTTTATTGAAAAATACCACGAAGGCACCAACGCCAAGGCTTGGCTGTTCAAAATTTTGAAAAATGCCTTCATCAATCAGTACCGTCGCAAGAGCAAGCAACCCACTCGGGTGGATTATGAGGACATTACTTCGTACCAGGAGGTGGAGGAAGATTCCAACCTTTCCGGCTATGCCGACCTGCGCGAGGAAATGTTCCAAACGATGATGGGCGATGAGGTGACAAATGCGATCAACGCCCTGCCGG
This sequence comes from uncultured Saprospiraceae bacterium, assembly GCA_964517145.1. Classification (GTDB taxonomy): domain Bacteria; phylum Bacteroidota; class Bacteroidia; order Chitinophagales; family Saprospiraceae; genus JADJNW01. Next base: position 38,080 of record CAZFBN010000023.1, read on the forward strand.
TGGATTTTCGAGTTGTCATTTTACTATGTGATATTGAAGGATTTACATATGAAGAAATTTCAAAAATACTAGATATACCGATTGGAACCGTTCGTTCTCGGCTACACCGCGCCCGCAATATGCTCAAAGACAAATTGCGCGAGTATGCCCGCTCGATGGGATATGGCGACAGCGACGAGGCGGAGAACGGGGAAACGGGAGATTAGACTTTGAATAAACCCTGTAAGGTTTTTTGAAAACTTTATAGGGTTATAAATAAATCAAACATTTATTAATCAACAATTATCAATCAAATTATTAACCGCTGCTAGAAGCTGGCGTTTATTTCGCCCATAGCTAAAGTCAAACTCAAAACCATGTTAAAACGAACCGGATCCATTTTATTGCCAAGCGCAGCTCCACCCTTCCCTCCTACCACGGGATGTTGGCAGGCGGGGTGCGGCGGCATAGGTCCGAAATGCTTTGCAGGTTTTGGACACCCAATTGGCTAAGCGGGATGAAAGCATCTCTAAGCAGCTCAAAACATCCAAAAAATGATGCGGGATCATAACTATCAGGACCTAGTGCAAAAAGTAACCATGTATTTGGATAATGAGTTGAGCGAAAGCGCTGAAACAGAGCTCCTTAGAGAAATAAAAGCCAACCCTGCCTACATGCAGGTACTCAGTCAGGAACAATCGTTTAGAGAATTTATAAAGAGTAAAATACACCGCCGCAAACCCTCTCCCGTTTTAATTCAATCCATCAAAGAAAAAATAAGAATCGCTCCTGATTCTGCTTTGCCTAGCTAAGATTTAGATCAACACATATAAAATCTTATTTTCTGCCAATTGCAGTATTGCATTGCAGTATTGCAATGCGTTGAGTCATTTTGTTAAAAATGATTTAAAAAAGGCAGCACGTTATTTTATTGCTTATTTTGTATCAAAATCATGATATGCGCAATAGAATAATAGTCTTTGTATTGTCTTGTCTTTTTGTGCAGCAAATAGCCGCGCAAATTGATTATACACCGCGCTTCTCTCGCCTGTTGGAGGAAGCACAGCTCGATTTTTATGAGCCAATGGAAAATACTTATCGGGACGTGCCGGTTTGGAAAGACGCTGCCCAGTACCAAAGTTATGATTTTGCAATTCGTTCGCGCCGCAACCAACTTGAAATTCGCTACCAGGTTTTGCCCTACAAAGAGCAGGACTACAAGTTTGCCGCGCCTCAGGTAGAAGCCGCCCGACTCGCCATGCACCTCGCCACCAACCAGGATGAAAGCATCATTTCTGGGCTTTCTATTGACAAAGAAGAGTTAAAAAATAATTTTAATGCCGATTGGGGTAAAGTGTTCATTTTCCAACCCAAGAAAAGCTTTAGTAATCGCACGCATTGCAAAATGCTCGCCCTCTACACCGAAGGCAAAGGCATGGCAATCGTGTATTTTCTTTTTGACCAACCCTCGCAGGAGGTGGATAATCGCTTTGTAGCGCTGCGTTTTCGGGAGAACGAAACTTATTGAGGCTGGCTGCGCGGTGTTTTAGATGCTATTGATGCTAGCTACGCGATGCTGAGGTGCAACAGCATCCAAAACTATCCCCCTCACAATCTCAAACTTCCTTTGTATCTTCAACGCACTAAAATCACCTAACCAATGGAACCTATCAGCGTATTTGATATGCTCAAGATCGGCGTGGGTCCGTCCAGCTCGCACACGCTCGGACCCTGGCGCGCCGCCGAACGATTTTTACAAGAGCTTGAATCTCAACACTTACTGGCGAAAACCGATCATGTGGAAGTCCATTTGTACGGCTCCCTCGCGCTCACGGGCAGGGGGCACGGCACAGATATAGCGGTTTTGCTGGGTTTGGCAGGGCAAGACCCCGTCACCATCGATCCACTCGAGGTTAAAAGCATTCCTAAAGCAATTCTGGCAACGCATGAATTATGTTTAAAAAATAAATATAATATCCCGTTTAATCCGAATAATAATATTCATTTCCATTTTTCAGAATCCTTGCCTTTTCATCCGAATGGATTGATTTTCAAAGCTTTTTACAGAACAGATGAGTTATTATATGAAGCCACTTTTTATTCCATAGGCGGTGGATTTGTAGTAAAAGAAGGCGAGACAGGCAAACAAGAATCGGTAAAACTGCCTTATCCAATTGATTGTGGCGATCATTTACTGGATTATTGTGAAAAATATGGGAATAGCATTTCAGCAATTGTCTGGAAAAATGAGCGCATCTGGCGTACTTCAGAAGAAATACGCGGCGGGTTGCTCCGCATTTGGGAGGTGATGAAGCAATGCATGTTTTTAGGCTGCCATACGGAAGGTACCTTACCCGGTGGACTCAATGTGGCACGCCGCGCTGCGGATATTCATAAAAAATTAATCGGGCATGCCCAGTATAATAATGCGGATGAATGGATTGAAATAATTCGGCACACACATCATGATTTTTCAAAAATATTAAAATGGATCGGCTGTTTTGCAATGGCGGTAAATGAAGAAAATGCTAATTTTGGTAAAGTCGTTACTGCCCCCACCAACGGCGCAGCTGGCGTCATTCCTGCGGTTTTGATGTATTATATTTGTTTTGTAAATAAAGAAGCAACCGAAGATGATATTATACAATTTTTATTAGTTGCTGGCGAAGTTGGCAGCATTTTCAAAAAAGGCTCCACGATTTCAGCGGCGATGGGCGGTTGTCAGGCGGAAATCGGCGTCTCCTCTGCAATGGCGGCGGCAGCATTGACGGAATGTTTGGGCGGCTCACCAGAACAAGCCTTGATGGCATCCGAAATTGCAATGGAACATCATCTGGGTCTGACCTGCGATCCCATCGGTGGATTGGTGCAGGTGCCGTGCATCGAGCGCAATTCGATGGGTGCCATAAAAGCCATTACTGCCGCGAATATTGCGGTGGAAAGCGACCCGGCGAAAGCCAAAGTAAGCCTGGATGAAGTGATCAAAACCATGTGGGAAACCGCGCAGGACATGAGTCACAAGTATAAAGAAACTTCCCTCGGCGGGCTGGCGACGCAGGTGGCGATTAGTGTGCCGGAATGTTGATTTGATTGTCAAAAACCAATGCTTTTTTAAAGTAAATTTTTGCGCTTCAGCCTGTACCTTTGCAATATGAAATTAAACGGCAAACATTATCAAACCATTTGGCTCCAGGATGAGCGCACCGTGCAAACCTTCGACCAGCGCTTTTTCCCGCACGAGTTGGTGATTGAAGATTTAACAAAACTCGAAGATTTTATAATTGCCATCAAAGAAATGCACGTGCGCGGCGCTCCGCTCATCGGCGCGACGGCGGCGTTTGGTTTATATATTGCAACGTTGGAAGCTTTACAAAAGGCTGATTTTGAGGCGTATTTGCAAAAAGCGGCAGAGCAATTGGCGGCAACCCGACCTACGGCAGTCGATTTATTTTATGCCATTCAAAAATCTTTACATGCAATAAATAACGAAGTAAATAAAGATTTGAAACCCGCCGCCGCATTACAAGCTGCACAGGATTTTGTAAAAGAAAGTCTGGAAAGTTGTTATAAAATTGGAGAATTTGGTTTAGATATTATAAAAGAAATCAGTCATAAAAAAGGCGGCGCTTCGGTGAATATTCTGACACATTGTAATGCCGGTTGGATCGCTTGTATTGATTATGGTACCGCTACTGCCCCGATTTATCTGGCGCACGACGCGGGTATTCCTGTGCATGTGTGGGTGGACGAAACCCGTCCGCGCAATCAGGGCGCGAATCTCACCGCGTTTGAATTATTACAACACGGCGTGCCCCACACGGTGATTGTGGATAATGCCGGCGGACATTTAATGCAACATGATATGGTGGATGTAATATTTGTCGGCACTGACCGAACCACGCGCCAGGGCGATGTCGCCAATAAAATCGGCACGTACTTAAAAGCCGTGGCGGCAAAAGATAATGAGGTGCCGTTTTATGTAGCGGTTCCCAGCTCTTCGATTGATTGGAATGTAAAAGATGGCATCAAGGAAATTCCGATTGAAGAAAGAAATCCCGATGAAATCAAATACGTTCATGGCTGGAATGGTGAAAAAATATCAAGTGTATTAATCACGCCATCAGCAAGTCCCGCAGCAAATTACGGCTTCGACGTCACGCCTGCGCGGCTGGTGACGGGGTTGATAACAGATCGGGGCATTTGTGAAGCGAGTGAGGCGGGGTTATTGCAACTTTTTCCGGATAAAGCACTGATAAGTAATTTTTAATCTCTTCGAAGTAAATAGTCCGGCGTCTGGCATCTAAATATCTGGTATCTGATATGAACGAAGGCTACATCAAGTTTCAAGCCCAATGGCAACAAGCGCTGCCCTTACCCAAAAAATTATTACACGACATCATAAGTTGTCGAGATATATTACATCAACTCGGCTTGATCGGTGTATATTCAAATGGCATTGGCTATGGCAATATCAGTCAGCGCTGGCAGGCGGGTGGCGGTTCTCCTTGGGAGTCAGAGGCGCGGGAAGGTCAATTTATCATAAGCGGCTCGGCGACCGGACATTTACAAACATTAACACCGGAGCATTTTACATTGGTTACACAAGTAAATATTGAACTAAATAAAGTCTGGTGCGAAGGTCCAATTATTGCCTCTTCCGAAACGATGAGCCATGCCGTCATTTATCAACATTGCCCGGAAGTGAATGCGGTGATTCATGTACATCATGCTGAATTATGGCAACAGTTATTACATCAAATTCCTACCACTGACGCCAGCGCTACCTATGGCTCGCCGGAAATGGCGTATTCTATTGTAGAATTATTACATCATACTGATCTTCGACATCATAATAAAATGTTTGTAATGGAAGGACATTCCGAAGGGATTTTTGCTTTTGGCGAAAACCTGATGGAAGTGGCTGCAAGATTAAAGAACCTCGCGAAAGAGCGTCTAAAGGACTTGTTTGAAATATGAGATGTGTCATTTTCACATCTCATATTTCATATTTTAAATTTTAATTAGCTCCAAGTGCCGGATTTTCAACTTGTTTTCCTTGTGTGAGCTGTTCATATGCTTCCAAACCACATTCTAAAAAATTGACATATTCCTGCTCTTCTGGCGTAAATCCAACCGGATGGTTTAATAATTTTCCATCAGGTGATAAAAGTACGTAATAAGGCTGGGTATTGGTATTGAAAAACTCAGTTTGAAAATGCGACCACTTATGCCCTACATTGCGCAACTTGCGGGTGCCACCGGTTGCTTTTTGTACTTCAACTTGCTCATTTTCAGGCAAATCAATTTTTTCATCTACGTACAATGAAATTAACACATAATCATCTTTCAACATATTATAGACTTTGGGTTCGGGCCAAACGTGCTCCTCCATTTTACGGCAATTCACACAAGCATGTCCCGTAAAGTCAATCATGACAGGCTTTCCAACTTCTTTTGCATACGCCAACCCCTGACTCAAATCCTTGAAACAGTTCAAATTTTGCGGGCAATCGCCTTCAAAAAACCAGCTATACGTAGCAGGCGGCGCGAGTCCACTTAATAGCTTTAATGGTCGATAAGAATTCAATTTTTCATCGTAAATAAAACCGGTGGCTAAATAAATAGCAAAGCCAATAGAAGTTAATCCTAACACAATACGTGTAATAGATAACTTTTTAATTGGCGAATCATGCGGAAATTTTATTACACCAAATAAATATAATGCTAAACCGATGGAGATTAAAATCCACGCGCCAAGGAAGGGTTCAATTTTTAAAATTTCCCAGTGTTTTACCAAGTCGGCATTTGATAAAAACTTGAGTGCCAATGCCAATTCTATGAAACCTAACACTACTTTCACTACATTCAACCAGCCGCCCGATTTTGGCAACGTATTCATCCAGCCAGGGAAGAGCGCAAATAATGCAAACGGCAGCGCCAAAGCCATCCCAAAGCCCCCCATGCCTGCCGTCAACTGCCATGCGCCGCCGTCAGAGGTGAGTGCGCCCGCGAGCAAGGCACCCAAAATCGGACCTGTGCAGGAAAATGATACCAACGCCAGTGTGAGCGCCATAAAAAAGATGCCAATGATGCCGCCAATGCCCTCTGCAGAGCTGGTTTTGTTGACCCAACTGCTGGGCAAGGTCAATTCGTAGTAACCAAAGAAAGAAAACGCGAAAAATAAAAAGATGACAAAAAATGCGACATTCAGCCAAACATTGGTCGAAAGATCATTTAAAATATCAGGATTCAAATTGTCCATCAGGTGAAATGGAATACTTAACAACATGTACACTGAAAAGATAAAAAAGCCGTACAGCGTAGCATTCATAATGCCTTTGCGGCGATCCTTGCTACTTTTGGTAAAAAAGCTCACCGTCAAAGGAATCATCGGGAATACGCAAGGCGTCAGCAGCGCCAACAAGCCGCCGATAAACCCCAGCAAAAAGATCGACCAGTAGCTTTTACCTTCCGAGGCAATGGCTTCCTCGCCGCAGGTCGCAATAGGATTGGTCAGGTCAGGTTTTGAGATTGGAAAAATACCTGATTCAGATGGAGCAGTCGGAACAGTAGCCATCTCCTCTTCGTCGCCAATACTCAGTTTTAAATTTGCAAAATCAATGTTCAATGGCTCTTCAAATGGAATGCAGCTTTCTTCATTGCAACTCATATAACTCACCAATCCATTTATAACTTGCTTATTATCAGCAACTTTTACACGCTGTGTAAAGATGGCTTCTTTTTTAAATTTTACCACCTTCATATTAAAAATATCGTCAAAGCCTTCGATGCGCTCTGCTCCTGTTTCTTTATTTTTACCAATGACCTCAATTTTATCCTTTTCGGTAAGGATAAATTCGGTGGGAATGGGACCGCCCTCGTTCAAAAATTGAGAATAAATGTACCAGCCATCTTGTAATTTGGCTGTATAAACCAATTCAAATTCGGAATCGCTGATTTTGCGCACCTCACCTGTCCAGCTTACCGGCTCCAAAATGCCACTCTTGGCAGTAGCGGAAGGCGCGATGAGTGGTTGATTTTCAGTCGATTGCGGAAGCGCCGCTGCATTATCAGCCGCTTTTTCTGCGGAGTTTACGGGTGTAGGCGTTTTTGGTGCAGCGGTGCTTGTAGTTTGTTTCGCTTTTGCCTCCAATTGAAACGCGAATTCTTCTTCTGTTGGCGGCAAGCAACGCTCATCGTCGCAGGTCATAAATTCGAGGTAGCCTACAATCGGTTTACTCCAATCCTTCACGCGCACGCGCTGCGTAAAAATGCCTTTTTTAAAAATTTTGGTCAGGTTCATGCCAAAAGTATTGTCATATGCCTTTTTGATAGTGCCTGACTCTTTATTTTTGCCGACCAATTCAAAATGATCGCCTTTGTCAAAATGAAAACTGGTGGCAATGGGACCTTCGTCGCTTTCTAGGTATTGCGAATAAATCGTCCAACCCTCGTCAATGTTGGCGGTGAATATCAGGTCGAATTCTTCGTCGTTCACTTGTTTGTAAGAGGTAGTCCAGCTAACTGGATTCAAAATCTGCGCCTGTAGCCCAAAGCTCAGCGCCAGGAAGAGGAAAAAAAACCACATTTTTCTGATCTGCTTCATAATATTGCCATGTTCAGGGTTCGGAGATATAGAAATTTACTGATTTGAGTGCAAAAATGTTTCGTTTGAAAGTGCCAATCAGTGTTAAAGATCACTTAAATAACTTTTTAACAGGCTAAAGCCTGTGGAACGAAAGGCAGCATAAATGCTGCACTACAATTTTATTGCAAACTCCACGGTCATTGGTGGCAAACAGCGCTCATCGTCGCAAGTCATAAAATCTAAAGAACCGCTGACACTTTGTATTTTCTTTTTTAATTTAATGCGTTGAGTGAAAGTCACTTCGTCGCTAAATTTGATCAAATTCATACCAAAAATATCGTCAAAGCCTTCTTTTTTGTGCCCCTCTTCTTTGGTTTCGCCGATTAACTCGAAGGCATCATTTTCGATAAAAGAAATGGTCGTCGCCACCGGACCTTCGTCGCTTTCCAAATACTGCGAATAGATAAACCAGCCCTTCTTTACCTCCGCCGTCAACACCAAATCATATTCGGTGTCCGATACTTTTTTTGCTTTAAAATTCCAATTTACCGGATTTCCTTGCGCTACAATCGTACCCGTCAGCATTGTTACCATCCCAAAAATCAATAATAATTTCATCACCTTAATTTGTTTGTTTATCAATTGCTTGCAAAAATAAGGTGGTTCTGCGCATGCAAGCGCCGTTGAATGAACGATTAATAAAAGATTAACACATTTTGGCGTAGTGCAGCATTTATGCTGCCTCTCGTTTCACAGCCTTCAGGCTGTGAACAATGAACTGTCTGGCTATTCAAATGTTATCAGCAAACATCCATCAAAAATGACCATTACCGAGACCCATCTATTTGGAGAGCTTTTACACTTGCATCCTTCGCGAGCTTTGTATTGGCATCGTGAAAACTTACTCATAATCAGTGATTTACACTTAGGAAAAGCGACGCATTTTCGAAAACACGGTATTCCCATGCCACGCGAGTTGAGCGACGTCAATTGGGACAAATTAATCAGTTTACTGCTTGATTTTCAACCACAACGAGTGGTTTTTCTAGGTGATTTGTTTCACAGCGATTGGAATGAAGAATGGAACGATTTTTGCCACCTGACCGCGCAATTTTCACAGGTGCGGTTTGAACTAGTGCCGGGCAACCATGATATTTTATTTACAGAACATTATATATCCGCCCGACTTTTTTTACATCCGCCCGTTTTAACCATCGAACCATTTATCTTTTCGCATCATCCTTTAGCCGTTATTCCTGCGCATTATTACAACCTTTGCGGACACCTCCATCCCAGTGTGTGCTTGCGCGGCAACGGGCGGCAGAAATTGCGATTACCCTGCTTCTATTTTTCTGAAAATCAAGGCATTCTGCCAGCTTTTGGCGCCTTTACCGGCACGGCTGAAATTCAACCTAAAAAGGACGATCAAATCTTTGTAATCGCCGAAGATCAGGTTTTTAATTTAAGCAGCTAAAATTTAAAATACAAAAGAATATTTTTACAATCCATTTACGAAGCGTCCCTTCCACCCTTGAGTTGTTCCTGGTATTCTTTTAGCAATTCCCAATGCCCGCCCGCCGCGAGGCGCGCCTGCGCTGTCCAGGTAGAAGGATTATGAAATTGTAAATTATTGGCATCCAGCAAGTTACTCAATTGGTCCAGATCAGCTTCGGCAAGGTCATCCCAAGTGTTGATGCCTGCTTCGCGCAGCAAAGCTTCTATGCGTGGACCAATGCCTTCAATGACGGTCAAATCAGTATGGTCAGCAGGATACAACGCATTGGTATTCAAAGCAGTATCATATGAATTTGGATTGGATACCTGATTGTCTTGCTGCGCAAGATTCAGGGCTTGCCCGACCCAGTTTTCGCGTTCGATGCGCCCTGGAAAGTAGCGAATTTGCTGCGTAACCTGATGAATATCAGCCCCATCCCAACGTGCAATTTGTTCATAAGTGTAAATACCAACGTCATTCAATTGCTTTTCCAAAAAAGGACCAATGCCGTCAATCCGGGTCAGATCGTCGCGTTGAATAGTATCGGTCGGCACAATGTTTTGACGAGGGGGCTCGCTGGCTCCCAGGTTCCAAACAGGCTCCGCTTCTACCATCGGCGCAGCCATTGCCAAAGACCGTTCCATCTGAACGGGCGAGGTTTCCACCGTTTTAAACGACTGCATTTCGGTGCGCAACTGGTCATTTTCTGTTACCAGCCGATTAAGTTTTTCCTCCATGACCTCGAGGCGCGCCCGCAAGGCATTCTGCGTACTTTGAAAATCCGCCAGGTAATCAAAGGGTTGCGCTTGAGATTCGGGCTCTAGCGTCGCCGTCACTACCGGCATGTCGCGCAATTGCGCTAATTCCGCTTCCAATGCTTGATTGTGCGTTTGCAAGGCAACAAGTTCCGCATTTAAGCGCTCGATGGTCGCATTCAAATCCATTATCACAGTATCGTCGGTGGTAGCAACGGGTTGTTTGCGCAAATTTTCAACCTCATTGGTCAAAGTATAGATTTCGTTGTACAGTTTGGTTTTTTCATCTGCTACACGCGCAGCTTTTGAGCGTTGCTCCTCCACTTCAAACTGCGCTTTACGCAAATCCGCTTCGCGCAAATGGAGTTCGTCGGTGAGGCGCGTCACTTCACCCTGAGTCGTAGCGAGTTCGTTTTGCTTGGTTTCCAGCTCTTTACGCATACGACGAATGGTACTACCTCGCAGCGCAGAGCCTAATAAAATACCAAATAAAAATGCCAACACCCACAAAATCAGCAAAGCGATACTATCAGGAGTGGTGAAATTGGAAAAAAATTGATCAAAATTCATATTCTTTTGGTTTAAACGCTACACTCAAAATCAATTACACTTGTAAAAATTATTTAATAAAAAAATGTTGCTCATTCTAACACAAAGTTGACCCGCCGATTTTTCTGTCTGCCTTCATCCGATTCATTGCTAGCCGCAGGGCGCTTCTCACCTTGCGAGGCAACGTTAATTTTGGTGGTGACACCCAAATTTTTAAAATAAGTACGGGCACTTTGCGCACGACGCAAGCCCAGGTTTTTATTATAATTATCAGGTCCAATGTTATCTGTATGCCCGATGATGGTCATTTCTTTTTCAGGATTGATGTTCAAATACGTTTTGACCGAATCCGCGTATAATTTGAAAGCATCACCAGGTTTAAAAACATCCGAATCAAATTCAAAATTAGCATCCGAAAAAGTCATATTGGTAAAAGAAAACTGCGTAATTTCAAACTCAGTAGGCGTTGTCGAGGGCAAAAACACACCAAAAGTCAAAGGTTCCTGCAACAAAGAATCCTGACTTTGACTATAATCCAATGAAATACGTTCCTCGGCAATACCGCGTTTCATCAACAAACTGCGCAGTGTATTGGCACGCGCTACTCCAATATTTTCATAATAGCTCCCCGGCGGCAAGGTGTCAATGCCAGGGCGATACCAGCCTGTAATGGTCAAGTTTTTTTCTGGAAATAATTTCAAATAGCCCGCAACGGTATCTAAAAACTGCGTATTATTTTGATTGACATCAGGCAGTACGCTCGCGCTGTCAAATTTAAATTGATCGTACCCTTGTAGCAACACCGTGTCACCCTGCAGGAGGCGCAAGGTTTTCAGGCGGGCATCTTCCTGCGTCACCAGCGCTTCGCCGCACATTTGCTGCACTTTGCACACGTAGTACCAGCGAGCAAACAAGGCATTGGCAATGAAAAGCAGGGTTAAGAGGAAAATTCTCATGAAAGTGATTCGCTTTATTCGATTAAAAGTAGAGAATATAACGTTTTTAACAAAAGAATAGCGTCTTTTTTTAAAAGGGGCGCTTAGAAGCTGTTAAAAATTAAGTTTTTCCACATCTAATAGCAAGTAAACGCAC